>NZ_CP086113.1:0-300000 GCF_016806835.2 Skermanella rosea | reverse complement strand
GAGCCGACGTCGATGCCGCGGGTCGGCTCGTCCAGGATCAGCAGCTTCGGATGGGTGCTGAGCCATTTGCCGATGACGATCTTCTGCTGGTTGCCGCCGCTGAGATTGCCGACCTTCTCGGCCCAGCCGGGGGTCTTCACCTTCAGCTCGCGGGCATATTTCTCGTAGACCTCCAACTCCTTCTTCTGGTTCAGCACGCCGCGGCTGGACAGCCGGTCGATCTGGGCGATGGTCATGTTGTCCCGGCAGTTCATGCCCAGGACCAGCCCCTGCTCCTTGCGGCTTTCCGGCACCAGGGCGAGGCCGCGCCGCACCGCATCGGTCGGCGAGTGGATCGTCACCACCTCGCCCTCAAGGCGGATTTCGCCCGTGGACGGCCGGCGCAGGCCGAACAGGGTCTCGGCGATCTCCGACCGTCCGGCCCCAATCAGGCCGTACATGCCGACGATCTCGCCCTTGGCGACGCTGAAGCTGATGTCCTCGAACACCCCGTCGATGCCGAGACGGCGCACGTCCAGCACGGTCTCGCCGAATTCCTTCGGCTTGGCGCTCTGGTCGAGTTCCAGGCTGCGCCCGATCATCAGCCGGGTGACCTCGTCCTCGTTGGTATCCGCGGTATCGACAGTGCCGCGGTACTCGCCGTCGCGGAGCACGCTGATGCGCTGGGACAGGGTGAAGATCTCGTCCATGCGGTGCGAGATGTAGACCACCCCGACGCCATGCTCCTGCAAGGTCCGGATGATGCCGAACAGGACGGGCTTCTCGTGGTCGGTCAGCGAGGCGGTCGGCTCGTCGAAGATGACGATCTTCGGGGTGAAGGCCAGTGCGCGGGCGATCTCGACCATCTGCTTCCGGGCGATGGACAGGTCGGCGACGATGTCGTCGGGACCGAAGGAGCATTGCAGCCGCTTCAGGATGGCCCCGGCATCGGCGCGCAGCTTTTTCCAGTCGATCCGGTTGCCCCACTTCATGGGCAGGCTGCCGAGATAGATGTTTTCGGCCACGGTCATTTCCGGCACCAGGGACAGTTCCTGGTGGATCAGCACGATCCCGCGCTGCTTGGCCTGGATCGGGCTTTCCAGCCTGACCTCCTCGCCTTCGAGCAGGATCCGGCCCTCCTCGGCATGGTGCTTGCCGGCCAGGATCTTCATCAGGGTCGATTTGCCGGCGCCGTTCTCGCCGAGCAGGGCGTGGACCTCCCCGGCGCGGACGGTGAAGTCCACCTTGTTGAGGGCGACGACGCCGGGAAAGCGCTTGGTGATGCCCTGCAGGATCAGCACGGGTTCGTCTTGGGCCTGTCGGACACCGGTAGGTGATGAGTTGGTCTGGATTGCGTGTGTCATGCCTGGACCTCCTGTCCGGAGCGGCGGTTGACCCGGCTGTCGAGCAGCAGCACGGCGATCAGGATCAGCCCCATGATGACGAGCACGTAGAAGGCGGGGACCTGCATCAGGTTCATCCCGTTGCGCAGGATGCCGATGGCGAGAACGCCGCCCAGCGTGCCGGTGATGCTGCCGGAGCCGCCGGTCAGCTTGGTGCCGCCCAGGACCACGGCGGTGATCGTCCACAGCTCGTAGTCGCGGCCCAGGTTGGGGGTCGAGGCGCCCATCTGGGTCGCCAGCGTGACGCCGGCCAGCGCCGCGAAGAATCCGACGATCATGAAGTTGATGACCATGTGCCGGCCGACGCGGATGCCGGCATCGGTAGCGGCCTCGCGGTTGCCGCCGACGGCGAAGATGTTGCTGCCATGGACGGTGCGGGTCAGGACCCAGTGCATCACGGCCGTGAAACCCAGGAAGATGACCGCCAGCGTGGGGACCGGGCCGATGGTGCTGACGCCGAAGTCGGAGAAGGCGAAGTTCTCGGCGTAGAACGACTGCTCGCCGGTATAGATGAAGACGAGGCCGCGGATGCCGATCATGGCACCCAGCGTGACGATGAAGGCGCTGACCCCGGTCTTCCAGACGATCAGGCCGTTCAGCGCGCCCAGTGCGATCCCGCTGAGCAGGGCGGCGACCACCGCCACGCCCAAGCCGTAGGATTGCAGGTCGACCGACAGGGTGGCCGCCAGCGCCAGCACGGCGCCGACCGAAAGGTCGATGTTGCCGTTGATCATGACGTAGGTCATGCCCAGCGCGATCAGACCGATGGTCGAGGTCTGGATCAGGATGTTCATGAAATTGTTGAAATCGAGGAAATGATCGGCCGTCAGGCTGAACAGCAGCGTGATCAGGATGACGAAGAGCCAGATCGGCTGAACGGCGCCGCGGCCGGTCAGTAGACGGCGAAGTGCGGACATGGTGTTTCCTCCAGGGTTCGCCCTTGGATCGGTGGAAGAGTCATCGGTGGAAGGATCAGGAGAACGCGGTGAACAGGCGGCGGCGCCGGGACGCGAGGTCGAGCCAAACCGCCAGGATGATGACGACCCAAGTGACCAACCATTGCGTGTAGTAGGGATATCCCAGCAGCAGCAGGCCGTTCTGGATGAAGCCCAGGATCATGACGCCGATCACGGTCTTCCAGATGCTGCCCGATCCTCCCAGCAGGCTGGTTCCGCCCAGGATGATGCCGGCCAGGACCAGCAGTTCATAGCCCTGCCCCACATTGTTCTGCGATCCCATCACGCGGGAGCCCAGGATCAGGGCCGCGCAGGCGGTCGCGAAGGCCGACAGCAGATAGGTGCTGAAGACCAGCCGCGAGCGCCGCAGCCCGGAGAAGACGGCCGCCGTGGGATTTCCGCCGACGACGAAGATCTTGCGGCCGTAGGATGTGTAGCGCATGACCAGATCGGCCACCAATGCTAGCCCCAGGAAGATCACCACCGGCACCGCGACGCCGAGGACGAACCCGCGCCCGAAGACCGCGAACCAGGTGTCGGCTTGGTTGGCGATATCGACATTCTGCCCGCCGGTATAGATCAGCGTGACGCCCTGGATGACCGAGAGCATGCCCAGCGTGACGATCAGGGAGTTCAACCGCAAATACCCGACCAGCAGGCCGTTGACGGCGCCCGCCAGCAGGACCGCGGCGAACATTCCGACGATCGCCAGTTCCGGTCCGACCTTGTCGTGCAGGTCGACCACGATGACGGTCGCGAAGGACAGCATCGATCCCACCGAGAGATCCAGATTGCCGCCGATGATGACGACGGTGACCCCGATGGCGATGACGCCGACGATCGAGGCTTGCCGGATCACCGTCATGATGTTGTCGGTCGACAGGAAACGGTCGGACAGAAGGGCAAACGCCGCGAGGAAGACGACGAAGGCCAACAGGATGCCCTGCTGCGTCAATACCCTTGCTATTCTCTCGCGGTCGAAAAGGCTTGTTGTCTTCTGTACGCTGACACCTTGTTGGGTTGCCATCGTCTTCCCCCCGCATTCGGGTTTTCCCTGCGCCGGGAGAGCGGATACCCGCGCTCCCGGCGTGGCGATTTCTTCGCCTGGACTTGCCTGGACTTGCGTGTGCCGACCTACGATCGAGGCTCGCTAGACCAGGATCATGCCGCCATCGATCATGATGATCTGGCCGGTCATGTAGTCGGATGCCGGAGAGGCGAGGAACGACGTAGTCCCGGTCAGGTCGTCCGGCAGTGCCGGCCGGCCAAGCAGAATGCCGGTCGAGAACTCCTCGATGGCCTGACCCGGCCGCTCGCTGGCGCCGATCTCCATCAGGTCCTTGTCGAGCTGCTTCCACAGCTCGGTCGCGACCACGCCGGGGGCGAAGCCGTTGACCGTGATCTTGTGCTTGGCGAGCGCGCGGGCGGCCGATTGGGTCAGCGAAAGAACCGCGAATTTGGACGCGCAGTAGGGGGCGACGTTGTCGAAGCCCTGGCGGCTGGCGATGGACGCGGTATTGACGATCTTGCCGCCCTTGCCCTGCGCGATCATCTGGCGGGCCGCCTCCTGGGTGCCGATCAGCACACCCAGCCCGTTGATCTTCATAATGAAGTTCCAGTTGTCCTCAGTCACGTCCATGAAGTTCATCGGCTTGTTGACGCCGGCATTGTTGAACATCACGTCGAGCGAGCCGAATTCCTCCACCGTGCGCTCGACCGCCCCGCGCACCTCGGCGCGGTCGGTGACATCCATCCGGATGCCGATGGCGCGGCCGCCGTCGGCGTGCCGGTTCGCCTGCTCGGCAGTTTCGGTGACGCTCGCGTCCAGGTCGGCGAAGACCACGTTGGCGCCGTCGCGAAGCAGGGCTTCGCCGATCGCCCGGCCGATCCCCTTGGCGGATCCTGTGACGATACATGTGCGGTTCGACATCGTGCCCATGGGCTGCTCCTGATTTTGGCCTGATTTTGAATGTGGTGAGGGTTGGAAGCCGCCCGGCTGGGCAGCTCCCCCGCGTGATTTCAGTAGTCGTGGCTGTCTGTTGCGGCCTGTCGGCCGGTCGGATCAGAACACCGGCTTATCGAACTGGGCGACGGAGTCTTTGGTGATCTTGGGTGTGTCAAAGTAATTGAACTTCGGAACTTCCTCGCCTTTGACAACGGCGACAGCGGTATTCAAGGCATTGCGGGCATCCTCGACCGGGGACTGATAGACCGATCCGTAATATTCGCCCCGCTCCATCGCTTCGTAACCGACCGCGAAATTGGTGGCGCCGATGAAAGCGATGTCCTTGCGTCCGGCGGCCTTCGCGGCGTTCAGCGCGCCGACGCCCATATTGTCGTCGCCGGCATAGACACCGTCGATCCGGTCGTATTTGGTCAGGAAGTTCTCCATGACCCGCTGGGCCTTCTCGCGGTTCCAGTCGGCCGGCTGGGTTTCCATCAGCTCGACATCGGGGCAAGCCTCCGCCAGCCGCTCCTCGAAACCTTGTGCGCGCTCCATGGCGGTGGTGTAGCCCGGCTGACCGGCGATCTGCACGATCTGGCCCTTGCCATCCAGCGCTTCGCACATCATTTCCGCCGCGTGGCGGCCCTGGGCGATATTGTCGGGACCGGAGAATGCCGCGATGAACTCGTTGCCCGCTTCGGCGATCTTGGAATTGGTCACCACGACCGGGATGCCGGCGCGATCGGCCTGACGGATTCCGGGGACCACGGCCTGGCCGTTGGTCGGCCAGATGATGATCACATCGACGCGTTGCTGGACCAGGTCCCGCAACTGGCCGATCTGGCGGGCGACATCGCCGCCAGCGTCGAGAACCACGGCCTCGACATCGGGATTGGCCTTCGCCGCTTCCAGAAATGCTTTTTCATAGGTTGTCTGATAACTGTCAACACCCACATTGTTTTGGGTAATGCCGATCCGTATGGTATCAGCGGAAACGAAGCCGGTGGAAGCAATTGTGATCGCCGCAGCAACGGCAAGTGTCTCGACCTTCATGACGTTTCTCCCAGGTTTATTTGGAGGCTGTCGCACTTGATTGGTATGGCTTCGCAGTGCTCTTTCCGGCCGACCGCCCCTTTCGATTTTCAATGCTAATCCCAGGCAGCATAAAAATGCGCCGGCTAATTTATCCATCTTGGACATCTTGTGGCCCACAAGCTGGAGAAAGCCATTTGATATCAATTCAATATGGATGAATTCAGGTGAACTGGAAGATTCGGCACCGGCGGCACGACGGCTGTTATGCTTGCCAAATCCGACGCGAGGCAGCACCGGACGGCCGACATCCAAACTGGACAGGACCATGTCGATACACGTGAAAAGGACCGCGCAAGGCGCAGGAGCGAAACCAGATTCCCTGTCGGAAGGGCCATACGGCACGAATGGCCATATCCCGCCCCCGCGTATCTCGAATTCGGAGCTGTCCCGGTTCGTGGAGTTCATCGAGCGTCTGGAGGATGAGACAGAACAGGCGCTGGCGATGCGCGGCGGCTATCGGGAAGTCCGCATGATGGTGCATTTGATGCGCAACCACTTGGCGGGCCGCCTGACGACCCCGTCCTCGCTGGCCGCAGCATCCGGCCTGACCTACGGAACGGCATCGCGCGCCGTCACCAGCGTCATCGAGCGCGGGCTGGTGATCAAGCGGCCCCGCACGAAAGCCGGCAGGGCCTACTCGCTCCATCCGTCGACCGAACTGATCCGGGAATGGGAGGAATATGCGCGGCGCATCAAGACGCTGCTGGGGTCCGTGTTCGGCATGGACACGCGGCCGGGACACGGCAATGACTATTTCTTCGGCGCCTCCTACATGTCGGCGCGGATCATCCCGCCGCCGGCCGTCCTGGAGAAGAAGCTGAACCTGCAGGGGGACCTTCGCATCCTGGTCCATGCGGACCCCACCTTCATGGCGATGAACACGCTGAAGAAGCAGTTCGAGATGATCTTCGGCGTCGGGATCGGCAGCCGGGCGCTCACGATCGACCGGCTGCGCGAAGAGATCCACAGGAATGCCGCAGCACCGAATTCACGTTACGATATCATCGCGTGCGACCTGCCCTGGTTCGGCGAACTGGCATCTCAGGGAATGTTGTTGCCGCTCAACGATCTGCTGGCCCGGGACCGACACGACATCTCCGATTTCCATCCCGAAGCGGTGGCCAGCACCCGCTATCACGGCGGGCAGTTCGGCATTCCCGTCCAGACCACGCCCGAACTGATGTGCTATCGCGAGGACCTGCTCGAGGAAGCCGGCATCCCGGCGCCGCTCACCGCCGCCGACACATTGGAGGCGGCTCGCCAGTTGCATGCACCGGGCCGCAACTTCAGCGGTATCGCCTGGAATGCGGCCCGTGGAACACCGGTCGGCCATTCGTTCATCATGATCATGGCGGCCTTCGGCCAGCCCGTCATCAACCTGCGCAGGGCAGGCGACGGCTTCGACGGCGAGACTGTCGAAGGCGGGAACTTCAAGCCGATGTTCCTGTCCGACGCGGCGCGGGAAACGGCGGAATACCTGCGCGCCCTGCTGGATTATTCACCACCGAACATCCTCAACATGTCCTGGTATGAACGGGCGCAATGCTACGCCCAGGGCAAGGTCGCCATGGCCTATTGCTACTCCCTCCTGGCGCCGCTGTTCGAACTCAATCCTTCCTCCCCCGCTCGTGGGAACACCGGCTACCTGCCCCATCCGCCCGGCCCGGCCGGCCACCCCGTGGCGCCGCTTGGCGGCTATGCGCTGGCGATCCCGGCCAATCTGGCGCCGGAGCGGATCGAGCCCTCCTGGGCCGCGTTGCGCACCCTCACCTCCCCCAGCGCCACCAAGCTGTACCTGATGAACGGCAGCGTCGTCAGCCCAAGGTTCAGTGTCAGCAGCGACCCTCAGGTTTCGGCCATCTCGCCCATCATTCCGGCCATCGACCAGATGGCACGCACGGGCCTGCTGCAGATGTGGCCTCGCCCACCGATAGCCGAGCTACCCCGAATCGTCTCCATTGCCGGCGAGGAGATCCACGATATGCTGACAGGCGCGAAGACGATCGCGGCAGCGTTGGAATCCGCGCAGGCCCGTGTCGATGCCATGATGCGGGCAAACGGCCGTTACTGAAAACCGTTCGTGGTGGATAAGCTTCGAATATTCCGGCGGAATCCGCCCTCCGATTTCGGGTTCTTCCGCACCCCCGGTTCACACGCTAGAGAATACAAATCGACCACGGCATCGCTGTGTTTTCTACCGACGTCGTTCAGCAATCTGAGGTGGCTTCTGTGCGCGCCTGGGCCGGCCCGGTCGCCATCGAACGCGGCGGGCGGTCCCGTCAGGCCGGCTGCTCCTCACGTATCAGCCCCTGTTCCCGGGCACGGTCCAGCAGGTTCTTCACCGACGAGCGGCTCCAGCGCAGGCCGCCGCGCGGCGTGCGCTGCCCCATCGCCTGCATCCGGCGCGCGATGCCGTCGAGCGTGATGCCGGGCTCGGACCGCGCCAGGCCCGCCACCATCAGGACCAGGTCGTCGCTGTCGACGCGCTTGGGCGCCGGGTCGAGGACGTCCCGGCGGATCAGTCCGGCCGCGGCCAGCCGCCGTACGGCACGAATCAGGCTGTTGGGCGTCCACGGCTTGCCGTCCCAGGGCCGGCTCCTGCCCGCCCCCTTCAGCGCACGCACCACCCGGTCCCACGGCGCCGTCGGGCGCAACGCCTCCACGGTGGGCAGGAAGTCCTGGGCGTACAGGATGACGAGGTCATCGCGGGCGCTGGCGCGGCCCCGGCGCGCCTTTTCGAGCGCCGCCGGGTCCCGTCGGCGCAGCCCGGGATTGCCGGGAGCCTTGCCCCGGGCCACGGCGGCCCGGAGCCCGGCGACCGAGCGCTCGCGGATCAGGGCGCGTTCCAGCTCGGCCGCCGCTCCCAGCACCTGCAGGGCGAACCGGCCCTGCGGGCTGGTGGTATCGATCGGGTCGCCGAGCGACTTGAAGGCGACGCCGCGCCGCTCCAGGCCATCGATCACCTCGAGCAGGTGGAACAGCGAGCGCGCCAGGCGGTCGATCCGGGCGACCACCAGGGTGTCGCCCTTCCTCAGGCTGGCGAGCGCCTTGGCAAGCACCGGCCGGTCGCGGTCGCCGCCCGAGGCGTGCTCCTCGAAGATGGTCGAGCAGCCCGCCTGCCGGAGGGCGAGCAATTGCGAGTCCGTGGACTGGTCCTCGGTGGAGACGCGGGCGTAGGCGATGAGGGCCATCGGAGACCTCTCCTGCGGGTTCTACGTGGCGGGGCGGGCGCCCCGCCGCCTTTGTACAGAATATCAGTCGCTCTTATCCACCCGGATGAATGTGGAGGCATGTTCCGGCTGCCGCCGCCGTCCCGTGGGCATGCCCGCAGCGCGCGACGAAAGCCCTGGCGTCCCCGGAGGTGCCCGGGGCGGTCACGTCGGCCCGCGGGACCGGGCGAAAACCGCCGGAGGCCGACGGGCGACGGCTTCCAACCCGACCCACTCTTGTCTGAACGGATCCACCCGACGGCGACACCGGCTGTCACCGCAGAGTAGTTGATGCGAAAAGTTGGTCAGGGATTCCGCGGTGGTTAGTCCCTTTCCTCAGAGAGGTTCATGAGAAAAGGAGAGTTATTCTGGTGAAAAGCTGAGGGTGGATTGAGTGAAAAGTGCTGGACATCCACGCAGTGACAAGCCGCTGACGGGCGTACCGGACGAGGTCTGGGAGGCTGCCCGGGACCGTGAGCGTGTGATCCGGCAGCTTGTTCTGGAGCCGCCTGTTTACGGCACCCGCAGCGAGGTGATGACGACGGCCGCGGCTGATCTTGGCCTCAGCCCGCACCATCTCTATCGTCTGCTCAAAGCCTACGGGACCGATCCCCGAACCCGCTCCCTGCTGCCGAAGACCCCTGGCCCGCAGGCTGGGCAGCGACGCCTCGACCGCCGTGTCGAAGCGATCATCGAGGAGGAGATCCAGACCCAGTACCTGAGGCTTTTGAAACCGAAGAAGTCCAAGTTGATGAAGGGCATCCATGCCCGATGCACGGCGGAGGGATTGCCGAAGCCGGCGCGGGAGACCGTCGAGGGTCGGCTGACGGCGATCAGCAAGCGGGAACAGACCAGGCGTCGCCACGGCCGCAAGAGAGCGCGGGACGACTTCGCCCCGATCTGCGGCTCGCTGGAGGCCGAACGCTCCCTGGAGATCGTCCAGATCGACCATACTCCGACCGACATCATGGCTGTCGAACCTGATACGCTGGAGGTCATCGGGCGGCCCTTCATCACCTTGGCGATCGACATTCGAACCCGCATGTACTGCGGCTTCTACCTGACCTTCGATCCTCCCGGCGCATCCAGTGTGGCGGCATGCGTCGCCCACGCGGTGATGGACAAGAACGACTGGCTGGTGGCGCGCGGCCTTCCGCCCCGTTGGCCGGTCGCCGGGCTGTGCGAGATCATCCACGTCGATAACGGTAAGGAG
Organism: Skermanella rosea; assembly: GCF_016806835.2. Taxonomy (NCBI): domain Bacteria; kingdom Pseudomonadati; phylum Pseudomonadota; class Alphaproteobacteria; order Rhodospirillales; family Azospirillaceae; genus Skermanella; species Skermanella rosea. The sequence goes on along the minus strand of NZ_CP086113.1, from coordinate 290,200 downwards.
TTTCACTCCAAGGCGTTCACCCGGGCCTGCGAAGATTACGGCATCGAGGTGCGGTACCGGCCGCCGGCGACACCGCACATGGGCGGGCATGTCGAACGCCGCATCGGCCATCTTATGCAGGAACTGCACCTGCTGCCCGGCACCACCTTCTCCAACATCAAGGAGCGGGGCGTCTACGATCCGGCCGGAAATGCCTGCCTGACCATCGCCGAGATCGAGTGGCTGGTAGCCAGCATCATCCTTGAACACCACGCGTCCTTCCATGAGGGCATCGGCACGTCACCCAACGCCAGATGGGCGGCCGACACCGAGGGTCGGACCTTCCGGATGCCGGCCGACCTCCGGACGTTCCACCGCGATTTTCTACCGTTCGAGGATCGCGCGGTACAGCGTGACGGCGTCCATCTGTTCAACATCTCTTACTGGCACGACGCCCTGACGCCCTTTCTCCACGACAAGCGGAAGGTCACAGTCCACTACGATCCGGCCAACCTGTCCAAGGTCTTCATACGGGGAATGTCGGGCGAGTACCTGGAGGTCCCATATCGCAACCTGCGCCGCCCGGCGATTTCCAAGTGGGAGCTGAGAGCAGCTGCCCGTGCGTTGCGCCGTCAGGGGCAGGCCGGCGTCGACGAAGCCATGATTTTCGACATGGTGCTGGCCCGGCGCAAGCTGGTGGAGGAGGCCAGCGGGCGCAGCCGGCGGGCTCGGCTGGAACGGGCGCGCGGCGCACGACCGGGATCGGGGCCGACTCTGCCGGCAGCCGAGCCCACACGAACGATCGACGCGGATTTTCAGGTCGTGCCCGATGGTGACGACGTCCCGCTTGAACTGCCCTACTACGAAACCGAGGACTGGGATGACTGAAGTCTACGGGCATCTGGGAAAGTCGGCGCTGGAGGTGATCGCCTTGCCCCCCGAGGAACGCATCGCCCGGACTCAGGCCCGTCGCTTCACCGAGTACCCGCGCTGCCGCGTGGTGCTCGATCTGCTTGGCGACCAGTTCAACCAACCGAACGGCGTGATCAAACCCAACCTGCTGGTCTGGGGCGAGTCCGGGCAGGGCAAGTCGACGATCATGGAAAAGCACCTGCGGGACCACCCGGCGGTGTTCGACAAGCGAGCCGGTGTCCGGCGCGTGGCGGTGGTCGGTCTGGAGATGCCGCCGATGTGCGATGTCCGCTGGTTCTACATCAAGCTGCTCGGCGCCATTGACGCGCCGGTCGGGGAAACCCGCAGCAGCATCCCGCTCATGGCGGACCGGGTGGTCGCCCTCTACCGCCTGGTGGGCGTCCGCCAGATCCTGATCGACGAGGCGCACAACATGCTGATGGGTAGCGTCCGGCAGCAGCGCGTGATGCTGGCGGTGATCCGGAACCTGTCCAACGAACTGGGCATTCCGCTCGTGCTGTTCGGCATCCAGGACGCCCGCGAAGCCCTGATGCACGACCGCCAACTGACGCGGCGTTTCCGCTTCGTCGAACTGCCGATGTGGGGAGCCGGTGATGAGTTCCAGGCTCTGGTCGGCAGCATCCTGCGGTCCCTGCCGTTGCGCCGCCCCTCGCCTCTGACAGCACGGGCTCTCAAGGCTCTGCTGGCCCACAGCGGCGGTGGGACCGCCAAGCTGTTCGAAACGTTCATCGACCTTGGCATCGACGCCATCCGCTCCAGTGAAGAGCGAATCACGCCCGAGATGATCAAGGATTACGTCAGCCTGCCGGTTCCAGCATGACGGGAAGGACGCTCTTCTCTACGGTGCCGGCGTTGCCGGTCGTGCCGTTGCCGGTCCCGGGGGAGGCGCTGGGCAGCTGGATCGCGGCCATTGCGCAGACCTACGGGTTGACCATGCGGGAGTATTTCGGGCGTTTGGAGATCCCGCGCCGGTGGGTCTCGCCGCTGATCGAGCGGGACTTGGTGATCCGGCCGTTGCCGTCCATGATCAAGCGGCTTCAGGCCGACACCGGAATCGCCAAAGACGTGTTGCTCGGCATGACCTTCGCCGGTCTTGATCAGGATCTGGAGGATGCCTGCCAACGCCATCGTGTTCCCTGTTCAGCCTGTGCGAATGAAGCCTCACGCCGGGCTGGGCGGCCGGTTGGCCTGCTTCACGCACGGGCCGTCTGGCGTGTGGTCTGTCCGGACCACCCCCCATGCCTCAAACCAGTGGAGGTGGGGGCTGACGTTCCCCTGGCGCCTTTCTACGGCCAAGTGCGGGAAATCATCACGTTTCTCGACCGTGCTGCCTTCGATCCGACGGCCTTTGCGAGCATCGTTGGCAAACGTCTGGCTCCCGCCATCACCGTTGGCGCTTTCGTGCGTTTCGTCCATCTGCTGAATGCCTATCTCAGCGTCCGTGTCGCCGAGTTTGATGCGCTGCGCGATCAGGCTGGGTTCCGCATCGTGCGTGCGTTCGCCCGGAATGGGGACGGTGAACCGCTGCCTCTGCCACCGGACGCGCGGAACGATCCGGCCGTTTCCCTGGTTCTGGCGTGGCACCTCGTCGCAAATCCGCTCCACACGCTCCTTGCCGGTCTGCACACCATCAACCCGGTCGACCAGAAAACCGCGCAGGATGCTGAGCAATTCACAGCCCTGATCCACCTGCTTCTTGAATTCTGGCCGGGGGAGATGCTGGCCCAACTGTTAACGGGGAAGGCCCTGTCGCGTCGGGACTGGGGAAGCGATGGCGTCCGCTCCGCACTCGCCATTGCCCTGACCAAGCATTGGAGCAACGATCCAAGCCACGCGGAGCGACTGGCCGAGGCGCATTGGAATCACGCTGCCTGGACCGGCATCCTGTTTTCCGCCGCGATCAGGAAACGCCATCCTCAACGTATGTCCCAGTTCCCAATTGCCGGGCCGTTTCGCTACCGGCATGTGGCCGCCGGCACGAAAGCCGCGGGATTGATCGGACAAGCGCGCCGGGACGCATGGCGACGCCGCACCTGGAGCACACGGGCCGGCTTGTGGCGGTTCATGGCGAAACCGGATCCAACGCCAGGAAGGCGAGCGCCAGAGAGAACGGCTTCGGTGGAAGACCATATCGCCCAGTCCGTTCGGCTTGCCTTGGAGGCCCACGGGCCCCTACCCACCAAAAGACTCCGTGCCCGCCAACGGCGTGCGCTGCTTCGCAAACTCTCGGCAACGGCGATCAAAGGTCTGAACCAGGGGCATGGCGGGACATAACCGCTGGCAGCGCCTGGGTCTCTCTCAGCGACCGCGGTATGGAGCGCTGAGGGCTTCCCGCCCGGCAACGGGTCAGCCCTGCGTCACGCTGGATTTGAGCGATCTGGGCGGGCGGCCGCGCCGGCGGGGAGCCTCTGGTGCGGGAAGCGGCCGGTCTTCAAGAAGGCCCTGTGCGACCGCCTGGCCCAGCAGATTCTGCACCGACGACACCGACCAGCGGGTTTCGCCGCGCGGCGTGCGGCAGTGAAGTCCCTCGAGATGGCGGGCGATGTTGGCCAGGGTTGGTGGCTTCAGCGTCCTGACCGCCATGGCGACCAGTGTTACCAGGTCGTCGGTGTCGCGGCGGCGCGGGGTACGTTCCAGAACGCTCGCGTCCACGAAGCCATCGCGGACCAGTCGGCGCACCGCACGCCCCAGGGCCGGACCGGTCCAGCGACCACCATCCGGGCGGCGCGCCCCTGCCCTGTCGAGGCTGCGGGCCACGGTTTCCCAGGGATAGGCCGGGCGCATTTCCCGGACGTGGTGCAGGATGTCATCGGCGACCCGCAGCACGTCAGCGTCGCGCCGGGCCTCGCGAGCGCTATGAACAGCACGCACGGCCGCGTCTGAGCGAAGCCGGAGGCCTGGGTTGCCGCCAATACGGCCGCGCTCGCGGGCCGCCTTCAGGCCGGCCTTCGTGCGTTCCCGGATCAGGGCGCGCTCGAACTCGGCGACGGCGCCGAGGATCTGCAAGGTGAAGCGGCCTTGCGGGCTGGTGGTGTCGATCGGGTCGCCGAGCGAACGGAACCCCGCCCCCCGGGCATCGAGCGTCTCGATGATCTCGAGCAGGTGGGCGAGCGAGCGGGCCAGCCGGTCGATGCGGACCACGACCAGGACATCGCCTCCAGCGCAGCGCTCGATGGCGCGCTTCAGCTCCGGGCGCGCGCGGTCGCCGCCAGAGCCGTGTTCGCGGTGGATGGCGGCGCAACCTGCAGCCTTCAGGGCGTCGATCTGCGGATCGGTCGTTTGCTCGTCGGTGGATACGCGGGCGTAACCGATCAGCGCCATGATGGAAGTCTCCGGTGATGGGAGCTTTTCGAACCGGAAAAGCCCCCTGTCAGGCTATTTTACCAAACTGGCAGCCGCCAGCAACCGGTCGTTTGGTAAAATACGTAAGTGCCCTGGCGGTGGTGAGGGCGGCTGCGCTCCGTGCTGCCGGTTGGGATTGCCGATTGGAACGAGATGAACCGCGAGGGCGTTTCGGCGTCCGGACGCGGCGGGATGTCGGGCAACGGTCAGGTCCCTGACCGGGCCGCGTCCCGAACCTCTCTTCTTGAAAAAAGCTTGTTTTTCAACAACGTGCGGTGATGCCCCACATCCGGATGGCGAGCTTTTAGCATGAACGGCCTGAAGATTTCGCATGATCCGGGCTTCAAAATGGGACGTGACAGGGTGCTCAACCCACCAGAATCAGGCTTTTCACACGAACTACCCGACAACGACACCGGCGGACGCAGGCATCACAGGAGACGGCAGTCGGCGCGATGGTACCGCGAACGGTTGACGGCGGAACACGGCTGTTCTAAGGGATAAGCAGGATAGCCTTAAACGCGGAGCCGAGGGAGAGTCCATGGCGGGGCGGACCATTCCCGACGGGAGCGTTGCCGCGCGACGCCGCATGATCCCGGTCTCATGCTAGGCGACCGCGCAAGCTTGCTGGCCCTGGAGCGCACCGCAGCCGCGCTCGGCCGGCTCGACAGCGCCGTCACCGGCCACCCGCTGGCGCCGGCATGGCGGCATCGAACCCGCCTCGCCTCGGCATGCCGGCATGCGGCCACCGATGGACACAGCGTCGACCCGCACCGCCTGGGTGCCATGATCGAGGGCCTGCGGCTGACCGTGGATCGCCGCCAGTCGCTGGTCGACCGTTCGATCGAGATGGCGGGATACCTGCTGGCCTGCCGGCATCACCGCCTGATGGCCGTGGCGGCGGACTCCGCCGGGCCGCCGGCCGAGAATCCCGACAGCGAGCGGACCGAACTGGAGGCGGCGGTCGGGACGGCGCTGGCGCACCTGCGTTCCGGACCGGCCGACAGCCCGGTGCTGTCGACGGCCGCCGCCGGCCTGATGACCTGGCTGGAGCGATCCGACGACCGCGGCGCGATCCGGGCGGCGATCCCCCGGCTGCTGGTCGAACGCGGGCTGATGCGGTCCCTTTGTCCCAACCTGACCGGCGATGCCGCGCTGCGCGACGGCCGAGCCACCGCCGGTCGGCGGCTCGTCGCGATCCTCGACGCCCTGGCGGAAGAGGCGGACGAGGGTGTCCGTCTGCTGGGGACGATGGAGAGAGCGTGGCTGAACGCCCTTGACGCCCTGGAGCGGCGGGCCGGTCTGCCGGGGCCGGCCGGACAGGGCCGGCGCCGGGCCGTCCGTTCCGACTCTCCCCTGCCCCGCACCGTCACCCTGCTGGCGTCCGCGCCGACCCTTGGACCGGCCCAGCTGGCGCGGGTGCTCGGCCGCAGCATCCCGGCCGCGACGACGGCGCTGAACGAGTTGGTCGGTCTCGGCGTCGCGGTCGAGCTGACCGGCCGGCGGACCCATCGCCTGTACGGCCTGCCCGACCTGGCCCCGCTCCGCTTGGCCACTGCCGGGCCTCGCCGCCCGCAGGCCGGCATGATCGGCCGGCCGCCGCTCCGGGACGAGCCGGAGTCCGATCGGGACCTGGAGGAGCCGGTGCGGCCGGTGCTCGAAATCTCCGCCCTGCCCCACCGTCATCAGCCTGACATGCCGGTCGATCTGGATGCGCTGCTGGCGGACACCGACCGGGCGATCGCGCGGACCAAGCGCACGTTGGCGGGACTGGCCGGGAGCCGGCCCCCTTCCTGAACGCTGTCGGCATGATTCGTATGCCGACGGGACGCGAGCGACCCAGCCAGCGGAATCGCCATACCCGGATCGATCGGGGCCGGCCGTGGTGATAGGCTGTTTCCCACGGCAACAACATCCACGGCGGGTAACAGGAATGTCGAAGGTGCACTGCGTCCGCACGATCCGCATCGCGAAACGGCCCAACCTCATCTGGGTCGAGATCGAGACGGACGAGGGCCTGACCGGTCTCGGCGAAAGCTTCCGCGGCGCCCAAGCCGTGGAGGCGGTGATCCACGAGCAGGTCGCCCCCTGGCTGGTCGGCCGCGATTCCCGCCGCATCGAAGCGGTATCGCGCCATCTGATGACGCCCTACCTGGGGTTCCACAGCACCGGGGCCGAGATGCGCGCGGCCAGCGCCATCGATCTCGCCCTGTGGGATCTGGCGGGAAAGCGTCATGGAATTCCGGTGCACGAGGCTTTGGGCGGGGCGGTCCGGACGGAGATCCGCGCCTATAACACCTGCGCCGGCTATGCCTACAACAGCGGCGGTGTCGCGCGGCGCGCCATCCACGCCGCGGACGCCCCTGCCGGCCCCTATGACGATCAGATCGCCTTCATGCGCGACGCCGGCGGGCTTGCGGAAAGCCTCCTGGCGGAGGGATTCACGGCCATGAAGATCTGGCCGCTCGACATCTACGCCGATGCTTCGGGCGGCCAGATGATCGGCTTGGCCGACCTGAAGGCCGGGATCGAGCCGTTCCGCAGGGTTCGTACCGCGGTTGGCGACCGGATCGACATCATGTGCGAGTTGCACAGCCTGTGGAGTGCCGGCGCCGCCCTCCGGATCTGCCAGGCGCTGGAAGAGTTCGACGTCTTCTGGGTCGAGGACCCTATCGCCAAGATGAGCGACGCGAGGGCCCTGGCCGACCTGCGCCGCCGGACGCGGGTGCCGGTCTGCGGCAGCGAGACGCTGGGCGGTGCCGTCTCGTTCCGGGGCATGCTGGAGGCCGACGCGGTCGACGTGGTCATGCTCGATCTCGCCTGGTGCGGCGGGTTGACGGAGGGGCGCAAGATCGCGGCCCTGGCCGAGGCCTACGCCAAGCCGCTGGCGCCCCACGACTGCACCGGGCCGGTGACCCTGATGGCGGGCCTTCATCTGGGCCTGCATGCCCCGACCGCGATCTTCCAGGAGGTCGTGAGGGCGACCCTGGCCACGTGGTACCGGGATCTTGTCACCGACCTTCCGGTGATCATGAACGGCATGGTGCAAGCGCCCACCGGGCCGGGCCTGGGCACCGCCCTCCTGCCGGAAGTGCGCGGACGCGGGGATGCGGTGATCCGCGAGACCGGCAAAGCCCGGCGCCCCGGCTGACGGGACGGCCCCGCCCCGCGTCCCCGGCCCGGGCGCCCGGCGATCCGGGCCGGGGTCCAGCAGGGGTCAGGCAGCCTTGGTCCGCTTCAGGCAGGAATAGAGGGCGGATTCGAAGTCCACATACCCGCTGAACGACACGGGGTCGCCGAAGGGCAGGATCTGCGTCGCCCAGAACCCGCCATAGCCGTTCTTCCGGTCGATGAAGTAGAACAGGTTGGCCAGCCCCGCCCATCCGAGGGATCCGGCAGGCCTTCCGGTAGGGGCCTCCTCGTCGTTGACCATGAAGGTGAATGACCAGGATTTCGACAGGCCGGGGAAGAACTCCGCGTCGTTGGACAGCGACGGGATCACGCCGGGAAGCATGGAGACCTTCATGTCGCCGAGATGGTTCTTCTCGGCCATGGCCACGGTTTCGGGTTTGAGGACGCGCCCGTGCTCCCCCTGCCCGTCATTGAGCCACATGCGTATGAACCGCATGTAGTCGCCGACCGTCCCGTAGAGGCCATGGCCGCCCATGTGGACCTCCGGATTTGCAGGCAGCTCGAAATCCATCGGCGCCAGGGAGCCGTCCGGGTTGCGCGCATGCATCCCGGCGAGTCTGCGCCGAAGCCCGTCATCGAGCTCGAACGTCATGTCGCGTATGCCGAGCGGCTCGAAGATGCGCGTCCTGAAGACTTCTCCCAGCCTCCGTCCGGTGATGCCCTCGACGACTTGCCCGCACCAGTCGATGTTGCTTCCGTATTCCCACTTCTCGCCCGGATCGAACAGCAGGGGGGTCATCAGCGCGCGCCTGGACGCGGTGATGACGCTTGGCTGCCCTTTCTCCTGCGCCAGGCGATGATAGGTCCGGTTGAAGAAGTCGTAGCCGAAGCCGGCGGTGTGCAGCATCAGCATGCGCGTGGTGACGTCGCGCTTCGGCGCCCGCAGCCTCGGCTCCCCGGTCTCGCCGAAGCCCTCGATGACCTTCAGCTCGCCGATCCCGGGCGCGTAGTTCCTGGCCGGCGCATCGAGGTCGAGCCTGCCCTCCTCGACGAGTTGGAGCACCGCGGTTCCGGTTACCGCCTTGGTCGTCGAGAAGAGCGCGAAGACGGTATCGGTCGTCATGTCTTCGCCGCCGCCGAGCCGGCGGGTGCCGGCGGCCCCCTCGTAGATGTTCCGGTCGCAGTCGGTGATCATCGCGACGACGCCGGGAACGCGCGGTTCCGAACCGACCACGCCCTTCAGCACGGCGTCCTCAGCAGCTTTCAGCTCCGTAAGCATCATTCTTCCTCCCGATGATGAACCATTACTGATCCGTCGACGTCAGCAAAGTCGCGGTCCGGTCACCCCCTATCGCATCTCGAAGCCCTGGTAATCGCCGGCTGCCACCTCGTCGCATTTCCTGCGATAGGTGCCGACCCCGCCGGTGTAGGAGAGGACTCGCCGCGGCTTGCCCGGAACGTTCGAGCCCAGATACCAGGAGTCCGTCCTGGAGATCAGGTTCGCGGCGGCGGTCTCGTCATGATGCGCGACCCAGCGCTCCTCCATCTCGGCAGTGGGCTCGACGACCGTCCGGTTCCGGTTGCGCATGTACCGGATGCAGTCGCTGATCCATTCGGCCTGCTGCTGCAGGCAGGTCGTCATGTTGCACAGGGCGGCCGATGGGGCGAGCGGGACGGCCGTCGTGAAAAGGTTCGGGTAGCCATGCACCTGGAGGCCCATGGTGGTGCGGATGTCCCTTCCCCAGTCCTCCCGGAGCGAGCGCCCTCCCCAGCCGCGGATATCGATCCGGGTCAGGGCTCCGGTCCCCGCGTCGAACCCCGTCGCCAGGATGATGATATCCAACTCATGAAGCGTGCCGTCGGCGGTCCTGATGCCTTCCTGGGTCACGCACTTGATCGGGTTGTCGGCGACGCCGACGGCCTCGACGTTCGGGCGGTGGTAGACTTCGAGATAACCGGTCTCCAGCGGGACGCGGTGCGTTCCGAAGCCGTAGCCGGTCGGAACCAGGAGATCGCAGAGCTTGGGGTCCTTCAGCCGTGCCCTCATCTTCCCGCGCACGAACTCCGAGACCTCCTCGCTGACCGCTTCGTCGAAGAACATCTCCGCGAACGAGGCGAGCCAGAGCTTCAGCGAGCCGTTCTCGTAGATCTCTTCCAGCACCTCCAGGCGCTGGGCCGGCGCCAAGTCCGCCCATCTGTGCTGGAAATCGTACTCGAAGCCGGTGAAGGTGTGGGGAAGCGTCGCCTTCAGTTCGTCGAAACGCGCCTTGTAGGCATCCACGTCGGCGGGACCGTATCGCAGGTTCTTCATGGGCAGGACGTACTGGGGCGTCCGCACGAAAACCTTCAGATGCCCGACCTCCGCGGCGATGGTCTGGATGACCTGGATACCGGTTGCCCCGACGCCCACGACACCGACGCGCTTGCCGGCGAACTCGACCGGCTCGCGGGGCCACCGCGCGGTGTGGAAGATCCGCCCCTCGAAGCTGTCCCGGCCGGGGAATGGATCGCTCAGCGGAGCCGAGAGCATGCCGCAGCAGGTGATCAGGAATTGGGTGTCGATGGTCTCACCGCGGCTGGTCGTGACCATCCAGCGGGCGGCGTCCTCGTCATAACGGGCACTCGTGATGGCCGTCCCGAACTGGATATCCCTGCGGAGGTCGAGGCGGTCGGCGACGTAGTGCATCCACCGCTCGATCTCCGGCTGGCCGGGAAACCGTTCGCTCCAGCTCCAGCCCTTGTAAAGCTCCTCCGAGAAGAGATACTGGTAGATATAGGCCTCGGAGTCGAAACGTGCCCCCGGATAGCGGTTCCAGTACCATGTGCCGCCGACATCCGACGCGCTGTCATAGGCCCTGACCCTAAGGCCCTGGCTCCTGAGCAGGTGCAGCTGGTAGAGCCCCGCGACGCCGGCGCCGATGATCAGCGCGTCGAGTTTCCCCTGGGGCGGCTTGCGCCCAGTCGGCCCCAAACCCCTGGTGTCCGTGTCCATTAGGTCGTCTCCTCCAGTGTCGTTCGGTCGGGCCGCCGTTCCGGTCGGCCGAGGCGCGGAGACGCGCCGCACCTTCCCGGGATCCGGGCGGTCGGCACCGCACCCGCGCAGGATAGCGGCACCGCCGTCGGGCTGTACTGAACGATTCCGGAGATCCACCGGGCGATCGCGTCGGAAGCAGCATCGTTTCCGGGACGATCCCGATCCGGGATGCAGCACGGCTCCTTGCGGGGGAGGGCAGGGCCGGGCGATCATCGGAAGAGACCCCGGCGGATCTGCTTGAGGAGCGGGCACTCTCCGTTTACCCGGTAAACGGGATCGCGGCGGGCGGGGACGATAGGCAAGCTCCACCGTTTACCGGGTAAACGGGACACACCGGCGAGGCAACCGCGTCGCCGCCGCGTCATGCTGCTGTTCTTGACTTGCGGTTTCCTATAAGACCGTCGGGATTACCAATCACCAGGGGGTGGCCATGGTGGACGATGCGGTCATGATGAAGAAACCCAGGTCGAAGAAAATCAGTGGAACGCCGGCACCGGACGGTGCGGTCGCGGAACCGGCCAAGCTTCCGCGGAAGCTGCTCATTTCCGGAAGCAAGGGCGGCATCGGCAAGACAGGATGCAGCCGCATCGTCGGGGTCGCCGCGAGCCTGGACGGACTGCGGGTGGCGCTCGTCGATACCGACGACCAGAGAAGCCTTGCCGCCTGGCATACCCTGCGGGACGAATCCGGCTACGAGAGCCTTGCGAAGCTCGATTGCTTCCCGATGGACATCACGACCGCTCCCGAGGAGATCGAGAAGCTGACCGGCTACGACCTCGTCGTGATCGACACGCCCAACGCCGTCCAGGCCTACCGGGACGCGGTGATCCGCCTGATCGGACTGGCGGACTTCGTCCTCCTGCCGACGGGAATGACCTTCGACGACCGCCGCTCCGCCATACCCTGGATGGGCGTGATGAAGCACTACGGCAAGGAGGCCGCGTTCGTCATGAACCGCGTGAAGCGGGGGACGGTGGCATTTCGCGACGCCAAGAAGCTGCTCCTGAAGGAGGGCCGTCTCTGCCCGGTGGACATTCCCGATCTCGAACACATCCACTCCTTCGCCGACCAGGGCCTATCCGCGGTCGACATCGACAATGCCAAAGGCCGCGACGACTGCATCGGGCTGTGGCACTTCGTCCGTAACGAAATGAGGCTGTGATGGTCAGTCTTACCCAGGCGAAGAAGAAGGCCGCCGTCGCCGACACCCGGGCGCTGTCCTTCATCGGCGATCCGGAGGAGACCCGCTCCGTGCCGGCCGCGCCGGATGCCGGCCTCGACCGCATCGTCGATCCCGAGGATGTCGACGCGTTCCGGGAGCATCTCGACCGCCTCTGGCGCGAAACCCGTCAGCGCGTGCTGGCGATCGGCCGCAACCTGTTGAACGCCCTGGAGAAGCTGGAGGACCAGCCGGGGCGTTTCGAGCGGCTGATCGAGGGGCTGCCGTTCTCGCGCCCGATCGCCAGCCAGATGATCGCCATCGCCAAGGCGGTGGAGGAGCGGAAGCTGGTCGAGGAGGAGATCCCGCCGTCCTATTCCGTTGCCTACCAGCTGACTACCCTGTCCGACGAGGAGATCAAGCGCGCCCGCCAGTCCGGCCTCGTGCGGCCGGACATCGGGCGCAAGGACATCATCGAGTTCAAGCGCTCGCTGCGCGCCGCCAAGCCCCGCCAGGGCACCCTCGACCTGCGCCGGCTGAAGGCCCAGCGCGACCGTCTCCGCCGCGCCCTGGCCGAGGTCGAGGACAGCATCCGCCTCCTGGAGGGCGGCGGGGTCCAGGGCACTGCGCACCGCGGAGCCGACATCGTCGGCGACTGAGTGGTCCGGCAGCCGCTCGCCGGACGGCTCCGATGCCGTATCCGGCGGCGGACCGGCGGCTTCGGCGGGAGAGGGCAGGGGACTACCGGCGATCCTGCCGGGCCACTTGCCCTCTGCCACCAGCCGGGCCTTGATCTCCTCGAAGCGCGCGATCTCGGCCTGTCGTTCCGCCCTCCGGCGGTCCTCCAGGGCGGCGCGGTCCTCCGCCGAAAGCGGTCTCGGCGGTTCCAGCAGGGGAGGCATTTCCAGGCAGCGCTTCAGGCGGTCCCGCTGCTGCCGGGCTTCCCGGACCAGCGACTCGCACAGGGTCCGGAACTCCCCCGGATGGGGAGCCCGGCGGTTGTTCGGATCGCGCCGCCAGCTGCGACAGGCTTCCTGGACCGCCCAGAGCGGGTATTCCTCGACATCCTCGCCCCATTCCGCGGCGATATCCTCTTCCATCTCGGGAGGCCTGTCGGCTTGCCTGTATCTGGACAGCAGGACGGCGATGGCCCGCATGGCCCTGCCGTTCTCGTCCCAGTCCTGCGGACGCAGGTAGTCGTCGAACCCGGCCAGTATCCGCCGTGCCGCCTTGACTTGGCAGGCGGACAGGGGAGCGGGGTGCCACGGCTTCTCGGCAGTCCCCACGAAATCGGGCCGGCAGGCTGCCGTGTCGTCGCCGGGATCAGGCGTGGTGAGCGTAACGCGCTCGGCGTTCAGCAGCCGCGCGAGCCCAGGCGTCAAATCGGGCTTGGCCGGCAGGCCCCTGTGCCGCGCCGCCTCGGGGGAATCCGGAGCGTGGGGCAGGGCGTCGGGGGTCGCGGGTAGCGTCGGGGCACGCATGCGTCTTCCTTTCGGTGAGCAGCCAGCGGCGGAACAGGCGTGAAGGGTCGGTGAGCGGCCTGCCGCCGTGATGGAGGATGAATTTGCGGGTGACCAGGGCGACGTCTTCCGGCGTGAGGTCGCTCCGGTGGTCGTGGGCGAATACCAGGTCGGACGGGTCGGGTGTCCAATCGTCGCCGAGGATCGTCGGTTCTGCCGCGACCGTCCTGCCGGTTCCGGAATTCCCCGCCTCCCGCGCGCCAGCGCATCCAGGAGGAGAGGTTTGTTGTTCAAGGTGTTCTGTGTCGCGCTGGACGACAGCAGCCTCCGCCGGCAGATCCTTCGAAGGCGAAGGGCCCGCCATTTCGGGCTCGTTGTCCAGGTCGTCGGAAAAGATCCGGAACAGGGCTTCATGCCCCGCGAGACGGTAGGTGCAGGTGCGGATCCTCGGGTTCGGATGCCGGCCCTTCGCGATCAACGCGAGGTCCACGAGCTTTGCCAGGATACGGTTGACGGTACTGCGGTCGAGCTTCGACTTGGCGGCGATCGTGGATTGCGAAGGCCAGCACAGGCCGTGCCGGTCGGCATGGGCGCAGAGGACGAACAGGACGGCCAGGTCGGCGGCGCCCAGGTCGGGGTGGTCCAGATAACGGGCCGGAACGAGCCCGATCCTCTGCCTGGAAAGGCATTCCATGCAGCAAATCCTTTCAAGTCTTCAATCGGGACGCCGGGCCGTCGTCATCCCGGCGCGATCCGTCCTGACCATGTCCCGTCCGGCGCTCGTTCAACTGCCGGGACCGGGCATGGAGGAGGACCGCATCCGGATGGCCCGCTCCCTCATGGGGTCTACCGACCGATTCACACGCTGATGTTCGGTTTTGCCCCGCCAATATGGCCCCCACCGCGTCATGATGACGGCCAAGGGTGGATAAAGGCGCCGGTGCGCCTGCCATCATGCCATCAGCGGTGTCAGGGTGACGGGTCGTGGGGCATGGTGGTGCGAGCTTCCGCCTGCCATCAACCCCCCCGTCGCGTCACCCTGCGACTCGCAACTCCGCATCGATCGGAATGGCCCTGGGCACTGGTTCATTGGGCTTGCCCGGGTCCGCGGGGTTCTCAACCAGGGCGCCATCATGCCCCCTGAGGCGTCAGGGTGACGTGACCGGGGGCATGATGGCGTCCAAAGCGCGCCCTTGGGCGGGAGTGACGTGTTTGGGGGCATGATGGCATCCGGCAGATCCCGGAGGATCAGCCATCATACCCTCGGATACGTCACCCTGACGTGCCCGGGGCGTCGGTGGCGTCGAAACCGTTGTGACACTTCAATGTCACCCTTTCGGTCGGCGCCCAAGGCCGCGAAGGGTTTGAGGATGACGCGGTGCGATCGACAATCCCGGACACCTACCGAATCGGCGTGCATGGGCGTTCAGCGCGGGCGCCATCATGGACCCGAATAGGTCATCGTGACGTGTAGGAGGCCGTGATGGCCTCGGTCCGGGATGACGCGGGGGTTTGGCGGGCCTCCAAGTCGCCCAGTTCGGCACTGCTGGCGCCTTTATGGCCCCCGACGCGTCATGTTGGGCAACCCCCCGCCTTTCGACGGGTTGTCAGGATGGCCCCGAACAGGTCACCATGACGTCCTGGGGGCCATCATGGAGCGGGGCCCGGGAGAGGTTCTCGTGCAGGATTTCGATACCGACAGTTTCGATGCCGCCCTTGGCGGCTGCGGCAGGGGCGCTACCGGTCCGGCCGGCGCCGGCAAGGTGCCGGAGGTCCTGCCGCCGGATCCGGCCTTGCGGACCAGCCCGCTGGCCGTGTCGAACTGGATCCACGGCGACCCCAGCTTCCTGAAGGTGCGGGAACTGATCGAGGTCGTGGATCCCGAACTGTCGGTCACCGACCGCAAGCTGCTCGACGCCATGCTGGCCCATGCCACCGATGCCGTGGTGAGCGTCGTCGCCAGCGGCAAGTCGTCTCCCGGCACCATGCTCTACTCCGCTCTCGCGACCGACATGAAGCGGGCGATGGGATGGGAAGGGCATAAGAGCAACAAGAGCCTGCTGGCGGCGGCCCGGAAGCTGCAGGGGTCGGTCATCACGATCGGCTATTTCGCGCCGGGCGACGATAATCTCCGCCACATGAACATCAGTCTCGTCACTCTGTCCGACGTGCCCGAGAACCAGGGCATCGTGTATTGGCGCTTCAGTCCCGAGCTGGAGAAGCTGATGTCCACGCGGGGCGAGCGGTTCCTGGTGCAGCTGAAGGTGCTGGCCAAGCTCACCTCCGGCTACAGCCACCGCCTCTACCAGCTCCTCTGCGCCAATGCCGACCGCGAGACCTTTTCCTGGACGGTGTCGGTGGGCGACCTGAGGCAGGTGCTGAACGCGGCCGCGGCGAGCTACGACTCCTGGGCGGCGTTCGAGCGTCGCGTGCTCAAGGTGGCCGTGGACGAGATCAACCGGTATGCCGCCTTCCGCGTCCGCTACGAGTTGATCGCGGACGAGCGGACGCGGCGGCGGACCCATGTGACCTTCGTGGTGGAGGGGCCGACCAGCGCGCTTCCGCCTGCCAAGATGGAGGCCGAGCCGCAGGACCTGCCGGGGCAGCTCACCCTCGACCTGCCGGCGGTCGATCCGGCTTGCGAGATCGATCCGGCAGCGTTGGCCCGCAGGCTGACGGCCCAGACCCGCGAGCGTCTGCGCGCCGACTACGGCCACGCGCCGATCGACGACCTGGTGGTGGCCTGGGCGGAATGGTGCGCCCGGCACGGCGTCAAGGTCGACCGGCCCGCCCGGGTGTTCGAGCGCTGGCTGACCACCATGTTCGGGGACCTGGTCCTGGCCGTGCAGCAGGGCCGTCCGGCGGACTGGACGGAAGCCCTGGGCCGCGACCTGGACCAGCCCAACTGCAGGGCCATGTTCTCGCTCAGCAACATGGTGGCCCAGCAGCGGCAGCGGTGGCTGAACCTGGCCCGGCGCAAGGCCGCCGACAAGTCTCCCCGGTCGAAGCTGCCGGGGACATCGGTCGAGGCGGTCCATTTCCACGAGTGGGTCCACCTCGTCCTCGACGAGTTCGCCATGGCCCATCCGGTCTGAGCCGCCAAGGCAGGGGAGAGGAGGGTGAGCGCCACCGTGTTGCCTGGAGATGCTCTGGTGCAGGGAGGCGGAGTTCGTCAGCTTGTCGATTGACGCCCCGGTGCAGGAGTCGCGAGCGGCTGCTGGCCGGCGACGTGGCGGCGAAGTTCCTGGCCGCCGTCCTGGACCAGCCGCGGGTCGAGGCGCTGTTGTCGGATGAGCACTTCTCAGTGGATGGCACGCTGATTGAGGCATGGGCCATCGTGAAGAGCTTCCGACCCAAAGACGGCAGCGGCGAACCGCCGGGGCGCAACGGCGAGCGCGACTTTCATGGAGAGAAGCGGTCCACCGAAACGCACGCCTCGACCAGCGATCCCGAGGCCCGGCTGTACCGCAAGGACAACGGGCACCCGGCGAAGCTGGTCTTCATGGGCCATGCGCTGAGAACCTGTTCGCAGACTGGGCGTGCCGCCCTGTGCTGACCGGAATGCTACCTTGAGCTGAAAGAGGGCTGACGCGCGGGAGGTTAACGGGCTATGTCGAGGGCCGTCGTTAACAGTCGCCGAGCCAGCAGGATATGGGTACCGCCGTCAGAACTGCCAAGACTTCGCCGGCCTCCAGGGACGCCTTTGCCGACGTCGATGCCTTCGTGGACGAGGTTCTGATTGAAGTCGCGGCCATGGAGACAGATGGCACGAAGCCGACACGCTCCGGGCCGAAGCCGGTGCTGACCGGAGTGGCACTACGCAAAGCGATCATGGCGATCTGGTGCCTGTGCTTCTGCGGCATGCAGTGGCGCGCCATCGGCCAGCTCTGCGATATCCCGTTCAGCACGCTGTTCACCCTGTTCTCTCGTTGGACCCGGCTCGGGCTACGGCGTCGGTTGCTCGACCGGCTGCGCCGCACTTGGCGGCTGGCCTGCGGTGATGCCGCGGAGCCGACCGCCGTGGTGATCGACAGCCGATCCTGCAGGTCGGCGCCGAGCTGCTTCGGCCGTGGCTTCGATGGCGGCAAGAAGATCAACGGCGTCAAAGTTCACCTGGGCGTCGATAAGTATGGCATCCCGCTGGCGATCGACGTCTCGCCAGCCAATGTGCATGATACGAAAGGTATCATGCCGGTGCTCCGCGAGCTCTCCGGCAAAGGCTTCCGGGGATCGGCGCTGGGCGACCTCGGCTACCGGGGCAAACGGCTGGCCAAGACAGGGCGGAAGCTCGGCATTACCGTCGAGCCCGTCGCTCGCGGCCGTGATGGCAAGTTCCTCCCGGCCGGGATCTGCTGGGTGGTGGAGCGCTCCTTCTCCTGGATTGCCAATTACCGGCGGTTGAACACGATCTTCGAGCGAACGAAGGAGCACCTCGTCGCCTTCGTCGAGATCGCCTTCGTTTCCATCCTCGCCAGGCGCCTGAAGCGCTTGGTGATCGAGGAGGTCACTGCCTGACATCTACGAACAGCTTCTCAACCAAATCGGCCTCCGAAAATCCCGGCGCGGTTCAATCGAACTGAGCGGGGATTCCCTGCGCAAACACAAAGCCGAAGTCGAGCAAAAGTAACCGCCACCGTCAGCCCAGCCCCTGCGAGAGCCGGGCAGACGGTGCAACCCAGGCTCGACGAAAGCTTGACCGAACCTGCGTCCCGTGAGATGAGCACAATCGACCTGTCAGCATCCAGACCCGGCCGACATCAGATCGGTATGATGGCCGACATCGTGTCGGAACAATGGCCGGCTTCCGGTTGGAATTAGTGGCCGACTTCGTCGGAATACACACTCAGACTGCGGAGCTGAAGGTGATCAGCCCCAGATTTCTCCGATGATGATGTTGTTCTGAATGCCGACGGCATCGAGGTCCATGACATGGAACACAGTGCCATCGAGTTGGCTGCTCGTGACGATCGTGTGCCCGTTACGCTCTACGATGTCGACGTTCACAGGGTCCGTGTACCACCCTTCCTCGCTCCATCGCGTGGTGACCAGATCCCCTCAGCGGCGTTGAAGCCCACGATGCGATCCAGCCCTTGATTGTAGATGCCGGAGAAGTCGAACAGATCGGCACCGCCATCGCCCATGAGGGTTTCGTTGCCAGCACCGCCATGGAAAAAGTCAGGACGATTGCCGCCAATCGCGGTCATGGCGGCCCGGCCACCGTGATATTCCAAGACGGTGTCCGCCTCCACTGTGATCCGCTCTATACCAGAGAAAGAGCCCCCTTGGCGCCACTGATACCCCTCGACCCATCCCTCCTGGCGGTCGCTGAAACCAAATAGCCCACCATCGGCCGCCACGTCGTCGACGTTGACGGAGAACGCGGCATTGCTCCAGGCATTATGTCCGGGATCGCTGTCGATCAGCGCGTCTACATTTCCATGCAGGGTGTCGGTTCCGGTCCCCCCGCGATACACGCTGGAGAGGTTGGTTGTCACGTTGCTGTATTGCTGTACGACCAGCGTATCGTTTCCGTCATCGCCACTGAGATTGTTGCGCCCCTCGCCTCCCAACAGGCGATCATGGCCAGCCCCGCCGAAGAGCTGATCGAACCCGGCGGTGTCCCAGAGGTAGTCGCCACCCGCATCGCCATAGAGCTTATCGTCACCGGTGCCGCCGCCGACGAAATCATTGGCGTCGCCACCTCGGACGGTGTCGTTGCCGGACCCGCCATCGACCTTGTCTTCACCGATGGGTCGTGTCCGAAGGTTGGTAGGAATTGCTGAGGGCGCATTCTCCTGAGCTTCAGGGTCGTCGGATCATGCGGCGAGGTCAAGCGGCTGGTCGGCGGGAGCGACGTGCAGGGTGTCCCAACCGTCAACGCGGCGCAGGGTGATCTGGCCGCTGGCGAGCAGGGCCCAGAACAGCATGCAAGCGGTCTCGGCACACGGCAGCAGGCACTGCGTCTTGATCCGGCGCTTGAACTCCTCGTGCAACCGCTCGATGGCGTTGGTCGTCCGGATCGACTTCCACTGGTCGGGCGGGTAGAGCAGGAAGGTGAACAGGTTGGCACCTGCCTCCTCAAGGCTGGCGGCGACCGCTGGGCACTTCAGCCGCCACTTTCGCACGAACGCCTTCCGCCGGGCTTCGACTTCCTTCACCGTCCTGGCGTAGATCATGTCGGTGTAGTCGGCGCTGATCTCGTCGTGCAGCTTCTTGGGCGCGTGGGCCACGAGATTCCTATGTTTGTGGACTGTGCAGCGTTGCCGCGGCACGTCCGGCCAGAGGGCACTCAGGGCCGCCTCCAGGCCCGGGGCGCCGTCGATGATCAGCAGGTCCGGCGTGGCGAGCTTGCGGGCGACCAGATCATCCAGGAAGGCCCGCCACGCGGCTTCGCTCTCGCCGCCCATATTGCGCAGGCCGAGAAGCACTTTTTGGCCGTCGCGCCGGACACCGAGTGCCACCAGCACCGAGATGCCGGTGGCCCGTTTGTCCAGCCGGACCTTGACCACGGTGCCATCCAGTATGATGCGCACGATGTCGTCCTGCGACAGATCCCGCTTCTGCCAGGCTTCCCAGTCGCCCTGGACCTTGCGCCAGGCCCGGCTGACGGTGTCCTTGCCGACCGCCCCGCCGAACAGCGCTCCCAGGGCACGGCGGACCCGGCGGGTGTTGGTGCCGGCCAGGTAGGTCCCGGCGATCAGCGCTTCGGCCTGCCTGGTCAGTCGCTTGTAGGCCGCACGCTGAGCATCTTCGTTCGGTAGTCGGGCTGCGCAGCGCCTCGGCGCATAAAGGCGGCTACTTGGCCCAAGCTCGACGTGATATGCTTATTGACGTAATGTTAACTAATTAGGCCTATCATACTCCTTAGGTCCTACGGCTAATTGGGAAGGACGGGCAATGCACCGAACCGCTTTGTATGAAGCTATCCGCTCGATTGACGAAGCCGCCGTTGAGCCTTGGCCCCCAGATCAAGCTCGGCGTCTTGCTGGTATACGCGCTCAATTATGGCTGCTGATGCGAGAAATGGAAAGTTTCCGCACTCCATGCCCGACTGAGCGCCCTGCCATCTTCGGAGACTCAGCCACGCTTCAGCAGGAATTAGAAGCAGCGGAATGAATTTAAGTAATCGGAAATAATTATCTTATGAATACCGGATATTACTTGCACTCCATTTACCGTCAAAATGACCTCAATCAAAGACTTGTTCGCAGACGAGGCGTGCCGACCAGGGTTCTATTTTGAAATGATTATGAGCTGATGAGCGGGAGGCTGGTGGGCTTAACAGGACGCGGATAAATATGCCTCTGCAGTGCCCTCGCCACCTTTAAGGATCGAAATCAGCACGTTTTGTACCCATTTTGGTTGAAGAGAAGCGTTTTCGCTCCGCTTCAGAGTTCCCGGAGCCGCCGTCCAGGCGGACTCCAGGCGTGCTTTACGCCGTGGCCAGCAGATTGGGCAGGCGGATCAGGTTATAAGCGGTGGCGGCCCGGGATGGCCTCAATCATTGAGATGGCCGCCTCGCGCTCGGCCAGGCCGGTTGCCGCCGTCTGCCGGACATCGACCACCAGGACGGGCGGTTCTCTATCAGAAGCTGTTCGTAGATGTCAGGCAGTGACCTCCTCGATCACCAAGCGCTTCAGGCGCCTGGCGAGGATGGAAACGAAGGCGATCTCGACGAAGGCGACGAGGTGCTCCTTCGTTCGCTCGAAGATCGTGTTCAACCGCCGGTAATTGGCAATCCAGGAGAAGGAGCGCTCCACCACCCAGCAGATCCCGGCCGGGAGGAACTTGCCATCACGGCCGCGAGCGACGGGCTCGACGGTAATGCCGAGCTTCCGCCCTGTCTTGGCCAGCCGTTTGCCCCGGTAGCCGAGGTCGCCCAGCGCCGATCCCCGGAAGCCTTTGCCGGAGAGCTCGCGGAGCACCGGCATGATACCTTTCGTATCATGCACATTGGCTGGCGAGACGTCGATCGCCAGCGGGATGCCATACTTATCGACGCCCAGGTGAACTTTGACGCCGTTGATCTTCTTGCCGCCATCGAAGCCACGGCCGAAGCAGCTCGGCGCCGACCTGCAGGATCGGCTGTCGATCACCACGGCGGTCGGCTCCGCGGCATCACCGCAGGCCAGCCGCCAAGTGCGGCGCAGCCGGTCGAGCAACCGACGCCATAGCCCGAGCCGGGTCCAACGAGAGAACAGGGTGAACAGCGTGCTGAACGGGATATCGCAGAGCTGGCCGATGGCGCGCCACTGCATGCCGCAGAAGCACAGGCACCAGATCGCCATGATCGCTTTGCGTAGTGCCACTCCGGTCAGCACCGGCTTCGGCCCGGAGCGTGTCGGCTTCGTGCCATCTGTCTCCATGGCCGCGACTTCAATCAGAACCTCGTCCACGAAGGCATCGACGTCGGCAAAGGCGTCCCTGGAGGCCGGCGAAGTCTTGGCAGTTCTGACGGCGGTACCCATATCCTGCTGGCTCGGCGACTGTTAACGATGGCCCTCGACATAGCCCGTTAACCTCCCGCGCGTCAGCCCTCTTTCAGCTCAAGGTAGCATTCCGGTCAGCACAGGGCGGCACGCCCAGTCTGCGAACAGGTTCTGAGAAAGCGCGAGATGGTGCTCCGGCCGACGGTGATGCCGTGCCGCTCGACCAGCGCGCAGCGGATCTCCTTCAGCGTCAGGTCCGGCTGGTGGGCGATCAACGTCAGCACCGCTTCCCGATGTTCCGTCAGCCGCGAGCGATGGTCGCCGCCCATGGCCCGAGCCTCGACATGGCCTTCGGTATGCAGGCGCTGCGCCCACCGGATCGCCGTGCCGATCCCGACCCCGAACCGGTCGGCCGCTTTCCGGGCGGACGAACCGCTCGAGATCGCCCAAGCAACACGGGCGCGAAGATCCTGGGAATAGGGTGCCGGCATACGTCCTCCAAAATTCAGCCGGGCCTGGACTTGATCATGAAATCCGTCTTGAAAACCCCTCCTCACGAATCAACGCGGTCGGGCACGGCTCTAGCTTTCTGATCCGTAGGGAAGGGGAGCGGCAGCGCAAGCGCCTGCAGAGGCTGATCGACTGGGGCGGCGGCGCGTTCGTGATCGCCGTCTGCAACGGTTTCTCCCGCAGCTGCAATGTCGAGATCTGTTCGATGCACCTGGCCGGCTTCGGCGACATCGCCAACCCACCGCCGGCGGCTCTCGCCGGGGCGACGGCAGCATCAACGTGTTGCTCCAGATCGCGCACGAACGTTTCCGCACGACGCTCCAGTGGGAGACGCTCTGGAAGGACCTGGATGCATTCCCGGGGAAGAAGACCAAGGCGAACCGCCTGAAGGCATGGACGCGCGACGGAATGGCCTGGGCTTCGCTCACGGTCATCTGATGCCACGGCGTACAAAGACGCACACAAGGCATGCCGGCCGTCTGGATGCTGCCACGGCGGCCCGAGGAGATCACGGACGACTGATGAGGCGTGCCGGCTCCTGACGATCTTCATGGAAGACCACGGCGCTGCCCGCATCGTAGTCCTGACCAACGGGGTCGCAAACCTGCGGAGCTTCCTGGTCCAGGTCACGGCGTCGAACATCACCGACGACAATCCTGACCTGGAGATGAAACTGCGGACACTCGGGCCGAACATCTATGGCCCATCGTTTCGGCCAAAATACGTACCTATTCCGTTCTAGAGCCTAGACGGATGTGGTAATTTGCTAACAGATTTATCCACTCATTTCGTGGATAACCCGTTAGATAGAAGGTTCGGCATCGGTTGATTCTGGTTAGTTCTACAACTAACTGCTGCCCAAATTGCGAACGGGCGGGGAACTGCCTATCCACCCGTGACGAAGCTACCCAGCTTCGGAACTTTCGGAACGCCGTTGCAGGCGCAGCGGGCTGCATTCCCGTGATGGTCCTCCTGGTCGGCGTCCACGTCGTCGGGACGTGACTCGTCCCGCTGCAGGGTGAGCTATGGCGGAAACTGGGTGATGACGAGGTGAGGAAGGTGGCGTAACGAGGTAGGTGCTTGAAGCCTGCCAGAACCTCCACGAGGGAGCGCTACGCCATGAACGAAGATACCAGCATTGTCCGGTTTTGCCAGCCTGACGAAATCGATGATCCTCTGACGGCCCTTCTCCGATCGGGAGCCCGCCAGTTGCTGGAGCAGGCCATCGAAGCCGAGGTGGCGGCATTTCTGGCCTCCATGAAGGAGTTGAAACTGCCAGATGGCCGGGATCGGCTGGTCCGGCATGGCCATGGGCCGGAACGCGTGATCCAGACCGGTATCGGCCCGGTCGAGTTCCAGCGGGTCAAGGTTCGCGACCGGGATCCCGGTCCGGCTACGGGGCGGATCCGGTTCAGTTCGGCGCTGCTGCCGCGCTGGGCTCGGCGGACGACCAGTCTCGACGCTCTGCTTCCGATTCTGTACCTGCGCGGCGTCTCGGCCGGTGATTTCCAGGAGGCGCTGGGTGTCCTGCTCGGCAAGGACGCGCCCAACCTGTCGCCGTCCGTCATCGCCCGGCTGAAGGAGAGCTGGGCGGACGACTACGCGCGCTGGCAGAAGCGTGACTTGTCGGCCCGGCGCTACGTTTATGTCTGGGCCGACGGCGTCTACCTCCAGGCCCGTATGGAACCTACAGCCGAGTGCATGCTGGTGATGATCGGCGCCACGCCGGAAGGCAAAAAGGAACTGCTCGGCTTCCAGGTCGGCGTTCGCGAGAGCGCCCAAAGCTGGCGCGAACTGCTGATCGACCTGAAGGCGCGCGGGCTCACGATCGCTCCGGAACTGGCGGTCGCCGATGGTGCTTTGGGCTTCTGGAAGGCGCTCGACGAGGTCTATCCTGGGACACGGCACCAGCGGTGCTGGTTTCATAAAAGTTCTAATGTTCTCAACAAGGTGGCGAAATCGCTCCAGCCCGCGGTCAAGCAGGACCTGCGGGAGATCTGGATGGCGCCCGACCTCAAGGCAGCGGAGCGCGCCCTGGACGTCTTCGAGAAGAAGTACGGCGCCAAGTACTCCGGCGCCGTCGAGTGCCTGACCAAGGACCGCGACGCCCTGCTGGCCTTCTACAATTTCCCCGCCGAACATTGGGACCACGTGCGGACAACAAACCCGATCGAAAGCGTCTTCGCCACGGTCCGTCACCGGACGGTGCGCACCAAGGGCGCGCTCTCGCAGGACACTGCCAAGCTCATGGTCTTCAAGCTGATCTCGGCAGCCTCCAGAACCTGGCGACGGTTGAAGGGCGAAAACCAGTTGCCCAAGCTCATCCAGGGCGTCACATTCCGCGACGGCATCGAGGTCAGCGTGCCGACATCACAGAGCGCCGCCTGAATACCTCGTCACCCAAATTCCGCTATAGCTCCTGCAGGGTAGGGACCGTGCGCAGGAAGTTGACGCAGGGGGTGAATACCCACATGCCGGGCTTCCCCGGCCTCGTCTCGGCGGCGTTCTCGATGATTTCTCGCGTCTTCTGCCAGCCCCCGATCCGGTCCCCGCCCGACGTTCAGCACCTGGCCCTTCCCGGCCGTGGCCTTCCTGATCTCGGCATAGATGCTCTCCCGTCCCACCTCCGTGAAGATGGCGGGATCGACGACCCAGCCTGACCAGGTGCGCCCCCGGCTGCGCTCGGCGATGCCGCGCCCCATCGCCCGGCTTGTCAGCCGCAGGCCCTCGTTGGGCTTCACGTTGCCGCCGGCGTCCTTCACCGTGTACGATTCCGAGAACAGGATCATGCTGCCCCGCGGGAAGACGAACCCGCCCATCTCCCGCACGGGCGTGCCGTCGCTGATCGCCCACATGGGAATCGCGCTCGGCCGCTGCTGCCCCAGTCGAATGACCGGCGGCAGGTCCAGCCCGGCGGGGTCGTGAAGGGCTCCAGCACGTGCCGCGACGGAACCTACAGGTCGTCGATGAAGCCACCGAAGGTGCAGTCCCAATCGCCGTAGCGCCACGCCTTCACGAGTTGTCTGTCGCCCAGCGTCATCAGCCGGCGCTCGCTCGTACCCGGGGTCGTTCCGGATGAGCGGCAGGTCGTCTTTCAGCCGGGACGGGATGAAGACACGGATCTCGCCGGTTTCCGGATCGGTGATCGGTCGCATGCCGGCGGCGGCGGGGTCCACCCACCTCTGCTTCGCCGCCTGGTGCCCAGGTCCGCCCGGGTTGCCGGTGGCCAGCAGCACGCACTTCACGCCTTCGCTCGACCGCAGGCAGCTCCTGAGCTTGCTCATGGCGTCCAGGTTCGGCCACTGCGTGACCTCCTCATCCCCTTTTCCGACCTGGAACGATGTTCATTGCCGTCGGATGAGGTGGCTCCCGCTTCCCGAACGCAGGTGTGGCCGGAACAAGCCTGGTTCAGGTTCGTGTATGCCGCCAGTCCGATCCGGTTGTGGATGTCGTGTTGGCCTGATCCGAGGGAAATCCGGTTCGAAGACCGATCGGGGCTGGGGGCGCGCCGACCTGCACCTTCTCACGGGCGGCGGGCGGCCAACCTGGTCCGGCAGGCGACCGGGCACCGGTCACAGGCTTCCCGATCATCGCAGGCACGGTCGTGAATCGCGCCGAGCCGGTGGATGAGGTCCCGCACCGCGGGTGAGCAAGCGTCACCCCGCGCCCGGAGGTCCGAGATCGTTTCCAAGACAAGATCATAATGGTCAGACATGACGAAGACCTGCCCATCCCTCGTGAAAGAACCGGATTACGATCTGTCATGCCCCGGATCAGACCGCTTGGTTCGCTTTTGTTTCATACCGGACGGGGGCAATGTCCCGATCCGGGACGGCCAATAATCGATAACTTCTGCATCATTCTCAGGGCTTCGTTTTCCCATCTCCGCGCAGGCCGGCAGCTACCGTCCTGTCACGGCTGGTGTAACGGTGGCTGGCCTGATGGCCGGGGGAATGGTCGATGGCGTCGCTGAGCCGGCGGCACACGACAACGTCATCCCATCCCACCGTCCACCCCCAAAGCCCGAAGAAAGCCCTCCCTCAAGGTCGATCCGGATATCCGATGCCGGCTTCCTCAGGCTGCCCTGACCGTGGACAGGAAACGCTCGACCTCCTGACGCAGGGCGACCGACTCCCTGGCAAGCCCGCCCGCCGCATCCAGCACCTGGGTCGCCGCTGACCCCGTCTCGGTGGCGGCCTGGGTCACGCCCACGATGTTGACGCTGACCTCGGCGGTGCCCGCGGCAGCCTGCTGCACGTTGCCGGCGATATCGCGGGTGGCGGCACTCTGCTGCTCCACCGCCGAGGCGATGGCGGTCGCGATCCCGTTGATCCGGCCGATGGTGCCGGTAATGCCGCCGATGGCCTCGACGGCACCGCCGGTGGCCTGCTGGATCTCGGCCACCTTGGCCTGGATGCCCTCGGTGGCTTTCGCAGTCTGGTTCGCCAGCGCCTTCACTTCCGAGGCGACGACGGCAAAGCCCTTGCCCTGCTCGCCGGCGCGCGCCGCCTCGATCGTGGCATTCAGCGCCAGCAGGTTGGTCTGCCCGGCGATGGAGTTGATCAGGTTCACCACCTCGCCGATCTCGTTGGCCGCGACCGCCAGTCCCTGGATCAGCATGTTGGTCCGCTCGGCCTCGGTGACGGCCTGTGCTGCGATCCGGGCCGAGGCCTCGACCTGACGGCCGATCTCGGTGACCGACGCGCTGAGTTCCTCGGTAGCGGCGGCCACCGTGTTGACGTTGGTGCTCGCCTGCTCGGAGGCGGCCGAGACTGCCATGGCCTGGCGGCTGGCCTGCTCGGCGGTCGCCGACATGGCCGCGGCGGCACCTTCCATCTCGGTGGCGGCGGCCGAGACCGTGTCCACGACGCCGCTGACGCTGGCTTCGAAACCGTCGGCCAGCTTCAGCAGGGCTGCCCTGCG
Source organism: Skermanella rosea (assembly GCF_016806835.2). Lineage (NCBI taxonomy): Bacteria > Pseudomonadati > Pseudomonadota > Alphaproteobacteria > Rhodospirillales > Azospirillaceae > Skermanella > Skermanella rosea. The sequence continues at coordinate 263,299 of NZ_CP086113.1, read as the reverse complement.
CTCAGCTTCGGCACGCGTTTTCTGCTCGGCAGCTTCGCGCTCCAGGCGCCGCATCTCCAGGCCGTTGTCCTTGAACACCTGGAGGGCACGGGCCAGCGTGCCGATCTCGTCCCGGCGACCGGTGCCGCGGACCTCAGTCTCGAGGTTTCCGCCCGCGATCGACTGCATCGCCGCGGCCATGCCGGTCAGGGGACGAACCACCAGACGCAGGACGATGAAGCCGAGCAGGCACAGGGCGAGGGCGAGGCCGACGCCGGAGACAGCGTACAGCATCCCCGTCGAGTCGGCGGCGAGCCTGGCCCCGTCGGAGCGGTCCTGTGCAAGTGTCCGCTCATTGTACGCGGTCACGTCCTGGATCAGCCGCGCAAGGTCCGTCCGAACCCTCAGACCCTCGGCGGCCGAGACCGCCTGGGCCTCATCGTTGCGGAACTCGAGCGCCAGGCCCATCACCCGCCGTGCGATCGCCTCGTACTCGCCGATCATGTCGCTCAGATTCTGGAGAGTGGCGCGGCGCTCGGGCAAGGCCAGCGGGATGATCCGGTCGGCCGCCTGCTTCGCCCGGGCGATACGCTCGTCGAAGAGCCCCACGCTCTCGCGCATCTTCTCTGAGGTGGCCTCGACGATGACATTCTTCTCGGCGATGGCCGCGCTGTTGACCGCGGCCTCGATCTGGAAGGCCAGGGAGTTGCGCTCCGCCGTGCGGCCGATCGCCGTGTCCAGCGAGGCGGACAGGTGCCCGAGCGAGGACTGCGCCTGCCAGACGATGGCGACGATCACCAGCAGCAGGATGGAGACAGGAATCAGGAGCTTGTAGGCGAGGTTCAGGTTCGAGAACCAGCGAGACATGGCAAACCTTCGGATCAGGGCAACTACGCCCTCGCGGAACGCGGAGCGGCTTCTTGTATCCATAGAATTAATACCTTTTCGCGTGATTAGATTTGATCCTGATCAATCACGTGCTGCTCTCCCTCAGCCGGTTTGCTCCACGAGGAAGGCCGGCCCGCCCGCAGCCATGCCGGATCGTGGCACGGTCCAGACCGGTGCTGCGGGAGATCGCGCTCTGCGACCAGCCGCGGGCGTGCAGTGCTGCGGCTTCCTCGAAGCGGGCCTGCCGCGCCGCCCGCCTGTCCAGGTGACGCTGCTGGCTGCGGAGCGCCGGGAACCGGGACCGCGGTCACCGCCGTGGCTGCCTTGGCCGCGGCGCGGATGGTCCCGGCGGCCGAGCCAAGGCCGGTCAGCTTCCCACCCCGGCTCGGCCTAGGCCGAGCAGCGACCGACCGCCGCGTCCCACGCGCCGGCGAAAGGGCCCGAGAGCCCCATGCGGACGCAGCGCCGTCGCGTGCCACTCGTCCAGGCGGTGGCGACGGGGGCACCCGAGACATGCCCGCCCGTTGCCCGGAACTCGCGCCACTGAACCCCCTCGCGCACGATGAAGCCGAGTGTCTCGATCACCTTCCACCGTCGGAACCGGCGGGCGCCCCGGACCGGGTTGCCGGCCCTGTTGTCGGGCACTCAATAATGGTCCATCCGCATTCCCGGTGCGGTCCAAACCGCCTCCATTGGGGGCTCGACGTCGTCTTCAGCGACGACCATGCCCGCGTCCGCAAAGGCCATGGTGCTAGGAACATGGGCCTGGTGACTACTCTCGGCCCTGAAGGGCCGAGCTTCCGCGCCTCACAACGCAGCGTTCCTGTTTCCGTCCGGCAGCCCGGCTCGATCCACAGGCCGACACCCGAAGTCCTCGGGCCTTGATAACCTTTGACGCATTGAAATCGGCGTTTTCGTGGTGACCGCAAGCGACACACAGAAACTCCGCCTGGGAACGCCGATTGTCGGCATGGATGCAGCCGCAGACGCTGCATTCCCGGCTGGTGTTCGGCGCCGGCGTGGTCCTGAGTTCTCCGCCGTACCACGCGGCCTTGTACTCCAGCATCAGCCTGATCTGATGGGGCGCCACGTCCAGTATCGACCTGTTCAGCCCTGACTTGGCCCTGACGTTACTCCCCGGCTGCCCGATCGTTCCGGCCGCACTCGCCGTCATGTTCCGCACCTTCAGGTCCTCAACGACAATGACGCCGTGGTTCTTGGCTATCGCTGTCGTCGCCTTGTGCGCGGCATCCTTCCGCCGCCGCGCGAGACGGGCCTGGAACCGGGCGACGGCAAGACGCGCCCTGGCCTGATTTCTCGACCCCTTCGTCTTCCTGGCGACCTTGCGCTGAAGCGTCGCCAGCTTATGCCTTTCCCTGTCCGTGGTTCGCGGAAGCTGGATCACCTGCCCCGTGGACAGCACCATCGGCTTCGCGACGCCCATGTCTACCCCGACCGCCGGCCCCAGGTTCGCCATCGGCTCCGGCATCTCGATCTCGCACTGGATGGAGACATACCACCGGTCGGCTTCACGACTGACCGTCGCAGTCTTCATCCGGCCTTCCATCGGACGATGCCGGACCCAGGCGACCCATCCAGCCTTGGGCAGGAACATGCGATCCGCCTCCGGTTTGAACTGCTTGGGATCGGGATACCGGAAGCTGTCACGATCTCCACGCCTGCGGAACTTCGGATAGTTGGCGCGGCCTTCGAAGAAGTTCTTGAACGCCCTGTCGAGATCGATGACGGCTTGCTGCAACGGATGGTTCGGCACCTCACGCAGCCAGGGCACCTCGACCTTCAGCGCCGGCAGTTCCGCGATCTGATCGTACGCGGTCAGCCTGCGCGGATGGCTGCGGTGATAGTCAAGCTTCCGCTGTTCGAGACACAGGTTGTAGACAAACCGGCACGACCCCACCGTCTGCCGGAACAGGACTTCCTGTTCGGCGGTCGGGTACACGCGATAGCAGTATGCCTTGAGCCTGATCATGGCATAGGTATATTCGGTCTCTCATTCGGAGGCAAGCTCATGAGCATCGAGTATCGCAGGGGTCGTAGCGTCGTGTGTTCGCTGCATGTTCATTTGGTCTTCGTCACGAAGTATCGTCGCGGCGTTCTCAGCGACCGCGCCCACGAAGTGCTGCGCGACGTCTTCCTGGGTGTCTGTGCCGAGTTCGGCGCGCGGCTGAAGGAGGCGAACGGCGAGGACGACCACGTCCACCTGCTGATCGAGTACCCACCCACGGTTCAGCTTTCCAAACTGGTCAACAGCCTCAAGGGTGTATCGAGCCGCCTGCTGCGTCAGCACGACTTCCCTGAAGTGGCGCAAAGGCTCTGGGGTGGACATCTCTGGAGCCCATCCTACTTCGCGGCATCCTGCGGCGGCGCGCCGTTGGAGATCGTCAAACAGTACATCGAGCAACAGCGCCAGTAGGACTTCGGCGCGGACGCGCCAAGGGCGCCTATCCCAGCCCTGAAAACGCCGGGTTTGCGGCACCAAGTAGTGGGATCAACCGGGCCCATGCCCGGGGCGGCCAACGTGGCCTGATGAGGCAGACCCTGTTCGAAACCGGGACACGGGTTTCCGAGTTCGTCGCCCTCCGGGTCGAGGATGTCAGCCTGGCCGAGCGGGTGGTCACCATTGAGGAGGACAAGGGCGGCAAGAGGCGGGAGGTGCCGATCCGCCCCGAACTGGCCCGGCTGCTCGCCCTGCATATCGGCAGGCGCCGGGCTGGCCCGCTGTTCCCCAGTCGGGAAAAGGGGGCCGGTCCGCACCCGTATGTCTACACGCGGCAGCGCATCGGCCAAGCGGTGCGCGAGGTCGCCGACGCCGTGGCGATCACGAAACGCCTCTACCCGCACCTACTGCGCCATACCATGGCGACCAAGCTGCTGGCGCTTGGGCCGGACATTACCGACGTCCGTCGAGTTGCAACACGCTCAGGCGCGGGTTCGGGATCATCCTCCGGCCCACCATGTCACACCAGCTGGCCGGCTCCTTCGACCAACTCCTGGCAAGACGAGCGGCGGCCTTGCAGTCCAGGGCCCGGCCAGGCTGCCGGGATAGGCTCGGCCTCCGGCATGCAAGGGGCGGGACGGTTCCCACCCGCCTCCCGGTCCAGCAGCGCCGCCAGCTCCGAGGTCAGCGCCTCGGGTCGGAACGGCTTCTGGAGGAAGGCAAGGCCCGCGACGTCACAGGGCCGCTCGGCATGTCCCGTTATCAGGAGGATCGGAAGGTCGGGTCGCAGGGCGCGCACCGCGCGCGCGAGGGTGGCACCGTCCATGCCGGGCATAGCGTAGTCGGTCACCAGCACGTCGACGGCGGTGTCCGAGTTGAACAGGTCCAGGGCCTCCGCCCCGCCCTCGGCGACAAGCACCCGATGGCCGGACTCCTCCAGGATCGCGGCCACAGCCATCCTGACGAGTTCATCGTCGTCGGCCAGCAGCACCGTCCCGCCGCCGCGCCGCGTCGGCGCGGCCGGGAGCGGGTCGGTCCTCCCGGCCTCGGCCGAGGCGCGCGGCAGGTATACAGACACCGTGGTGCCCTTGCCGGGCTCGCTGTCGATCCGCACGCCGCCGCCCGACTGTGCCGCCATGCCGTACACCATGCTCAGACCCAGGCCGGAGCCATGGCCGGGTCCTTTGGTCGTGAAGAACGGCTCGACAGCCCGTGCCCGGGTCTCGGCGTTCATGCCGACGCCGGTATCGGACACGCGGAGGACGACGTACTCCCCGGGCGTGACATCGACGGTGTGCTCCACGGTACACCCCCGCCCAACCACTGCGTTCTCGGCGCTGATGCGGACCAGACCGCCCGCGGCCATCGCGTCTCGGGCATTGACCGCCAGGTTCAACAGACCAAGCTCGGCCTGGGTGCGATCGACGTGGGCGGGCCAAGTGCCCTCGGCCACCTCGATGGCGATCCGGACGAGGCCGCCCATGCTGTGCTCCAGCAGCGGGCGCATGCCATCGAGCAGCGCTCCCATGTCGGTCGGCTTCGGCGAGAGCGCTTGGCGCCGCGCGAAGGCCAGCAGTTGCTGGACCAACCGCCCCCCGCGTTCGATACCCTGATCCGCCGCGGCGAGGAGCTCGCGCGCCCGGCCATCGGTGACCCGGGGCCTCAGCGCCGCCAAGCAGCCGCCGACGCCCTGGAGCAGGTTGTTGAAGTCGTGCGCCACGCCGCTGGTCAACTGGCCCATGGTCTCCATCTTCTGGGCCTGAACCAGTTGCGCGGTCCGCTCCTGGACGCGCCGCTCCAGGTCGGCATTGACGTGCGCGAGTATTTCCTCGGCATTCCGCCGATCGGTGAAGTCCTGCACCGCACCGACGATCCGGACGGTACGGCGGATACCGTCAACCTCGGTGAACTCGGCGCGTGCCATGGTCCGCACCCACCGAACCTCCTTGTCAGGTCGTACGATGCGCGTCTCGTTGCACAGCATGCCGGGACCGGACGGGTCGCGGAGCATCGTTGAACTGGCCAGTACGCCCGCGCGATCCTCGGGATGGTAGCTGGCCATGACGGCGCCGACCGTGACCGGCGTCCCGGGATCCCAGCCGAAGATCGCAAAGGTTTCGGGCGACCAGACTTGTCGGTCCGACGGGACGTCCCACTCGAAGATGCCGACCCCTGCGGCCTGGACGGCAAGACGCAAACGCTCCTCGCTCGCACGGAGCGCCCGTTCGTCCTGCCTGCGCTCGGTCAGGTCGATGACCACACCAACGATCCCGGCGGCATTCCCTTCCGCATCCGGGAAAGAGGCTTTGAAGAACCGCATCTCCCTGTCGCCGCCCTCGGCATCGGGCACGACCTCGTCGTAGACCACGGTCTGCCGGCTCGCAAGCGCGGTCAGGTCAGCTTCCATGTGGATGCGGGCGGCCTCCGGCGGCACGACGTCGCGAGCCGTCTTGCCGATCAGGCTGGCGCGGTCCAGTCCGAACCAGCGCTCAAGGGCGAAGTTCACGTCGACGTAACGCCTTTCCGTGTCCTTGACGAATACGGGAAGCGGGATCGTGTCGATGAGCGTGCGCTGGAATCGATGGCTCGCCTCAAGGGCCAGCGTCGCCACCTTCCGGTTGTCGATGTCGTCGATGATCCAGACGGTGCCGAGGTCGGGATCGGCCGGGGACACCCGGCGCCCGATGAGACGGGCCCAGAATCCGGTGCCGTCGGCCCTCGGCAACCGGACCTCGTCATCGACGGTCCCGCCTGCGTCCAGGCGACTGTCCTGGTCCGACGCCATGGAAGGATGGACAGCTTCGGCCGAGGCCCCCCTGAGATTGTCCGGATGCGACCCGAGCATCTCGGCCGCCCGCGGGTTGACCATCCCGATGCGCCGGTCGCGGTCGACGATAGCGATCCCGACGGGCACCCCGGCCAGGACGGCCTTGAGGTGGGCGGCCGTCGCCCGTTGGGCATCCTCTGCCCGGCGTCGGCGGGTGACGTCGGTGTGCGTGCCGATCACCCGCAGCGGCAAGCCGTCCGGACCGCAACTGATCACGACGCCGCGGCCCAGGATCCACCTGTAGCCGCCGTCCTTGCAACGCACGCGGTGCTCGTTGACATAGACCGACGCCTCCCGGGAGAGATGCCGGTTCAGGGCAGCGTGGACCGCCTCGCGGTCGTCCGGATGGACCCGGCTGTCCCATTCCTCCAGCCGGTTCGCGATCTCGTCCTCGGCGAAGCCGAGCATCGCCTTCCAGCCTGGGGAGAAGTAGACCTCGTTGGTACGGGCGTTCCAGTCCCACACACCGTCTCCGACCGCTTCCAGCGCCAGGCGCCAGCGTTCCTCGGCCTCGGCCATCCGCCGCGCCGCGGCGGCCTCCTTCCGGGTCGCCAGGACGATGAGCAGTCCCACGGCAATGATGAAGGCCGAGGCCTGGGCTCCTGCCAGGAGAAGGATCTGGCGGTGTTCCTCGAAGGCGGCCAGCACCTCCTGTTCGGACAGCATCACCAGGACGACCAACGGGTAGGCCGTGAGCCTGCGGTAGGCGCCAATGCGGGTGATGCCGTCCAGGCGGCCGGTCAAGGTGACGGCGCCCCGGTCCGGCTGGTCGGGCTGGAAGTAAGGCCGATCGGAGGGCAAGGGCTCGTCGTAGGGGGCCTTCACGGCATCGGCGCCGCTGGCCTGCGCCCGCACGTACCGGTCCCTTCCGATCAGGGTTACCACGCCTTCCCGGCCGGCGTCGATGGCCCGGTAGAAGCTGGCGAAGTGTTCCGGGTCGACCGACAGCACCATGACGCCGTCGAAGGAGCCGTCCGGCGCGATGATCTTGCGGGCCAGCTGGATCGACCACTTGCCCGACACCCGCCCGCTGACAGTCCTGCCGATGAACAGGTCGTCGTCCGCCGCGTCCCGGGGACCCCGGAAGTGTTCGCGGTCGCTGAGGTCCACCGGGCCAGTGGCCGGGGCAAGGCTGGAGTAGCCGAGGAAGCCACTCCGGTCGATGACGCTGATCTGGAGCACCGGTTCGGCGGCGAGAATGTTCAGAAGTGGCTTGGCGCCCGCGGCGAGATCCCTTTCCGCGTACCGGTACTCCTCCCGCAGGTGCAGCAGGACGCGGTCGAGGCGGTTGAGCGTGCTCTCCACGTGCGCCCCGAAGGCACGGGCGAGGTTGGCGGCGTCGCTGTGCGCCTTGCCGATCGTTTCCTGGCGGTCGTACCGGACGGTGCCAAGCAGTCCTCCCCAGACGGCAAGAAGCACGACGGCGCAGACCGTCGCCATGACGGCAGGCGCGCAACGGAAAGGAAGGTGCTTCTTTTTTTCCTGGGGCATGCCGGCCGCCGCTCCCCGCCCAATGTCACCACCGCCCGATCCGGTCAGCACCGCGCTCCTGATGCGCGACAGGACGCAGGCCACAGGACTGAAATGAAACGGTCGAGTTATTATTTTTCGATTAAATTACTTCAATTGTATATATTCAAGGATGAACCCTTGGGATTTCGGGAAGAACGGCAGCGAGCGCCGATACAACCGCCCTTGGCATCCTGCAGGCACAGTCACAGGATCTTGGCCGGTGCACAAGGACTCTGAATCTCAGGCGCTCCTCACGCAGCTGCGGTCGCAGTATTCCGCTCGGCCATGGCCTGCGCCCAGAAGGTGCACAGGGTCCGGCGCGAGATCGGATGGCGCTGGACGTTGAAGGTGTTGTAGGTGGCAGCGTGCATGGAGACGCTTCACCGTCACAAAAACACTGCCCGCAAGCGAGGCCGGTCGCCGTGACGTGGCGCGGGACCGCCGGATCTGGCGGGACAATCGTCAGCTCCGGATGCGCGAGGAGCCGGAGCGGCTGGTGTTCATCGACGAGACCGCCACCACCACGAAGATGACCCGGCTGCGGGGCCGGGCACCTTGCGGGCAACGCCTCAAAGGCCGGGCGCCATTCGGCCACTGGGGCACCCAGACCTTCATCGCCGCCTTGCGCTGCGACGGCCTGACCGCCCCCTGGATGATCACCGGAGCGATGAACCGCACGCTCTTCGAGACCTATGTGGAAACCCAGCTCGCCCCGACCCTGCGGCCGGGCGATGTGGTCATCCTCGACAACCTGTCCAGCCACAAAAGCGAAAAGGCCAAAGCCATCCTCAAGCAACGCGGCGCCTGGTTTCTCTTCCTGCCGCCCTGCAGCCCCGACCTCAATCCGATCGAGATGGCCTTCGCCAAGCTCAAGGCCCATCTGCGACGCATCGGCGCCCGCACCATCGAGGAACTCTGGAAAGCCGTCGGATCGATCTGCGATCTATACACTCCAAGCGAGTGCTGGAACTATCTCAGACACGCCGGATATGCGTCAGATTAAAGGCTCAAAGCTCTAGCGCCGGCTTCGGCCCAGAGCGTGTCGGCTTCGTGCCGTCCGCTTCCAGCGCTGCGAGTTCCGTCATAACCTCATCTACGAAGACGTCAACGTCGGCAAAGGCGTCCCAGGAGGCCGGACCAGTCTTGGCGGTTCTGACGGCGGTACCCATATACTGCTTGCTCGATGACTGTTGACGACGACTCCCGGCATAGCCCGTCAACCTCCCGCGTGTCAGCCCTCTTTCATCTCAAAGTAGCATACCGGTTAGCACAGGGCGGCACACCCAGTCTGCGAACAGGTTCTGAAGGACAGCACGCTGGCCGCCTACGCCGCCAAGGCCGAGCGGGGCCTCGATGCCCTGGTCGGCGTCCCCGCCGCCCATCCGGCCGGACGCGAGCTGCAGCGCCTGGTCAAGGCTTGGCGCGGCAAGTTCTTCGTCTTCCTCGCCGACCGCCGCGTGCCGCCGACCAACAACGCCAGCGAGCAGGAAATCCGCTCGTCCGTGGTCTTCCGCAATTATGTGGCGCGTCTGATTATGCGCAGTCCGCGGCGGTCAGCTGTGCAGTTTACGTGATTCCACGGCGTCCTGGCCAGTCCGGGCTGCGCTTGCGCTCGGCATAATTGGGGTTCCCCCTTGATGTCTCAGTTGCATTGAGAGGGAGCAACAGACATGTCGAAGTTGAACCGCGCCGGGATTCCCGGAGGCCGAACTGGTTGAGTCATGCCGCCATCCCGAATGGCAACATGCTGCGACTCCTGGTCGGAGAGGTGGATCAGGCCGCGGCTCTTGGGTGGCCGAAGGTCTTGGAGCGCATGCTGCGTCGCCGCAAGCGCGTAATCAACCACCCACGTGTCGTTCGAGCGTCTCGCCCGGTCTACCGGCCCTGGCCTGCGGATCAGTGAAGGCGGTGAAGGATCTCTGCACGGTTGCAGGGTCCAAGCCCTGCGCAATGACGACGATCCGCGTGGCCGGAATGCCGTCGGGCCAGGCGTCGAGGTGAACCGGCTTGTGGATGAGATGTTGCACTCCCTGGACGACGACGGGAGTGTCCACTCCCCGGATCCACAGCAGCCCCTTGAGGCGAAGCACTTCCGTTCCGTGGCGGTTGAGCAGCATCGACAGCCAGAGCCCGAAGCGGGCCCAGTCGAGCGGCTTCTCCGCCGTCAGCAGGAAGGCCCGGACGCCGCCGTGGCGGTTCACGTCAGGATGGCCGTGCCGGTGATGGTCTTCACCGGGCTCCGAGGCCAGCCAGCGCGCGACTTCGCCCCGGCGGGCTTCGGCATCGTGGATGTCGTCAAGGATCAGCGACACGTCCGGCGTCCGGGATTCGTCGAGCCGGACCCTGTCCGCCGTCGGGTTCAGCGCGGCCAGGCGGCGTTCGACCAGATCGACTGTCCAGGCGTCCGCCAGATCGATCTTGGACAGGATGAGCCGGTCGGCAGCGGCGGCCTGGCGGACGGATTCCGGGTGTGCGTCCAGGTTCCGCTCGCCGTTGACGGCATCCACCACCGTCACGATGTTGCCGATCCGGAAGTGGTGGCGCAACGCCGGGTCGGCCACCAGGGTCGCGACGATCGGCGCCGGGTCGGCCAGCCCGGTCGTCTCCAGGATCAGCCGGCCGAAGGCGGGCACCCGCCCGGCGGCACGCCGCCGGTCCAGGTCCAGGAGAGCTTCCTTCAGGTCGCCTCGGATCGTGCAGCAGATGCAGCCGCTCTTCAGGAGGACCACGTCGTCGTCGATCTCCTCGACCAGGAAATGGTCGATCCCGACCTCGCCGAACTCGTTGATCAGGACCGCCGAATCCCTCAGTTCCGGACGGGCGAGCAGGCGCTTCAACAGCGAAGTCTTGCCGGAGCCGAGAAAGCCGGTGAGGATGTTGACCGTCACCGGCGGCAGCGCGCTGGCGGCCAAGGCGTCAGCCACGGCGGCCGGCATATTGCCGCGCCTCCATCGCCTCGATCACCGCCGGGTCAAGCGGGTCGCAGGTCCGTCCGGTGAGCCGCTCGGCCTCGGCCCAGACGGCGCCGAACTGGTCGACCACGGCGGACTTCCCGGTCCGGCCGGTCAGGGTGAAACGGTTCGCCCACTCCGTCAGCTTGAGCCCGTAGAGGGCAAGCACCTCGTTGGCGACGGCAGCGCGCCGCCTCCGCTCGGCCGATGGGGAAAGCGCCGCACCTTCCCCCAGGCCGTCGGTCCAGTGATCGGCAGCCCCGAACGTTCCGCACAACCCGCACATGGCTTCATCGCCTCCCATATCCGCTTGCCGTCATGAGTGGGGCCGCGCCGTGCCGGACTTGGGAAACCGGCGGGCGAAGTCCTCGGCGATCGTCTCCATGGTCACGAACTTCACCCCGTCGTGGCCCTTCAGGTGGTCGAACAGCCGCTGGTGCATCTGAAGGACATGCGGCTTGCCCGAGACGTCGGGATGGATCGTCAGCGGGAACACGGCATAGTCGTAGTTCTCGTACACCCAGTCGAACTGGTCGCGCCACGTCTGCTCGATGTCGCGCGGGTTGACGAAGCCGTGGCTGTTCGGCGCCGCCTTGATGAACATCATCGGCGGCAGGTCATCAAGGTACCAGGACGCCGGGATCTCGATCAGGTCAGTCTCCTCGCCGGAGACGTAGGGCTTCATCCAGGCCGACGGATGCTGCGAATAGTCGATCTTCGTCCACTGGTCGCCGACCGTCACGTAGTAAGGGTGATGATCGTTGTGCATCAGGGAATGGTCGTACTTGATCCCCTTCTTCAGCAGCAGCTCGTTCGTCTTGGAGCCGAACTCCCACCACGGCGCCACGTAGCCGCGCGGCGGCTTGCCCGACAGCTCGGCGATCAGGTCCACGCACTTGTCGAAGACCGCCTCCTCCTGAACGGGGGTCATGGCGATCGGGTTCTCGTGGCTGTAGCCGTGCATGCCGACCTCGTGCCCCGCGTCGGCGACGGCCTTCATCTGCTCGCGGAAGGTCTCGATCGAGTGGCCGGGCATGAACCAGGTGGTCTGGATGCCCCATTGCTCGAACATGCGCAGCAGCCGCATGCTGCCGACGCGCCCCGCGAAGACGCCGCGCGAGATGTCGCACGGGCTGTCCTCGCCGCCGTAGGAGCCGAGCCAGCCCGCGACGGCGTCCACGTCGATCCCGTAGGAAACCAGGATTTCTTTGGCCATCTGTCTGTTCTTCCCTGCAATTTGATGTCTGTTTCGAGAATACCGACGGCGGCTTCAGTGCCCGCGAAGCCGCATCTGCCGCCGGATCTCCTGCGGGTCCTTCCCCGCTCCCAACAGCAGCGCCAACAGAATCCGCGCCTTGATGCCGCTGAGGTCGCCGCAGAAGATCGCGCCGGCCGCCGCGAGGTCGGAGCCGCCGCCGGCGCCGTAGATCGGCTCGACCCGCCCCTGCGGAGAGCGTGAGGTGACGGCGACGGGGATGCCCCGGCCGATCGCCTCGACCGCGGCTTCCGTCACCTCCGGCGTCGCGTTGCCGCGTCCGAAGGCTTCCAGGACCAGGCCGCGGGCGCCGTTCGCGACCGCCGCCCGGATGAACGCCGCGTCGGACCCCATGACCAGCTTGATCAGGTCCACGCGGGCCTCGATCCCGTCGGCGGCGATCGGATCGTGCCGGATGGTGCGGCGGTGCAATCGGACGCGGCCGGCATCGACCTCGCCCAGCTTGCCGTGCTCCGCCGACGCGAAGGTGCCGAGCCGCGACGCGTGGGTCTTGGTCGCGTCCCGGGCCGCGTGGATCTCCTGCCCGAAGACGATCAGCGCGCCCAGCCCGCGGGCCTCGTCGCACGCGGCGACGCGGATGGCATCGGCGAGATTGCGCGGGCCGTCCGAATCCGGCTCGTCGGCATGGAGTTGCGCGCCGGTGAAGACGGCCGGCTTGTCCGACCTAACGGCCAGGTCGGCGAGCCAGGCGCTTTCCTCCATCGTGTCGGTACCGTGCGTGACGACCACGCCGGCGACCTCCGGCTCCGCCAGGATCGCGTCGATCCGCCGCCCCAGCCGGAAGGCCATGGGCAGGTCTATGCGGTAGCTGCCGACATTGGCGAACTCCTCCGTCTTCACCTCGACATCGGGGGCGAGCGGTCCGAGCGAGGCGATCAGCTCACCGCCCGCGACGTTGCTGACGACGGACGCGTGCTCCGCGCTGTAGCGCGAGGCGATCGTTCCGCCGGTGCTGAGAACGACGACATGTGTCACCGGGTCTCTCTTCCCTTTCCTCAATACCGTCCGACGAGCAGGCCGCCGTCCACGACGATGACCTGTCCCGTGATGTAACGGGCGGCGGGCGATGCAAGGAACAACGCGACATCGGCAATTTCTTCAGGCTCGCCGACGCGGCCCATCGGGATGTAGTCGGCCGCGGCCTCCAGCCCGGCTGGACCGAGCGAGTGGACCTCCGACAGAGCCTGGGCGGTGCGGATGTATCCGGGTGCGATGCCGTTGACCCGGACGCCGTCGCGTGCCAATTCGACCGCGAGGCCGCGGACCAGCCCGACCACGCCCGACTTCGCGGCGGAATAGTGGACGTGCTCGTTCCAGCCGTAGGCGACGCCCATGATCGAGGACATTGCAATCACGCTGCCGCTGCGCCGCTCGCGCATGCCGGGAGCCGCCGCGCGCACGATCCTCATGACCCCGCCCAGGTCGATGTCGAGCGTGTGGTTCCACTTCTCGTCGGTCAGGTCCGCCAGCGGGACCTTGTGCGCGATGCCGGCATTGGCGACCACCACGTCGATGCCGCCATGGGCGGCAATGACCGAGGCGACGATCGCTTCCGCCCCGGCGGTATCGCGCACGTCCAGCCGGTGGAACTCCGCCCGCCCGCCGGAGGCGACGATCCCGGCCGCGGCCTCCGCCCCCATGGCGTCGAGCACGTCGGTCAGGACGACATGATAGCCGGCGGCTCCGAAGGCTGTCGCCGTGGCGCGGCCTATCCCGATGCCGGCGCCCGTTATCAGTACAGTCGGCATGATGTCACCTCAGATTTCACGGCCATGCGCAGGCACCGCATAGGGCGACAACCCTCGTTTCAGGAACCCGCCGTCGCCCGGTTCGCCGACGATCCGGCCCTCCTCCGCGACCAGCATGCCGCGGAGATACGTGGCGACCGGCCAGCCGGTGACCGCCATGCCCTCGTAAGGCGTGTAGTCGGCGCCATGGTGCATCAGCTCCTGCCGGATCGTTTCCTTGCGGTTGGGGTCCCACAGGACGAGGTCGGCGTCGAAGCCGGGCGCGATCGATCCCTTGCGCGGGTAGAGCCCGTACATCCTGGCGTGGTTGGTCGAGGTGAGCGCCACGAACTCGTTCAGGCTGATCCGTCCCTCGACCACGCCCTTCGAGTACAGGATCGGAAGCCGCGTCTCGACGCCGGGGATGCCGTTCGGCACCCACCGGAACGAGGTCCGCGCGTTGGGATTCAGCTTGCCCTGCTCGCCCTCGTAGTAGAACGGGCAATGGTCGGAGGAGAAGGTCTGGAACACGCCCGTGCGGATACCCTCCCAGATTGCCTCCCAGCTCGCGTGGTCGCGCGGCGGCGGGGAACAGACGTATTTACCGCCGGTCTCGTCCATGTTGAGACCCTTCAGGTCGTCCGCCGTCAGCGCGATGTACTGGGGGCAGGTCTCGCCATAGACCTTCAGGCCCTTGTGCTGCGCCCAGCGGATCTGCTCCATCGGTTCGCGGCCGGAAACATGGACGATCATGACCGGCACGTCGGTCAGTTCGGCATGGCTGATGGCGCGATGCGTCGCCTCGCGCTCGACCGACTCGGGGCGCGAGACCGCGTGGTAGTAGGGCGCCTTCCTGCCGGCCTGCTCCAGCCGCTCGGTCATGAAGCGGATCGCGTCGTAGCCTTCGCAATGGACCATGACCAGCGCGCCGCAGCTCCGCGCGCAGTCGAACACCTCCAGCAACTGACGGTCGTTCAGCACCAGGTCATCATAAGTCATGAAGACCTTGAACGAGGTGTAGCCGTCGTCCACCAGGGCCGGCAGCTCCTGGCCCAGGACGCTGGCGGTCGGGTCGCTGATGATCAGGTGGAAACCGTAATCGCAATAGCTCCTGCCATCGGCCTCCTTGTGGTAGTCGGCGACGCTGGCGCGTAGCGACGCGCCGCGCGGCTGGAGCGCGAAGGGGATCACGGTGGTGTTGCCGCCGGCGATGGCGGAGCGCGTGCCGGTCTCGAACCCGTCCGCCATGGCGGGGCCGCCGAACGCCGGCTGGGCCAGGTGGACGTGGCTGTCGATGCCGCCCGGCATCACCAGCAGGCCGGAGGCGTCGACCCGGGCCGCACCATCCTCCAGCCGGTCGGCGACGGCCGCGATCCGGCCGGACCGGATGCCAACGTCGGCCCTGACCGTGTCCGCAGCGGTCACGACGGTGCCACCACGGATGATCAGATCGAAATCACTCATCACGAATCTCCCTTCAGTCCCGTTCCCGCGTCAGACCATCACGTCGCCGCCGTTGGGCGACAGCGTCTGGCCGGCATAGAAGGCGCCCGCCGGGGAGGCGAGCAGCAGTACGGTGGGGGCGATCTCCTCGACCTGCCCGAAGCGGCCGATCGGAAGCTGCGCCTTCTTCATGGCGCGCCATTCCTCGGTCAGCCCCATCAGCAGCTCCGTCTCGACTGGGCCGGGAGCGATCGCGTTGACCATAACGCCGTGGGGCGCCCCCTCGTAGGACAGCGCTCGGGTGAAGCCGACGATGCCCGCCTTCGCGGCGCAGTAATGCGCCAGGCCGGGAGCGCCCTTGTAGGCGAGCTGCGAGGCGAAATTGATGACGCGGCCGTAGGACCGTTCAACCATCCCTCCGAAGAAGGCATGGGTGACCAGGAAGGTGCCGCGCAGGTGGACGCCGATCATGCGGTCCCAGTCGGCGACGGTGATCCCGGTGAAGGGCTTGTCGCCGCCGATGCCGGCGCAGTTGACCAGGATGTCCACCTGCCCCAGCCGCTCCTTCGCCCAGGCAGCCATGGCCGCGACATCCGCCTCGTCCGCGACGTCGCAGTGCATTGCGTGGACGGTGAAGCCCTCGCCGTCGAGCCGGGCGGCCAGCGCCCCGGCGTTGGCCTCGTCGCGGTAGTGGCACAGCGCCACCTCGGCACCGTGGCGGGCGAACAGCTCGACCACGGCGGCGCCGATGCCGCGGCTGCCGCCCGTGACCAGGGCCTTCCGGCCGGCGAGACTGAAGATGGCCGTCATGTCCCTTTTCCTCCTGTTCAGGCGGTTGCCCGGCCGTGGAGCCAGTCCGCATAGGCGCGCACGCCCTGTTCGAATGTCATGTCCGGCCGGAAGCCGAGATCGCGCTCGACGGCGGAGATGTCGAAGCGGCGCTGCACATCGTCCACGGGATCGGCGCCCTCCCCCAGCTCGATGTCGGCATCCGGCAGGATGCCGCGGACGACCTCGCCGATCTCGGCCAGGGTCAGGTAGCTGCCGCCGGTGACGTTGTAGGTCCGGCGCGGGAGGTCCGGCGTGTCGAGCGCCATGACCAGCGCCCGGGCCGCGTCCTCCACATGGATGAACTGGCGGTGGAAGTCGCGCCCGAACGGGATGCGGGTCGGACGGCCGGCGAGCGCGTCCGTGATCATGGTCCGTACGACGCAGTCGGTCGTCCGGCGCGGCCCGTAGACCCAGGACAGCCGCAGGCTGACGCCGTCGACTCCGTACTGCTTCGTGTAAGTGGAGACGAGCTGCTCGCCCGCGACCTTGCTGGCGCCGTAGACGCTGCCGGGGTTCATCGGCACGTCCTCCGGTACCGGGCCCTCCGGCGTGTCGCCGTAGGCGCTGGTGGAGGAGCAGAACACGAAGCGGGCGCCGTGGATGCGCGCGATCTCCAGCACGTTGGCGGTGCCGACGATGTTGACCTGGACCATGGAATGCGGGTTGTCGCGCGCCACCATGGGGCCGGAATGGGCGCCGCAATGGACGATGCCGGTGATGCGGTTCTCGACCGCGAGGGCGTGCAGGCGGTGCACGTCGCCGACGTCGCAGACCGTGACCGGCAGCCCGTCGGAAGTTGCGGACACGCGGTCGACCGGCAGGACGCGGCTGCCCCGGCCTTCGAGAAGGATACGGACGGCGTTGCCGATCAGGCCGGCGGCGCCGGTGACCAGGATCGTGGACTCGTCGCTCATGTCGTACTTGTTCCTTATGCCTGAGCCCCTCATGCCTGAGCCATCGCGTGGCGACTCAACGCGCGGGTGCGCTGCGCCTCGCTCTGTTCGATCGGAAGTTCGGCCGCCAGCAGGGCTTTGGTGTAGTCCTCGGCCGGGCGGGCGAAGATCGTCTCCGTCTCGCCGTGCTCGACGATCTTGCCGTTGCGCATCACGGCGACGTAGTGGGCCAGCGACCGGACGGAGTTGAGGTCGTGGGTGATGAAGAGCGCCGACAGGCCCATGTCCCGCTGGAGGTCGCGCACGAGGTCGATGATCTGGGCGCGGACCCGGATGTCCAGCGCCGTCGTCGGCTCGTCGAACACGACGAAGTCGGGACCGGTGGCAAGCGCGCGCGCGATGCCGATCCGCTTCTGCTCGCCGGCCGTCAACTGGTGCGGATACGCCGCCGCCAGCGACGCGGGCAGGCGCACCATGTCGAGCAGCTCGCGCACCCGCCTGGCGCGGGCGGCCCGGTCCATGCCGGGGCTGAGGCCGAGCGGCTCCGCGATCAGGTCCTCCACCGGCCAGCGCGGGTTGAGGGCCACGTAGGGTTCCTGGAACACCATCTGGATGCGCCGGCGGAGCGGCCGGAACCCGCGCTCCGACAGGGTCGTGGTGTCGGTTCCGTCGAACAGGATGCGCCCGCCGTCGGAGTCGAGCAGGCGGACCAGGCACTGTCCGGCCGTCGTCTTGCCGGAGCCGCTCTCGCCGACCAGGGCCAGCGTCTCCCCCGCCGCGACCGAGAAGGAGATTCCGTCCACCGCCCGGACGAGCTTGCCGTTGCCGACGGGGAAGGACTTCTCCAGCTTCTCGACCTCGAGCAGCGGCTTTGGCGGTGCGGAGGCGGCGGTGCCGAACGCCCCCATCGGAGTGGGCCGGACCCGCGCCGCGTCGAGCAGCACGGCGCTGTACTGCGCCTCCGGCTTCTCCAGGAAGCGGCCGGCCGGCTTCAGCTCGACGATCCGGCCGTCGCGCATGATGGCGATGCGGTCGCAGTAGTTGGCGACCACACCGAGGTCGTGGGTGATGATCACGGCGCCGAGGCCGAGGTCGCGGCACCGCTTGACCAGCAGGTCGAGCACCTGGACCTGGATCGTGGCGTCGAGACCGAGCGTCGCGTCGTCGGCCAGCACGATCTGCGGTTCCGCAATCATCGCCATGGCGATGACGACGCGCTGCGCCATGCCGCCCGAAAGCTCGTGCGGATAGGCGTGGGCGCGGCGTTCCGGATCGACGATGCCGACCCTGGCGAACAGGTCGACCGCCGCCTTCCAGGCGTCCCGGCGGCTGCCGCCCTTGTGCGCGCGAAGGACGCGGGCGACCTGGGCGCCGACCTTCTCGACCGGGTCGAGCAGCGCCTTGGCGTTGGTGCCGATCAGGGCGATCCGGCCGCCGCGAAGCTCGCGCTTCTCCCGCGGCGTCATGGACGGCACGGACCGGCCGGACAGGCGCACGTCACCGCCCGCGATCCGGCCGCCCTCGGGCAGCAGGTCGATCAGGGCCCGCGCGAGGACGGACTTGCCGGCCCCGGTCTCGCCGACGATGCCGAGCACCTCGTCGCGCCGCAGGGTGAAGCTGACATCGCTCAGGACCGTCCGGTCGCCGAACGCGACCCTCAGCTTTTCGACGTCCAGGAGGACGCTGGAATCGGGGGCGGTCATTGGCGGGTCCTCGTCGTCGGGTCCGATAGGTCCTTCACCGCGTCGCCCAGCAGGGCGAAGCACAGGACGGAAAGCACGATCGCGAGGCCGGGGAACAGCGACACCCACCAGACGCCCAGGATCATCTGCTGAGCGCCGCTGGAGACCATCAGGCCCCATTCCGGCGTCGGCATCCTCACCCCGGCGCCGATGAAGGACAGGCCGGCGGTCAGCAGGATCGCCATGCCGATGCTGATCGACACCTGGACGATGGCCGGGGTCAGCGCGTTCGGCAGGATATGCTGGAACATGATCGAGAAGTCGGTGGCGCCGCTGCACCGCGCAGCGCTGATAAAAGGCCGCTCGCGGAGCGACAGCACCTCGGCCCGGATCAGCCGGGCGAACATCGGGGTGAACAGCACGGCCAGGACGATCGCGACGTTCCAGATCTCCTGCCCCATCACCGAGACCAGCGCCATCCCCAGCACGAACACCGGAAAGGACTGGATGAAGTCGAACAGGCGCATCATCAGCGAGCTGACGATTCCCCGGTAGTAGCCGATCAGCAGGCCCATCGGCACGCCCAGGACGAAGGCCAGCGCCACCGCCGAGATGCTGATCAGCAGGTTGATCCGCGTCGCGTGGATGATCCGCGAATAGATGTCCATGCCGGACACGTCGGTACCGAACCAGTGTTCCAGCGACGGCGGCTGGAGCGAACTGAGCGGGTCGGCCTCGACCGGCGAGTGGGTCGACAGCACCGGCGCGAACACGATGGCGGCGACCTGCAGGGTCAGCAGGACCAGTCCGGCCAGGGCCGCCGGGTGGCGCCTGAGATAGGGGAGAAGGCTGCGGAGGGAAGCCATGGCGGATGTTCTCCTCACACCTTGATCCGCGGGTCGGCCAGCTCGTAGAGGATGTCTACGACGAGATAGACGATCAGGATGAAGCCGGCCGCGACCAGCACGAAGCCCTGGAGCGCCGGATAGTCGCTGTTGATCACGGCCTGGACCGCGTACTGCCCCAGCCCGCCCCAGGCGAAGATGGTCTCGACCAGCACGGCGGCGCCGAGAAGGAAGCCGAACAGGAAACCGACCAGGGTGATCACCGGCGGCAGGCTGTTGCGCAGGGCGCTGCGGACGATGGCGCGCTGGGACAGGCCGCTCGCCCGCTGGTGCCGGATGAAGTCGCTTCGCCAGATGTCGTTGAAGCTGGTCTTGGTCATCTTCATCAGCGCGCCGGCATTGACGATGGTCAGCGTCAGGACCGGCAGCAGCAGCCGCCCGGCGGAGGACTGGAAAGCGGTCCAGTCGCCCGCGATCAGGCTGTCGATCGTGTAGAAGCCGGTGACGCCCGGCGGCGCGGAGACCATCGCGTCGATCCTCCCGAACGGAGCCGGCACGGCGCCGGCGAGGTAGAACAGGAAGAAGATCAGCAGCAGCCCGACCCAGAAATCCGGAATGGCCCCCGCCGCGAGGCCGTAGACCTGCGAGAACCGGTCGACGATTCCGCCGCGGTGGACGACCGACAGGACGGCGAGCGTCACGCCGACGATGACGGTAAGGATCATCGCATATGTGATGAGTTCCAGAGTTGCCGGAGCCCGCTCCATCAGGTCGACCGTCACCGGATTGGAGGTGAACAGGGAAACGCCGAGGTCACCGTGCAGAACATTGCCCATGTAGGCGATGAATTGCTCCCAGATGCTGCGGTCCAGGCCGAGCCGTTCGCGCAGCGCCGCAATGCTGTCCGGCGTGGCCGTGTTGCCCAGCATCAGCAGGGCCGGATCACCCGGCAGCATCCGCACCAGCAGGAAGGTCACGAGCATCACGCCGAACATCTGCGGCACGATCAGCGGCAGACGGGTGGCGACGATGCGCAAGGGACGCGGCAGGCCACGCCAGAAGCCTTGAAGGTTCATTGGTTCGCCAACTCGGATGCGGGGAGGCGAAGGCTGGGTCCAAGCCTCCGCCGGGTCGGTATCAGTGTGCCGTGCTCAGTTCTTGGTCCAGTCGAACCAGGCGTTGCCGTTGGGCGTGTACCAGGAATAGCCGCCCAGGTTGGACCGCGTCGCGACCTGATAGCCGGGATTGACCAGGAAGACCCAGGGCGCGTTCTCCACCGTGATCTGCTGGACCCGCTTCATGCCTTCGAGGCGCTTGGGCTCGTCGGTGCTGATCAGGGCCTGGTCGATCAGCTTGTCGACCTCGTCGCTCTTGAAGTGCGAATAGTTGATCAGCGAGGCGCTGTTGAGCCACAGGTTCGCGACGTAGGCGGCGTCGGGAACGATCGCCATGTCGCGGAAGAAGTACATGGGGATCGTGCCCTTGCTGTAGCGCTCGACCAGGGTCGAAGCCGGCAGCTTGGACAGGGTGATGTCCACGCCCGCCCTGGCGAAGGCCGACTTCAGGATGACGGCCATCTCCTCTTCGAGCTGGTCGCCGGTGCGATAACCCAGCTCGGTTTTGAAGCCGTCGGGGAAGCCCGCCTCGGCGAGCAGGCTCTTGGCCTTCTCGACATCGGTGGTATAGGTGAAATACTGGTCGGTGAAGCCGGGATAGATCTCGGAAATCGGGCTCCTGGTCGGCCGCGCCGTGTTGAAATAGACCGCCTTCAGGATGTCGTCGCGCGGGACCAGGTAGTTGAGCGCCTGCCGCACCCGGACGTCGTTGAAGGGCGGCGTGTCGTTGTTCATCTCGACACGGTGGATGTAGTTACCGAACACCTTGTTGACCTTGACGTTCGGCATCTTCTCCAGCAGCGCCAGCTCGCGCGGCAGCAGGTATTCGGCGACGTCGACGGAGCCGGCCTGGAGCGCCGCGACCCGGTTGGCCGAAGTCGGCATCTCGCGGAAGATCACCCTCTTCAGCTTCGGCGCGCCGCGGTAGTAGTCGGGGTTGGCTTCGTAGACGATCTCCTGGCCGGGCGAATACTTGGTCACCCGATAAGGGCCGAAGGACGCGCTGTTGGTGGCGAGCCAGCGCTGCGCCCACGGATCGTCGGCCGTGACGTGCTTCCTGATCTCGACCGCATCCAGCATGCCCAGGTCGCTGTTGATCCACAAACGCTCGATCAGCGGCGAGGAATTGGGAATGCTGACCTTGACGGTATAGTCGTCGACCTTCGAGAAAGCGCTCTCGAACGACGTGATCTTAAGGATCTGGGTCATGTACCAGTGGAAGTTCGCCTTGAGGTTCCAGCCCCGTTCGAACGACCACATCACGGCGTCGGCGTTCAGCTCGTTCCCGGCGGCGCTCTTCACGCCCTTGCGCAGGTGGAAGGTGATGGACTTCATGTCCGGCCCGACCTCCCAGCTCTCCGCCAGGGCGCCGACGATCTTGCCGAAATCCTCGTAGGTGACGCCGTCCTCGCCCTTCTTGGGCGCATAGGCCAGCAGGCGCTCGTAGACATTGCGGCGCAGTTCGTGGACCGCCTCGGTCGGCGGATACTCCTGGTCCAGCGATTCCGGCGTCCGGGGACCGGCGACGACCAGCGTGGACTTGGCGTCCTGCGCCTGGGCGGGGGTGGCGGCGGGCGCCGACGCGAGCGCCAGTGACGCCGAGAACAGCAGGCCGGACAGAAGCTTGGCGGACGGGTGCCACTCAAACATGGTGCCGAGATTTTTCATGAAGCTCCCCCTATAGTCATTCGGTGGTGGTGCGGGGCGCGCCAGCCGCGGCCCGGTGAACGATCGCTCAAGACGGACCCGAGGCGGTTTCCGGGGAAACCACCACATCGAAAGGCTCGACGGCGGGGAAACGGCAATCGTCCGGAGTGCCGTCCTCGGGGATCAGCAGGACGGAGGTTGCGGAGTCCCCGAACGACCCCATGCCGATGTGCCAGACGCCGACATGATAGCTGATGCCGATCGAATGGCTGACGCGGAACGCGGTCAGCGTCGACGGGTCCGGCTTGCCGGTGCCGTCATCGTGGGCGACGACGACGATGTAGTCGCGGGCGTCCAGCGGAATGAACGCTTGGGCCGAGAACGGATGACACTCCATCTCGGATACCCGCAGTTCCGCCGGGACGGCGTCGCAGCGGACGAGCGCCACGTTTATCCGTGCCTGCGGGCGCAGATTGCTGAATGTAGTCGCGAGATCGATCCGGCCCGTTTCCGCCGGACCCTCCGGCAGATCACCGAACGGATCGAATGCCTCGGCGGTAACCGTCCGAACCTGGCCAGTCCGGGTCGTGAAATCTTGGAACATATCGGAATCGGCCTTTTGCCTTACCGGTAAGACCACATAGCATCATCATATGCCGGTATGCGGCGCAATAAAAATCTGCACCATGCTTAATGTTTCTGCAGTATGCTCAAGTAAATAGCGCTTGCGGTCCATTTTCTAGGCGGTATCGTGGCAAACGAGCGGAACGGCATGAGATCGGACCGGTCAGACCAATCAACGCGGCCGGTCCAGAAACCTTGTACCGGTTCCGCGCTTTGCGATATGGCTTTCTCCCTTTACGGGAATCAGGAATAGCAGGCTCGGTGAAAGGCAAGCTCGGTGAAGGAATGACTCCACTCAACGGGGCGCGAGCGCCGGTTCCGCAGACCATCGTGTGGCGCATCCAGGACATGATCCAGTCCGGCGAGATCAAGCCGGGGGAAAAGCTGCCCTCGCAGCGGGACCTCGCCGTCCGCTTCAGCATCAGCCGGGCGTCGCTCCGCGAAGCCATGAGCGTCCTGGAAACGCTGGGCTCGATCCGGATCGAGCCGGGACGCGGCGCCGTCGTCTGCGCCGAAGGCTCGCAACCCGGCTGGCGCTTCGGCAACCGCATCCCGAAGGAGGACGTGTTCCAGGTCCGTCTTCACGTCGAAGCCTATACGGCGGGTCTCGCCGCGCCGCGGATCACCCAATCGGAAGTCGATGAACTGCGCAGGACGATCGGGGAGATGCGCACCTGCTTCGAGGAGGGTCAATTGGAGGGCGTTGCCCGGACCGACCTGCACTTCCACACGGCGATCGTGACGGCGGCGGGAAACCGGGTCTTCACCGACATGTACCAGAGCTTTTCGGCGATGATCCTGGAAAGCCACCGGGCGCCGCTGACGGCTCGCGACCGATTGTACGAACCGGTGGCCGAGCACGAGAGCATCGTGGCCGCGCTGGAGCGGCACGACGCCGAGGGTGCGGTCTACCACATGCGCTACCACTTGATCCGGGCCGCCGGCCGCAGCGGCATCGACGAGGACCTGTGCAGGTCGTGGTAATACCCCGCTCCTCTCATATCGTAGGACCGCCCGCTCACGGATGAGCTGGTTCCCGGAAATGAGACAGGGGGGTTCGTCAGAGGCCTGCTGTTCCGAAAAACAGAGGGTGTTGAGGTGAGGACGAGATCAATCTGAGCAATGGGATGATGTGAGATTTAAGGCTGATCGATTTCTGAAATGATGATGCTGTGGTGCACGGGGGCCGAAGAGCACGGATTTCTCTCCTGGTTCGGTGTTCTTCAAGCGGTGGGGACGGGGTCCGAGGTCGAGCATTCGGTTGAGAGTCTGTTCGCAGGCGGGACGTGCCGGCCGGTGCTGACCGGGATGCTACTTTGAGGTGAATGAGGGCTGACGCGCGGGACGGCGGCGGGCTATGACTTCGGCCGTCGCCAACAGTCATCGGACCAGCCGTATATGGGCACCGCCGTCAGACCCGCCAAGACTTCCCCGGCTTCCTGGGATGCGTTCTCCGATGTCGATGCCTTCGTCGACGCGGTGCTGGCGGAACTCGCGGCCATGGCGATGGATGGCACCCGGTCGACCCGTTCCGGGCCCAAGTCGCCGTTGACCGGAGCAGCGCTGCGCAAGGCCATCATGGCGATCTGGTGCGTCTGCTTCTGCGGTCTGCAGTGGCGTGCCATCGGCCAATTCTGCGACATCCCGTTCGGTACGCTCTACACCCTGTTCGCCCGCTGGACCCGGCTCGGCCTGTGGCGGCGCCTGCTCAACCGACTGATCCTGGCCTGGCGGCAGGCCTGCGGCGACAAACTCGTACCCAGTGCCGTCATCATCGACAGCCGGTCCTGTCATTCGGCACCGACTTGCTTTGGGCGCGGTTTCGACGGCGGCAAGAAGATCAAGGGCATCAGATCCATCTCGCGGTCGATAAGTATGGCTTCCCGCTGGCGATCAACCTCTCACCGGCCAACAAGCATGACAGCAAGGGCATCGTCCCGGTGCTGCATCAGCTTGCCGGCCGCGGCTTCAAGGGGACCGCTCCAGGCGATCTCAGCTATCGGGGCGAGCGGTTGTCCAAGGCCGGCGAGGCACACGGCATTACCCTCCAACCCAGCGTCGGCGGTCATGGCGGAACCTTCATTCCGGAGGGTATTCGGTGGGTCGTCGAGCGCTCTTTGGGCTGGATTAGCCGCTATCGCCGGTTGAACACCATTTTCGAGCGGACCGAGGGGCATCTCGTCGCCTTCATCGAAATCGCCTTCATCTCCATCCTCTCCCGCCGCCTAGTGCGCCTTGTGCCCCAGGAAATCGGCGCCTGACGCCTACAAACAGACTCTGAGACTCAGCTTTCATTGCCACCTTCATGGTCGCAACTCATTCAGCGGCTGAAGGCATTGCTCTATAGACCTGCGGCACCAAGCGACATGTAATTTCGACCGGGCCACGAAGTACGTAAGCACGCGGCTCTCCAGCAAAATCGAAAATCCGGTAAATGCTATACTGGTTCCCGATTTCATTGGAAGCCCTCACCTCGTTGGCCGATATGAGGAATGGTGCAGAGATCGGCCCGTTGGTGGTTTTCACTTCGACGTAGAGCGGCTGACCGTCAGGATCATATGCCTCAATGTCATAACCCAGGCCATCACCTAGCTCATCCGACACCCAGCGTACCTTGTCTGCCAAATCGAATCGTCCTGCCTCTCGGAGGCCTTCGCGAAGGATCTCCAAGGCCCATTCTTCACCCGCCCGACCAAGCTCACGGTTCCGAGCCTCACGCGTGGCAAAGTCGATTTTCACGGCGCGTCTGGCTCGTGTTGTATCTTCGACCTCACCGGCCGGGGGAGGCTCAACGATCACATCCGGTCCCAGCTTGATTGATTCGTGCTGCTTCACCTGATCGAACAGATCGGGATGATCCTCAGGGCTGTTCAGTTCTCCCCGTTGCGCGCCTGACTCGCGCGCAGCGAGTCCTGGCGGGGTGTGAAGCAGCGTAGAAAGAGTCTACCATCTCGCGCGAATGTGTGAATCCTTGCTCGGCAATTCCTGGACTTGGGGGTTGCCATGGTACCGTTCGGCCGGCTTCTCGCGGCCCTGGGCGAGGTTCCCGATCCGCGGCGCGCGGCGGGCAAGCGCTACCCGCTGGCGCCGCTGCTGCTGTTCACCGTGCTGGCGCTGCTGTCCGGCGCGACCTCGTACCGCCGCATCATCGTCTTCCTGGAGCAGCGCCGGGAGTTGCTCAACGAGCTGTTCGGCGTCGCCCTGAGGCGGGCGCCATCGGTCAACACCCTGCGCACCGTGCTCCAGGACCTCGACGCCGACGCCCTGGAGCGGGCGTTCCGCCGGCACGCCGCCAGCCTGCTGGCGCGCCCCGAGGGCGGGATGCCGGCGATCGCGCTCGACGGCAAGACGCTCAAGGGCAGCTTCGACCACCTCAACGACCGCAAGGCGGCCCAGGCGCTCAGCGCGTTCGCCTCGGAGGCGGCGATCCTGCTGGCGCACAGCGAGATCGACGACAAGAGCAACGAGATCCCGGCGGCCCAGCGCCTGATCGCGGAGCTCGGCCTGAGCGGCGTGCTGTTCACCGCCGACGCGCTGCACTGTCAAAAAAACCTTTGAGGCGGCCCGCGACACCGGCAACGCGTTGCTCGCCCAGGTCAAGGCCAACCAGCCGACCCTGCTGGCCACGCTCGAGGCCATCGCCGCCACCCAGCCCCCGGCCGAAAGCCACAGGAGCGTTGATCCCAAGGGCCACGGCCGCCACGAGACCCGCACGGTCGAGACCTTCGATGTCCGGGGCAAACTCGACGCCGAATGGGACGGCCTAATCGTCTGCGCCGCCCGCGTCGCCCGCCTGACCTGGCACAAGGACACCAGGTCAGGCCTGTGGCACGCCACCGAGGACGTCTCGTTCTACGCCTGCCAGGTCGCGCTCGGCGCCGAGGCGTTCGGACGGGCGGTCCGGGGGCACTGGGCGATTGAAAACCGGAGCCATTGGGTCCGCGACGTCACGTTCGGCGAGGACGCCAGCCGAACCCGCGTCAAGCCCACCCACGTCGCCCGGTTCCGCAGCTTCGCGATCAACATCCTGCGGGCCAACGGCGTCCAGAACATCGCCCGCGAACTCTACGTCAACGCGCTCAACTTCGACAATGCGCTCGCATATCGCCTCTCATAGCGAGAACTGAACAGCCCTGACCGCACCCCTTCGTGACAGCACCAAGTATCTGTGCGTGATCGCTGTCCGGCCGGCACTTCATCATTCATTGCCCGGTGGACCGGTATGCATCTTCCACCTCACGGCGTTTCCTGTTATTCGATACCGAGGCCCTTATTAAGCCACAGGACTTGCTTATCGCCTCGGACCATATCCTTGATCGCACTTGCCGCAGCACCCTGATTGTGGCGGAACTCCCGTTCATGAAGTTTATAGTAGCACTCCTCGGGCTTTTCCTTGTCTCCGTTCCGCAGGCATCCGCACAAGGCCTCTCCGACGATGCGATCAGGCGTTTGCTGATCGAGCAGTCGATTGCGGGCTACAGCGGCAATTGTCCGTGCCCCTACAACTCGAAGAGAAACGGTCACCGGTGTGGTGGATCGAGCGCCTACAGCCGCCCGGGCGGCGGGTCCCCCTTGTGCTATCCTTCCGACGTGTCCGCAGCCGACATAGCGACATTCCGGGCGAGGAGTACCGATTCCCAGGACTTGGCGGCGACCAAGCCGGCGAAACCGCGGACGGCGGCACCGGCGCCACCGCCAATGCCCGTGGAACCGGCGATCGGGATGCGACCGGGACCTGCCGATGGCGGGGAGGCTTCCAACCTGGACCGGCGGGCCGGAGCCGGTGCCGATGACTGCCCGCCGGGAACGGCCCCAACACGGTGGAACGGCAAGAACATCTGCGTCGGAACCCAGGAGTCGCTTGCTCGGGCGACCGGGGCAGCCGCGGCTGAACCTTCGGCCGAGGAGGCGGGATCCGAGCCTGTCAGCTTCGCCGACGTTCTATCGGGATTGCAGGCACGAGCCGCGATCACCGGTCAGCCCGTTGAGGTTCCAGTCCGATCCGGACAGAATCGACCCGCGGCGCCACCGGCGGCCGGGCTGCTGAACTGCGCTCCGGGAACACGGGTGTCCTATCTCGACGGCAGGATAGAGTGCCGGTAAGGAGCCTTCCCGGCCATCGTTCCCGTGTGGCGCAGGAACACATGGCGCGTCGGCAGGCAGTCGGCAGGCAGTCGGCAGGCAAAGGAACCGTCAGCCTGTGCGCCGACAATGATCCTATACCGGTCGCGATGAGATTTTTTCCGACATCAGACGAGGTTCACCCAGTGCAGTCCTTCAGGTCCGTATCCTTGCCGTTCCTCCTCCGCACCGCCATGGCGGCGATGCTGGTCGTCCTGGCATCGATACCGGTCGCGGAGGCGCAGCAGGTCGGGGATACGATCGAGCTGAACGCCGAGCATGCCGATGGCGTGCCGCTGCATGCGGGACCGCGCCCGAGCATGACCGGACGCATCGCCGATGGCAGCGGCGCGGAGGTGATCGGTGCCACCGCGGACAAGCACTGGCTCAACGTTCGCCTGCCGGACGGCCGGACCGGCTGGATCGTGCCCCGCTACATCGGTCGCGTCGTACCGTCTCCCAGCGTGCCCGCCAAACGGCCTGCCCTCCAGGATCAGGAAGCGCGGGTGTGGGCGAGCCGGACCGGCTGTCTTGACGTCGTCCAGGCCGGCGGTCGGCTGCCCAAGGCGGAACCGCGAAGCCGTCGTCTCGCGACTTGGAACATCCGCTGGTTTCCTATCGGCGGCGCTCCCGGGCAGGACAGTGCCACGCCGACCGACATGGAGTGGCTGGCCTGCGCGATAACGTGGCTGGATACCGATCTGGTCGCGGTCGAGGAAATGCTGGACACCCGGCAGGCGCAAGCCTCGCTGGCGGCGCTGCTCGGCCGCCTGGGCGACCTGACGGGCCATCCGTGGCGGGCCGGATTCCAGCAGTGCGGCGGCGCGACCGCGCAGCATGTCGGGTTCCTCTGGAATGCCGGGACCATGCATGTCGCGGATGCCCGGGACGAATGGCGTCTCAACGGCGCCGCCCACTCTGCCAACAACCCGTGTGCCGGAAACCTCCGGCCCGGCTACCATGCCCGTGTCAGCAGCCTTGGCGGCGGCCCCGATTTCCACGTGATCGTCGTCCATGCCGACTCCGGCCGGTCGGAGCGCGATCTGGGCCACCGGGAACGGGCTCGCGACCGGGTGGCCGATGTCGCCGCCCAACTGGCACGCACCGACCAGGACATCGTCATCCTCGGTGACTGGAATACCATGGGCATGGATGGCGGGATCTCGGACCGTCATGAGATCGCCGATCTCGAGGCCGTTCTCGGGCGCCAGTCCGTGGCGTTCCGGCACCTCAAGCCCGAGATGCAATGCACCGAATACTTCGAGGGCACAGGAGGATGGCTGGACCATATCGTGGCGACCCGGGCAATGACTGAACTGCGACCGGAGACGGTTCGCGTGTCGGGGTACTGCGCGGTCGCCCGATGCGCGCCGCTAAGCAGGTCCGCGATGCCGGCCGCCTACCGGCACCTGTCCGACCACTGCCCAGTAGTGGTTGATCTGACCAACTCCGACAGGGATTGATCAGGACCGCACAGCGCCAGGGCAGGAGAAAAAGAGCGGGCGCGCGAAGACATGGCTGTGGCCGGCCTTGCGCAGCGCCTGTGGTCCGCCGCCTTGGGCAGCCCGATGACCTCGACCAGGAGATCTCCGGCGGTGGTGGACACCGTCCTGGGACGCCCCCTTCCAATGCTGTGCCCAATATCCGGGCGGCGGGACTGCAGGGACTTCACGGCGCCGCCGAGTTCCCGAAACGGTTCTTCGCCTTGCGAGCTGGACGAAACAGCGGCAAGATCGCAAACACCGAACGTCAAGGAAAGACCTGCTCCCGGCGGCTGTGAGGATCGAGATGGAGCGCGATGTGTCCACTTTGGCTCTGTTGCTGCTCATCGAAATTGTGTTCGGAGCCATCGACCGGGCCCTGGCGCCCTTTGAGGCGGCTTTCTTCGCCTGGGGCGGCTGGATCACCATCGGCGTTCTTGTGATATCTGCCTTGGCCCAGCGCTTTCGTAGATGCCGTCAAGATACAGGTCGAGGGCGGTCAGGATCAGGGTTGTCCGGCGATGCCCGGTTTCCTCGCTGAGCGTGTTCAGCATCTGCACCGTCTCCGGGGTCAGCCAGAGCTTCTTCGACAACCCGGCCTTCATCGCCGGCTGGTAGTTGATGGGGGTGCCGGCTCGGTATGTCCGGACCAGCAGGGGCACCGCGTTCTCAACGATGGCCCCGGGCTGATCCTTTATCCTGTCCCAGACTGCCGATGAGATCTTTCCGAAGTGTACGCCGATCTTATCATCGCGCTGGGGCATGAAGCTTCATCTCCTGGTTCTGAACTCGTCCAGAGGGACATGCCGGGCGAGGACGATGGTGATCTCGCGGGGCTCCACCTCTATAACCGGCGGGATGTCTAACTGTCTCCGCGCCCACTCGTCCATAGGGTTTGTCGCGCGATTAGCGAAAATACCGGCAATGGCTGCCCCCATGCCTCCTTCGCCGCTGGCCGTGATGGCGGTCTTCGTGATGTCGAGGATCGAGGCGGCGGCGACGTAGCCCAGCTTGCGCCAGAAGTGGGCGTTGACCTCGCCGCTCAGCCCGGCCGTGCCGTCCGGATCGCCGGCCACGGTGTCGTCGAGGTCGATCGTGTCGTTGCGCGGGGGCGGGCGGGTCAGGCCGGTCCACACGATGCCGAGGCGGGCCTGGCCTTCGGCAACCGCGGTCTGGTACCGGCCGACGAAGCGCGTCCCGCGGGGCATGGCCAGGCAGGTCTTGTCGGCGCTCCAGATATCCCGGGTGACGATGGCGGAGACGGTGCCCGGCGACTCGCTGGTGATGCGCTGCTCCGTCATGGCGGGAATGCTGACGCCGGCATTGACCTGGCAGGGGAACGGATCGGTCAGCGAATGGCGGCTGTAAAGCCTGCTGCCGGACGCGGCGGGACCGCCGCCCGGTTCCGTATCCTCGACCGCGCCGGCGGCGGCGACCGGCACCGCCGCGAGATCGGCCATGCGGGCCGCCTTGAGCAATTCGGCCCGGGTCGGGCCTTGCGGTCGCATTCCTTCCATTCCGATGGCCGGGGCGGCCGGGGCCTGTGCGGCCGGTTCGGGGGCCGGCGGCGGCGCCGGTTCCGGTACCGGAGGCGGCGGCTGCTGGACCACCTGGGTGTAGTCCAGCGGCAGGCCCTGCAGGGGGCGCGGGGTGCTCGTCCGGGGCTCCGGCTCAATCCGTCTGCTTTCCGGCTCCCCGCGCAGCAGCGAGGGGCCGATGGTGACGGCGCCGAGGACCGCGACGGCGGCGAGCCCCATCACGACGAACGGCCATTTGCGCAGGGTTTCGACCGGCGGGCGGGGATCGTCCACCGGCCGCGGTGGCTCGGCATAAGTCATGGGATGGACCTTTCGATGCGCAGTGTCGCGGTGTCGGTGCGCAACTCGAGGACGGCGGGGACGCCGTCGACCAGGTATGCGCCGTCGATCATGGTCGGGCTGGCCGGACGTGCCTGGTCACCCTCGATCAGCCAGACCGCCGGCGTGGCGAAACCGGCGGACTGGGGAAATTGGATGCAGGTGTGCATCCCGTCGTTGGAGACGTCGCCGGGGCGCAGGCCGAAGGCGCCGGGATCCCCGGCGAAGGCGTAGTTGATGTCGGCCTTCTGGCAGATCATCTCCGGCGCCGCGGGATCGGCGGGCGACAGGAACCCGTAGGGATCGGACCAGTGGACGGCGGGGATGTGCGTGCTGGCCGTCGGCTGGATGACCACGCGGTAGATGCCGCGGCTGGTCGTGACCGTGCAGGTCTGGCGCGGTGCGGTCATCTTGGCCTTGACGTGCCAGACCCACGCCTTCGACGGCCCGGTGCCCAGGTGCGACCATGACTGCGACAGGATCACGCCGCCGTCGCCGCAGTAGGCCGGACGCGGCTTCTCTCCGGGGGTGAATTCGAACGTCGAGACGGCTCCTTCGGGAATGTAGACCAGGTAGCTGTGGTTGGGATGGTAGGGCGGGGCGTAGGTCACTCCCTTGAACCATTCCCGGCGCGGCTTCACCAATCCCTCCCTCAGCGCGGTGACAGTCGCCCTGACGGGGTCTTCGGGAGGCAGCTTGGGCAAGGTTTCCGGCGGCGGCGGTCTGGCCGCCGGGACCGGCAGGGACGCGGCGGCCGACGGGAGAGTGGGCAGGGGAGGCTGGTATCCCGGTGAGGGCGAACAGGCTCCCGAGAGGCAGGACAGCAAAAGAACGGCGGCGCGTCTCATCGATACCATCCCTGTTCCGGTCTGACTACCGTATTAATGTAGTCATGCGGACTCGGAAAAGGTGGCTCAGGTTCCCGGAGAGGGGGTCCAGTAGAAGCCTTCTATCACGAAGCCGAAGATATTGGCCTCGGCCTCCGCCTCGGTGCGGGGCGTGTGCTGCTCCAGGTCGATGTCGGCCGTCATCGGGATCTGCGCGACGAGCTGGGAATGGCGGTAGACGCTCTCGATCCAGTCCACCCGGTAGCGCGTTCCGGTGCCGGTGGGCGTCACGTTCTGGACGCGCACCATGCGGGCGTTGCCCGCCCTGATGAACTGGTCCACCGGGTTCGCCGCCATGTACTCCGCGACACGGTGGTATACCGGTTCGCTCATGTAGATCTGGGACGTCAGGTAGTTGTGATTGTAGGCCACGGCGTCGGCCGGGACCGCCCTCCAGAGCGGGATCCACCATTTGAGGAACTGGCGCCGCTTGGTTTCGTCGACCACCAGCTCGCCGTCGGTGATCGACACGCTGACCACGTCGCCGGTCGTCCGGGAGGTTTCGATGGTCGCGAACTTCAGGTCGCCCAGGCTGGCCAACAGGTGCTTGTCCCAGGTCTGCAGGGCGGCGAATCCCGTCATGGCGATCAGGCCGAAGCCAAGGAACCACGCCGCCTTGGTCGCGGCGGCACCCTGGCCCTCGTAGGCCCATCGGGCCCGCTTGTACTCGTCCTCTTCCTTCCACTTGCTTCGGCTAAATCCGAACATGGGAAACTCCGATCATGAACGGGGTGGGGGTAGCTGGCGCGGTGGCGGCGGCAGGGCGCGGCGCGCTTCCAGCAGGCGTGCCGCCGTCCGGGGGAGGTCGCGGGCTTCGGTCCATGTGGCGTCTATCGGCGAGCGGTTCAGCAAACGGGCAACTGTGGCCGGTGCCTCGGCGGCACCTCCTTCTACGGCGTGTCTCATGCCTGACGATGCGGCGGCGCCCGAGGTCGAAGTGGGAATGCTGGCGTATCTCCCGGCTGTGGCAGCGCCGGTCAGCCTCAAGGCTCCCAGCGTACCGAGCCCGACCGTTCCGATGTGGCCGACCATCGATGCGGCAGTGGCTGCGGCACGGCCTGCAAGCTGGCCGGTGTCATGCAGCGACAGGGTCGGCACGCCGGTGACCTGTTCCTTGGCGATATCCGTCGTATACTTGAACAGCAGCCCGAAAAAGAACATGACCACAAGCAGAGCCACTGATTGTCCTACATGCAGGTGTCCGCTGAGGTCGAGTGCATCCAAGGTCATAAAGAACAAGCCTGTGGCGAGACTCAGCACCAGCATTTGGACACCATAAGCCAAAATGCGGGCAAGACCGGGCGCTGCCATGAACCGCGTGCCCTCAAACATTAGAAATGCCAAAAAGACTAGAGCAACAACCGACGCCAGTTTGAATACGACGAAAAACAGCATGATCCAGGCAGCCATGAAAATGCTCATCAAGATCGTGCCAGCGCATCCAAGCAGCAGCAGGACATGAGCAATCGTATCTTCCGATGAACCGAATAGTACACGCATCCACGATACATTCTCCGTGTACATCCGATTTGCGATTTCCAAAGCGCGGATGATCACAGTTCCTGGTGCCAACTGAAGAACATCGAATCCAGCTGCATTGGCTCCAAAGGCACCCATCTGGGATACATAACCATCGGCCAGTGGCATCCATTGGCCTGAGATAAGAATCAGCACCATCAGCTGAATATATCGGACTACAAAAAGGGCCAATGGAGCTAAATCTCGCTGCCACATGAACTTGATGCAAGCCAACACCAGGAGCAACACGCCAACAATGAAATATACCGGCTGTAATGCGGCATCAATCACCCCACCAACCGACGTGATACGTCCCAGCATGTCAGTAATAGCAGTGTTCAGGTAAGCGTAATCATAGCTATAATCAGGGTTCATCGATCTTCTCCGTTGAGCCAAGAAATGGCTTATCAATCTTGCAGTTCTCGCACTTCGTTAAGTTTGACATGAACTCTGAGGATTTTTTCTCTTTCTCATCGTCCCAGCATGCGGTAACCGTCAGGCCCGCCAGAACGAGTGCAGCCGTTGCCAAGTGTCTCATGATGGTGCCTCCTGTCTAATCGCCCAGGAACGGGCGGCTGATGTTGCAATTGCCGCAGACGGCGAGCGTGCTCATGAACTCCTTCGCCGTCGCGTTGGCGGCGGTTCTCCTGGTCTCGTCGCGCAGGCGTGCCTCGGTCACGGCCCGCTGGTGGCCCACCGTGGCCGCGGTCAGGACGTTGATCGACGCGATCGTCTCGCCCTGGATGGCGTTCATGGCCTGGAGTTCGGAGCGCAGGCCCGGGCCGGCACGACCGGCGGCGGCATGGTCCACGGCCCGGCCGAGGGTGCCGGCCTGCTCCTGGACCGCCCGGTTCTGCAGGGCGAGCGACCGGAGATGCGCGTCGCGCTCGTGCCGGCGCAACCCGTCCTCGACCTCGACCAGTCCGTCCGGCGGCAGGGGCGGGAACATGTCGGGATAGGTTTGCCGATACTGATCCTCGATCCGCGGTTCGGACAGCAGGAACCCCGCCCGGTCCAGCCCGGGCAGGGTCCTCGCCATCAGGCCGTCGAGGCCGGCCGCGTTGTCGGCCGTGCCGGCCGCGATGTTGCGCCGTTCGAGGTCGAGCATCCGGCGCTGCACCTCGAGCTGCCGGCGCTGGGCCGCGAGCTGCTTGCCCAGGCACAGGTTCCCGGCGATCTGGGTCATGTGCTGCGCCAGCTGGGCGCCCAGCGTCGCCCTGCCGCCGCTGAAGATCCCGCTGACGATGCCGGCCGCGCCGGCGACCGCGGCGCCGGCGACGTTGCACGACAGGGTCTGGCCGATGCCGTCGATCATGTCCTCGACCGGCTGCATCACCGTGTCGGTCGTCTCGTCGATGGCCCTGTCGATCGCGCCGGTGACGGCGCCGGTCGCCCCGTCGATCGCCCGGTTGGCCTGGCGGGTGATCCCGTCGCCGGACAGCAGATCCTCCAGGCGTCGCTGGGAGCGGTAGGCCCCGCGGTCGACCGAGCCCGAGATGTTCGATCCCGTGTCGCCGATGTTCGCCCCGACCCCGTCCACGCCCCGTTCCAGGCGCGAGCCGTCGTCCACGGTGTTGCCCGAACTTCTGACGGAGTTCGGCATGTGGACATTGGTGCCGCTGCTCACCGGACCGGTGATGGCGTTGCCGGTGATCCTGTTGTCCACCGCCGAGACCAGGCGCACGCTGCCGTCGATCGCGTTGCCGGTGACCGTGGTGTTCCTGGCCTCGAAGCCCTGCCACTCCGCCGGGAACTCCCGGTCCAGGCGCGAGTTTCCGTATCCCCCGACGCTGAGCTGGGTCGGCGCGTCGACGTCGATCCGGTTGTCGCGGACGACGTTGTCCCGGCTGCCCGCCTTCAGGGTGAGGCCCGAGAACCCGGCCCGGCCGACGATCGTGTTGCCGGCGTAGACGGTGTCGCGGACCGAGACGTTGTCGATCGCTTCCTGGCGCCAGTCGCCGTCCAGGGTGTTGCCGGCGACCAGCACGTCGTGGGCGCCCTGGAACAGCTTGAAGCCGTCCTGCCCCCGGCCGGTGATCGTATTGCCGGTGAACTCCAGGTGGCGGGCCGGATTGTCCCAGCTCCCCCAGATCTTGAAGCCGCCCACGTCGTCGTCGGTTCCCCCGGCGTTGGCGACGACGACCAGGTCGCGGACCGCCACGTGGCTGATGCGGTTCGCCTGGACCGCCGCCGTGTTCCTGCCTCCGTTGATCACGGCGGTTCCCGGGCCGGCCGCGGCCCGGATCGTGATCGGCGCGCCCTCCCTGCCGTGCAGGCCGCTGAGGTCGACCGACTCGTTGTACGTGCCGGGCGCCAGCAGCAGGGTGTCGCCGGGCGCGAGGCGCCGGGCGGCGTCGGTGACGCTCTGGCCCGGGCCGATCGTGATCGTCTCGGCGAGGGCCGGTGCGCCGAGAAGCGTCCCGGCGAGAACCAGCGTGATGCGGCGCATCGTTTGATCCTCCTGCTATGCGGCGGCGGCGTCCGTTCCGGCCGCCTCGCGGTCCTCCCGTTCCTGCCGGATGTACTCGGCGGCCCAGCCGACGCCCTTGGCGTCCAGGAACCGCTCGGCGAACCTGTCCGGCTGGTCGGCCAGGATCCGGCGGGCGGCCTTCAGGTCCTCCGTCGAGGTCGAGGCGCAGAGCGTCGTGCCGAGCTGGCCGAGCTCGAGGTCGAACAGGCGCCGGCCGGCCGGGCAGGTGAAGTAGTACTGGCGCTTCGGGCACGCCCGGCCGACGATCCCGATGTCCCGCTCGTTGAAGCCCAGCTGCTCGTAGGGCCTCCGGCCCTTCTCGCTGAGCGCCCGGTCGTTGGGCAGCAGGATGATGTTCGGCACGTTCTCCGCGTCGGCCAGGACCCGGCCGATCGTGCCGTCGAAGGCATCCTTCATGTTCTGGGTGGCGAACACCACGACGACGTTCCTGGAGCGCGCGGCGCGCAGCCATTCCTCGAACTTGGCCGTGAACAGCGCGTCGCCCAGGAACCGCCACGCCTCGTCGACCACCAGCAGGACCGGATCGCCCGTGAACACCCGGCGCTCCACGTAGCGGAACAGGTGCGCCAGGACATGCGGCGCGATGTCGGACTTCTTCAGCAGCTCGGTCATGTCCAGGCTGAGGATGTCGGACAGCGCGATGCGGTCCTCGTCGTCGTCCAGCAGCCGGCCGTAGTTCCCGCCGTCGAGGGCGTAGTGCTGGATCGCCCGCTTGAGCGCCGGGCGGCCCAGGTATCCCGACAGGTGGGTCAGGGTCCGCCGGCGGGGCGGGTTGCCGGCGATCAGGTCCAGCGCGCCGGTGACCTCCTCGCGCACCCCGGTGTCGACCGCCACCCCCTGGTCGCGCAGCAGGCCGAGGATCCAGTCCAGCAGCTCGATCCGCTCGTCGGGGTCGTCGGCGTGGCGCAGCGGCTGGAAGCCGAGGGCGTCCCGGCCGACGGCGCCGACATCGTAGGAGACGCCGCCCAGCATCCGGGTCAGGATCTCGCCGCCGCCCTTGATCGTGAAGATGCACACCCTGGCGCGCTTATAGCGGCGCCACCCGACGCACAGGGCGTTCAGCAGGGTCGTCTTGCCGGCGCCGGACGGTCCCAGGACCAGGGTATGCCCCAGGTCGCCCCGGTGCAGGTTGATCCGGAACGGCGTCGAGCCGTCGGTCGTGGCGATCAGCAGGGGCGCGCCGCCCAGATGCCCGTTGCGCGCGTCGCCGCTCCACACCGACGAGTAGGGCGCGAAGTGGGCCAGGTTGACGCTGGTCCGGATCGGCCGGCGCAGGTCGGCGTAGATGTGGCCGGGCAGGGTGCCGAGCCAGGTGTCCACCGGCGCCACCGCGTAGCTCGTCACCGTCAGCCCCAGCCGCTGCAGGATGTCGGTCACCGTCCGGATCCGCCCCTCCAGCCCGATCCTGTCGCGGTCCCACAGCACGACGTTGAGGTTGGCGTAGCCGATCGTCAGCTCATCCCGCCGGGCGGCGTGCAGCGCCTCGCGGGCGTCCTCGGCCATGGCGTTGGCCGCCTCGCTGGTCTTCTGCCGGTCGCTCCTCAGCAGGTACGAGATCAGCATCGGGACCATGGCGATGCCCAGCATCTCCCAGTCCCGCAGCTGGCTCTCGATCCGCCGCAGGCCCTCGCCGTGCTCCAGGCCCATCCAGCGCAGCGTGCAGCGGTGCTCGAAGGGCACGGTGTCGAGCGCCGCCAGGGCGGCCGGAACCGTGTCGGGCGCGTTCCTGACCGAGATCACCCGCATCGGGCAGCCGCCCAGCATCGGCTCCGCGCCGCCGACCACGCGGCAGTCGGCGACGTCGTAGTCGATCCGCGCCTTGCCGTGCGACGGCCGGACCGGGTGGCCGCCGGTGGAGACCGCCTTGTGCAGGAAGTCGAAGGTCTCCCCGTCGTCCAGCCAGCGGCATTCCTTCATGA
The DNA here is from genome assembly GCF_016806835.2 of Skermanella rosea. NCBI lineage: Bacteria > Pseudomonadati > Pseudomonadota > Alphaproteobacteria > Rhodospirillales > Azospirillaceae > Skermanella > Skermanella rosea. Next base: position 225,328 of record NZ_CP086113.1, on the reverse strand, counting down.
CCCCGTCCAGCAGCCCCTTGACGGTGTCGCTGGCCTGGACGAACTCGTGGAGCTCCCGCTCTCCCTCCTTGCCGGTCCCGCCGCCGCCCCGGCCGGTCACGAACAGGGAGCGCGCCCGCTGCGCCGCCGCGGCGGCGCACCGCCAGACGAAGGTGACGTAGCGTTCGGTCTCGAAATGGGCGCCGGCCCGGTCGTAGGCGTCCCGCCGCTCCTCGTCGAACAGGAACGAGACCGGGTCCGGCCACTGCCGGCGCCGGTCGGGGTCGGACAGCTCTCCCCCGGGATAGGGGGCCGCCCGGACCCGGCGCGCCTCGAGGTGCAGGCTCATCTGCCCGCGCACCCGGCGCAGGGCGTCGTGCAGCCGCGCCATGGCCGCGTCCAGTTCGCCCTCGCCCATGCTGGCGGCGTCGCCGCCGCGGAACCGCAGGGTCCGCTGGAACCCGCCGAACTTCAGGAACACGATGCCGCGCCCCGCGAAGTAGGCCCACGGCAGCCGCTCGGTCAGCGGAACGGCGGCGGCGCCCCGGCTGGCGCCGATCCTAAACATCGAGGTAGCTCTCCTCGTCCAGGAGGTGCCGCTGCCCGCCCTCGACCCAGAACGGGTCGGCGCGGCCCAGCCAGGCACCGATGCCGAAGATCGCCGCCGACAGCGCCAGGGCGCCCAGGACCAGCAGCAGGGCCGCCAGCCAGGGCAGGAACAGGAACCCCAGGAGCGCCGCCACCGGCGTCAGGATGGCGATCAGGGCGACGTGGATGTGGCAGCCGAAATAGTTCGGCGGCACCTCCAGGCTCTTGTAGGTGCGCCCCGTCTCCACGGGTCAGAACGCGCTGGTCAGGCCGGTCAGGGACTGGACCAGGGTCGGCGCGTTGGCCATCATCGCGCCGCCGATCACGACGCCCAGCACGCCGCCGGCGAAGCCGATCAGGTTCCGCATGAACAGGAAGACGCAGGCCAGCAGGAAGCTGAACAGGGCGATCGCGACGCCGGCGACGAAGGCCCAGTTCAGCACGGTGCTCATGCCCTGCTGGAAGGGTGCCGCGGTGCCCCCGCCGGCGAACTGGGCCAGCGCCGGGGCTGTGGCCAGGACGGCGATCAGCCCGATGGTGACAGACGGATAAGCGGTTCGCATCGGTCTACCTCCCAAGTTTTTGACTACTGATCCGCGGTAGTCAGTGTGGCAGATTTCGCGGCGGGGCGCAATCCCGTCACGCGGGTTCGGTCAGGTACCGCCCGCCGTCGTGCCCCGCCGGCCGGACGATCTCGGCCAAGCGCCTCGAGCCGTCCCGCTCCCGCCGGAGGAAGGCGACCAGCTCCACCGCCTCGGCGATGTCGGCGTGGGGTACGTTGACGGCGACCTGCCCGATCAGCCGGGAGATCCGCGACAGGCCGTGCGCCGCCGAGTTGGCGTGGGCGGTCGACAGCCCGCCGGGATGGCCGGTGTTGCTCGCCGAGATCCATTCCAGCGCCGTGTGGCCGTCGCGGATCTCGCCGATCACGATCCGGTCGGGATTGTGCCGGAGGAACTCGCGCACCAGCTCGCGCGCCGTCATCGGGCCGGTGAAGGCGCGCACCACGTTCGGCCCGCTGCATTTCAGCTCGTCCTGGTCCTGGATGATGCAGGTCCGGCTCGCCCGGAAGTCCGGCTCCGCCAGCAGCGCGTTGGCCAGCGTGCTCTTGCCCGCCCCGGTGCCGCCCACGATCAGGATGTTGCGCCGCTCGGCCACCGCGCGGCGCAGCGTGTCGGCCTGGGCCTCGGCCATGATGCCGGCCGCGATGTAGTCCTCCAGGGTGAAGATCCGTCCCGGCGGCAGGCGGATCGAGAAGACGATCCGCCGCACGGTCGGCGGCAGCAGGGCCGCGAACCGCTCGCCGGTCGGCAGGTTGGCCGAGAGCGCCGCCTTCTCCACCGGGTGGCTGTCGATGTCGGCCACCAGGGCCACGATCCGCCGGGCCGCCTGCTCGGACAGGTGGGCGCCGGCCGGCCTGTCCTGCCCGCCGACCGTGATCCAGATCGCGCCGTCCTCGTTCACCGCGATGTCCGTGCACCCGGCCAGGGTCCGCGCCGCGCGGATCGTCGGGCCGTAGGCGTCCTCCAGGTCCTCGAGGCGCCGGCGCAGGCTTTCCGCCCGGTTGGCCGCCGTCAGGTCCGGAACCGCCGGGTCAGGCCGCATCGCCGTCCTCCCGCTCGATGATCCCGACCACCCTGCGGTATTCCGCCTGGTCCCCGTCGGCCAGGGTCAGCAGGATCGAGCGCAGCAGCCGGTCGTGCCGGGCCGACCGGTCGAGCAGCCGGGCGATGCTGGCCTCGACCCGGCCGACCGCCTCGGTCTCGCGGCGCCACATCCGGAAGCCGTCCTCGATCAGCTGCTCCAGCACGTCGTTGCGGCTGACCTTGCGGCCCGCCGACCGGAACCGTGTGGTCGCCTCGGCCACCCGGGACGCCAGGTCGGGATCCAGGTAGAGCTTGACCTCAACCTTCCTCATCCGTCGCTCTCGGGGCTGCGATCAGCTTGCGCCCGCGTTTCGGCCGCGCGGGCGGCGGCCCGGCGGGCGCCGCGCGCGGCCCCGGTCCCTGCGGGTCCGGGGACCGCGGCAGCCCCGGGTAGCGCCCGTCGCGGCCGCGCATCGGGGCCGGCGGCAGGCCGAGGCGGCGGCTCAGCACCGGATCCCTGAAGTCGCGGATCTTGCGGGCGCGGATCACTGGCTGGCCGGTGATCAGGATCAGCTCGTCGCGGTCGGGCAGCGCCCGGACCCCGCCGGCGTCGAGCACCGGCCGCTCCACCTCGCTCCGCGTCTCCGTGTGTGTCCGGCCCCAGCCCGCGGCCGGCCGGCCGCGGCTCACCGAGGTGCGCCGCTCCGCGACCGTGCCGCACGACCGGGAGATCTCCTGCTGGGTCAGGCCGTCGTTGGCGGCGTACGCGACGTGGCAGCGGATGTTGTCCCGGAACTGGTTGTACGGGCCGTAGGGCGCCTGGCGCAGCGCGTTGAGCGACTGGGCGCCCAGCAGCATCGTGGCGCCGCACCCGACGATCTTGGTGATCGCGGTCTGCAGGATCTCCATGCGCAGGCTGGCGAACTCGTCGATCACCAGCAGGCAGCGCGGCTCGCCGTCGAGCGCCGGCTGCTCGCGCAGGATCGCGCCGATCAGCAGCGACAGGAACAGCGAGGTCGCCGGGCGCAGCCGGTCGTCCTCGCTCGCCGGCGTCGTCAGGTACAGCGACACCGGCCGCAGCAGCGGGCTGAGCCGGAACAGGTCCCGCATCCGGAAGTCCGAGCGCGCGGTGATCCGCGCCACCACCGGGTCCTCGAACACCGACAGCCGGACGAGCGCGCTGTTGTAGACGCTCTGCCGGTACTTCATGCCCTCGTCGGCGCCGCTGCCGAGCACGGCCCCGCCGAACAGCCCGTTGACCCGGTCGACGGCGACCGGGTGCGCGGCGCTCCGGATGACGTCGCGCATGCCGGCGTCGCCCCGGGAGACCAGGCGCACGACCTCGGCCATGTTCCGGCGGTCGGCCGCCGCGGCGTGGAGCACGTGCAGGATCACGGCGGCGATCAGCCGATCGGCCGCCGGCTCGAAATGGCCGTCGGCGTCGTCGGGGCGGGGCACCGCCTTGGCGAGGTTGTCGGCGCCGGCGACCGGATTGGCCGGGTCGATCTCGTCCAGGAAATTGAAGTGCACGCCGTCCGGGTCGGTCAGGTCGAGCTTCAGCACGTGGCTGAAGCGCGCGCGCCAGCCCGAGGTGTCGCGGAACAGCTCGCCCTTGCCGCCGTCGTACATCACCATCGGCCCGCCGTAGGTCAGGCAGGCCGGCCGGATCACGCCGGTCCCCTTGCCCGACCGGGTCCCGCCGGTGACCAGCACCGGTTCCTGGTCGACCCAGCACAGCCGCTTGCGGCCGATCCGGCCGATCGGGATGCCGGAGCGCTCCAGCCCGGGGTTGCGCAGCAGCCCCGCCTTCCGGGCCGCGCGGAGGCCGCCGTACCGGCGCCGCTCCCCGGCCGCCCGGCGCAGCCGGTCCGCGACCGCGCCGGCCCCGAACCCGGCCACCCCGGCGATTGCCAGCGCGCCCGCGGCCCAGCCGGCCAGCAGCGCGGCGTTGGACGATATCCACAGCCGGGCGGCCTGCACGAACGGCTCCGGGTGGGCGATGATCTGGGCGACGGTGAAGTCAGTCATGGCCGCGCCCGTCCCCGCGCCGGCCGGCGGCGCGGACCCGCTCCCCGGCGCGCTCCGCCCGCCGGGCGAGGTGGGCGTCCAGCTCCCGCTGGCTCATCTGGCCGAGCTGCCGGGTCGCCAGCTCCTCGGCGATGCGCCGCATCCCGTGGCGGATGAACTCCCGGCCGATCACCAGGTCCGCCCCGGTGTCGTCGACGCCGCGGATCACGATGTGGGCGTGGCGGTTCCGCGGGTGGGCGGCGTCCGCTTTCTCGTGGATGCCGGCGACCCACTCGAGCCGGGTGCCCAGGGCCGCCTCCAGCTCGGCCATGAAGGCGCGCGTGTAGGCCGTCATGTCGAGCCGATGGCCGTCTTCCGGGGCCAGGATGACCCGGAACTGGTGCCGGTCGTCCCGCCACGCCGCGATCCTCTCATGCCCCGGGACGCCGTCGCTCCCGGCGGAGAACAGCTCGGCCGCCACCGCCCGCTCGCCGGCGCCGGGCCGCTCGACGTAGCGGAGGTGCGCGTGCAGCTTGGCGTATCCCGCGCCGCGCAGCCGGTGGAAGGAGACGATCACCGTCGCGCGCCGGCGGTACGGCGACCCGGACCCGCCCGCCAGTCGGGCGGTGCCGCGCCGGACGGCGGGAGGTTTCCCGAGGCCGGGCAGGGGAACGCGTCCGCCCGTCGGCGGCGCCGTTCCGGGCGCGGGCTTCAGCCACCGCTCGATGAAGCCGTCCCGCGTCCGGGCGAGGGGAACCCGGCCAGCCACTTCACTTCCCTCCCGGAAAAGACTACTGTAACGCGGTAGTCTACCCCACGCCGGGGAGATCGGCCAAGGGGTGGGGACACCGGAAACCGCGAAAATAAAGGGGTGGGGAGGGTGGTGTGGGGAGGCGTCTTTTATCTTGCGATAGCCTTCCGCCGCCGGTGACCGGAGCCGACGGTCCTGGGCGGTCGGTCGCCTCGGCGCCGCCTGCTTTCCGGGCCGCGGAGCTTCCGCGCCTGCTCAACGGAGGGTCCACGGAACCTCAACGGCGAGGTCAACGGACGGTCCACGGCCGCCGGCGGGAAGGCCCCGGTGCGAGGGGGTGGCGATGAGGACCGAGGCCGATTCGGAGCTGGAGGCCATCGCCGGAATTGCCCGGTCTGCGTCGCGGCGCTCGCCGCTGTACCGCTGGCTCCACGCCAGGCACGACGCCTTCGCGGCGCTGTTCCGGGAGGACCGGCCGGGCTGGCAGGCCCTGGCCGGCGGATTCGCCGGGCTCGGCCTGCTGTCCCCGGAGGGAAGGCCGCTCACCCCGGAAGCGGTCCGCCACACCTGGTGGCGCGTCCGGAGGGACGTTGCCGCGTCCCGGCGCGAGGTCCCGCCGGCCTGCCGGCGGGACGCCGTCCGGACCGGGCCTCCGTCCGTCGCGGCGCCGGAAAGCCCCGTCACGGACCGTGCGGCGCCGGGTCCGGATGCCGACGACGTGCTGGCGCGCTTCAGGTCGAAGGTCAACGAACGGTCCGGAAGGAGGACGTGATGGCGAAGGATGAGGGTCGGGCATCCCCCGCTCCGGTGCTCGCGGTCGGGCTGGGGCGCGGGTACGGCGGCAAGTCCACCGGCCTGTCCGAGCTGGTGTGGCGGGCGCGGGACCGCGGCCGCGACGTCCTCGTGGCCGACGGCGACGCGCGCTCCCGGACGCTCGCCGGCATGTTCCCGGAGGCCCTGGTCCCGGAGACCGACGAACTGCCCGACGTCAAGCAGTGGCTGTCCGGCGTGCTCAACCGGATGGTCGCGGAGCGGCGCTCCGCCGTCCTCGATCTCGGCGGGGGCGACCGGGTGCTCCAGGAATACGGCCGCGACCTGCTGCCGGTCGAGTTCTGCGGCGAGTACGGCATCGAGCCGCTGGCGCTCTACTTCCTCGGGCCGGAGGAGGAGGACCTCAAGCACGTCCTGTCGATCTGGGAGGCGGGGTATTTCCGTCCCCGGCGGGTCTTCCTGGTGATGAACGAGGGCGTGATCCGGGAGGGCAGGACGATGGCGGGCGCGTTCGGGCGGACGCTGGACGATCCCGGCCTGGCGGCGATGGTCCGGGCCGGGGCGGTGCCGATCCTGATGAAGCGGTTGGCCTGCATGGATCTGGTCCGCAGGGCCGGCATCGGCTTCTACGCCGCCGCCTCCGGCGCCGAGGGGCGCGACGGCAGGCCGCTCGACCCGACCTACGCGTTCATGGTCCGCAAATGGCTGCGCGACCTCGAGGGCGAGCGGACGACCCAGGCGGACTGGCTGCCGTGAGCGGCGGGGCGCGGCGCGTCGAGGACTTCTGCGCCAGGGCCGGCATGGAGGAGGACAGCCCGCTGCGCCTGGCGCTGCTCACCGTCATGGAGGCGGCGGAGACCGCCGGGGAGGCGGCCAGGGGCGGGGCCGGGCGCCTGACGCCGGAGGGCGAGGCCGAGCTGGTCCGCCGCGTCGCCGAGGCGGCGGGCCTGGCCACCCGGCGGGAGGCGGCGCGGATCGTGCGCCGGTCGGGTTTCGCGACGGGGGCGATGCTGGCTGCGGCCGGCCTGCTGCTGGCCGGCGCCGGTTACGGCGTCGGGCGCTGGGACGGGGCGCGGCAGGGCGCCGCCGCGGTCCAGGGGGCCGCGTTCCTGGCGCAGGTCGCCGCCCTCAACGACGCGCGGGCGATGGCCGAGGAATGCCGCCGGACCCAACGCCGGGAAAAGCAGGGGATCGCCTGCGATCTGCCGCCGGTCTGGATCGGCCGGTGATGGGGGGCGGCGCTCTCCCGGCGGTCACCCGGACCGCAATGTCCCGGACGCCATCGCGGAACGGGACGCCCCCATTTGTGTCGGCATCGTGTTCGGACGGCGGGGGCGGGATCCGGACGGCGGGAACCGTCCCCTTCCTGCGCCGTCCCGACCCTGCGGGCGACACGCCGGCGCCGGCGGTCGAAGCGCCGGCGCCGACCTGACGATGCATGCCGCCTCTCTTGCGGTCGAGCCGACGCGCTTGGTAGGATGCGCGATGAACGGGAGGCAGGCGGATGAGCATCGCGGTCGGCAAGATCAGGGCGGCAGCCCAGAACCTGAAGGACAATATCGGGGGGGATCCCGGCAGGGCGCGCGATGTCCTGCGGGCCGAAGGCGTGCTCACCGCGAAGGGCACGTTGACGAAGCGGTACAGCAAGGGCCCGCAGCAGATGGCCGAATACCTCTACACGGCGGCTAGGGGCGCCGCGGTCGTGCTGTCGAGGCGGCCGACGCTCAAGGGATCGGCGGCACGGATCGCGACGCGGAGCTCGGTCGGGCGCGCCAAAGGCAAATGAGCCGTCTCCAGCCGTCGTTCGTCCTGGGCTATCACGGCTGCGACGGGGAGATCGGCGAGCGGATCCTGGGCGGAGAGACCATGGTCGCGTCGGTCGAACGGTACGACTGGCTGGGCGGCGGGGTCTACTTCTGGGAATCCGACCCGATCCGTGCCCGCGAGTGGGCCGAGTGGAAGGTCGGCAAAGGCGATTACAGGACGGCGTTCGTCGTCGGCGCCGTCATCGACCTCGGCAACTGCCTGGACGCGACCACGCGTGACGGCGCCGAGGCGATCGAGGTCGCCTATACGTCGTTGATCGACGCCTCGACCACCGCCGGATCGCCGGTTCCCAAGAACGTGAAGGCCAGGCGGTATCTCGATTGCGCCGTCATCAACCACCTGCACAGGCTCGTGCTGGACAGCGGCGAGTCTCCGTATGACACCGTTCGCGGCCTGTTCCCGCAGGGGGAGCGGATCTACCGCACCTCGGGTTTCTGGCGGCAGACCCATATCCAGATCGCCGTGGCCAACCCCGGGAATATCAAGGGCACGTTCCGGGTCAAGGCCTGAAAGGCTGCTGGCGGAGCAGGGGCCTCGGCCGGTGCCGGCCGGGGTGCCACTGCCGGCAGCCCTCGGACCGGCGTCCCGTCGGCACCGTCTTCCTTCCCGCGATGGCCTTCCGGGCTCTTTGGAGTGCCTTCCCTGTCGATGCCGTCGGGGATGACGTGCTGATCCGATCCTGGCGCCGGATGCTCCGGGGTCCGGCTTCCGGCTGCCGGATCCCGGTGTCGCCGGGATGACCGCTGTCGGGACGATGCCGGTCTGAAGGGAGCGGCTGACCCGCTGGGCCGGGTCCACAGGCCCGGCTTCGGCGGTGCCGCGTCGCGAGCGCAGGGGTGCGGCCGCGACCGGCGGAGCGGGGCGCGCCGAGGGATTCCGAGACAAGGCCGGCGGGGAGAGGGACGGCCCGCCGCGCCTGGCACCGCCTGCCGCCGCGGAGGCGGCGCGAACCGTCGGCGAGGCGATCCGGGGGAGCGCGGCCGAGAGGGCCCGCTCTCCCCCGGCGGCGCGAAGCCCGGGCGCGGGGGTCCGGATCAGCGGCTCGAGACCCCGCGCCGTTCGAAATACCGGCAGGCCTCGGTGTCGGGGCTGATCGGCTTGCCCTTGCGCCCGGTCAGGCGCCGGTACTGTGCGCAGACGAACTTCGAGCCCTCGGGCACGAGCAGCACGCAGCCGGAGCAGCGGGCGCCTGCCGGACCGGTGCCGGGCAGGGCGGCGTAGCAACCCGGCCGTGCGGCGCGGCCGGTAGCGAGCAGGGGATGGCGGTTCTTCATCATGCTGACTCCAGGACGATCGGGTTGAAGAAGGCGATGGCTCGCCGGGCGAAGCGCGGGATCGCGCCGGTCCGGCCTGCGGCAAGCCGGTCAGTGCAGCCACAGCACGCGGGTCGGCTGGGCCACCAGCCGCAGTTCGAGCTGCTCGATCCGGTCCGCGGCTTCCTCCAGGTGTGCCGCCAGCGCCTCGGGATCGATCTCGTCCGGCATCGCCCGAACCAGGAACGCCCGGGCGCGCAGGCTTTCCGCCAGGGTCAGGACGCGTTTCATGATGCCGGCCCCCGGGTCGGGGCCGTCCGGTTCGGCCGGGCGCGGCGGCACCCTCCGGCAGCGATTCCGGCGTCGGTTCCGGGAATGGGGGCCGGAGTGCTTCCGTGCGTCGCCGGCGATCCGCCGGACGGCTCGGGGCCGGGCTGGAGGGTGTGGCGCCGGGTGGGCTCCGGCGGGTCCGTGATCCGCCCGGCGTGGTGGGAGAGACGGTAAGCGTGCATGGCGTCAAGCCTCGTGCAGGGGGGAGAGCGAGAACCGGCGGCTCAGTCCGCCGCGTCGGCCCCGGAGACGGCGTGCCGGAAGGAGCGCAGCCGCTCGCGGACCAGGTCGCGCCAACCGCGGGTCTCGTCGTCGATCGACAGGCCGAGCGCCGTCAGCATGGCGACGTAGGTGCGCCAGTCGCGCGAGCAGACTTCCGGCTGGGCGAACGGGCTGTGGGCGGCGATCAGGCCGGCCGCGTGCAGCTGGTCGTCGGTCGCCAGCTCCAGTTCGATGTCGTTGGCGAGGGCGGCGGCCTCCTCGATGCTGAGCGGGAAGCGGACGCCGGGCAGGATGCTGCCCGGCTGGTAGCCGGCACCGAACTCTGCGATCGCCAGGTCAGCGAAGCGGCCGAACTGAAGGCCGAACAGGGTGGTGGCCGTGGACGCGAGGCGGCGGGCTTTCCGCTCGACCGCCGGGTCGGTGAGGAGCCAGCCGGTGAGGGCGATGCGGGTGCAGTCGGCCAGGATCCAGCGCTGGGTGCGGGTGAGCGAACAAGGCATGTCCTGTCTCCTGTCTGGTGGCGGATACGGTGGGGTCCCGCCGGGGCGTGCTCGCGGCGGGGGATCGTGGAGGGAGGGTTTCAGCGGGATGAGCCGTGCCCCGGGACCGGCTTCGCGGCGGCCGGGGCCGCGCCGTCGGGTCCCGGCAGGCCGGGAAGGATGCGGTGCCGCCGGCGCCACCGCGCGGCGGACCGGGGAGGAGGCTCTCCGGCCTGCAGGGCCCTGAGGCGCAGGTCGATCCGGATCAGGCGATCCCAGATCAGGTCGTGGTGTTCCTGATCGAGCCGCCCGGCCAGGTCGACGAGGAAGCCGGCCAGCTCGGCGTACGCCGCCTCGTGGGGCGTCATGGCGGGGCCTCCCTGGACCGGGCCGGACCGGCGGGGTTCCGCCCGGGCTTCCGCCCACGGCTCTCCCGCCGCGTCGGCGCCGGGAGAGCCGTGGGCCTGACGGGCGGCCGGTTCCCGCGGTGGCCGGAAGCCGGGGCTTCGGGCGCCAGGCCGGTCGTCATTCCGCCGCCTCCCGGACGGGTCCGGGGTCCGGCCCGGGGACGTCGAAGTCCAGTCCGGCCGGCACCCAGTCGGCGATCAGGTCCAGGCACGCCGCCTGGAGCGCCGGGCCGCAGCCAACCGGCGGACAGCCGCCGAACAGCTTCGCCATGTGTTCGACCAGCTCGGGCTTGCGGCACTCCCGCCAGCGCTCCGACAGCGCGCCGAGCCCGTTGCCGGTCAGGATCGCGTGGAGTTGCGCCTTGGTCAGGCCCTCCAGGAACCTGGCGTCCGGCCGCCAGCGGTCCGCCATGCGCAGCCGACCGGCCCGGGCGATTGCAGCGAAGATCTCCGGGCTGCGCATCGTCCCGGCCTGGACTCCCACGCCGCGCGCCACCAGCAGGGCGAAGGCCTGGAGCACCAGCGGGTACGGGGCGTCCAGGAGGGCGCGCCACCGCTCGGGATGACGCCGCGCATAGGCGTCGTCGCGGGCGGCGGGCACCACCGCCGTGTCGGCCAGCCCGATCCGGCCCAGCACCTCCCGGAGGCCGTCGTCGAGGACCGGGTTCTCCCGCGCGAAAACGTGCTCGACCATCCGCAGCCGACGCGGTCGGCTCCGGCGGGACCCGGGTTCAGCCGGTAGCCGCCGTCGATCAGCTGGTGGACCGCGATCCGCACCGCCGTCTCGGGATCGCCGCTGACGAGGTCCTGGAGGGCGTGGCTCTTGGCGGCGGCGAGCGATTGCAGCACCGCGGCGGCGTAGGGCCTGCCTCCGTCGGGGACCTCCGGAGCACCGTCGGCCCCGGCGGGATCCCCCGGCGCGGAAGCGTCCCCGAGCCGGCATCGCCCGGCTGGCTGTCCTGCGCGTCCGCGCAAGCGCTCGGGGCGGGGCCGTCGGCCCGGCGCGCGTAGCCTTCCCGGACCTGGAGACTGCCGGGCGGGTCGTAGAGCACCAGGACCACGCCGGCCGCCCGCTGTTCCGGGCTGTAGACCCCGGACTTGGCCAGCGTGTCCAGGGCCTCGAGCCGCCGCTCGGCGTCGATCCCGGCCTGGCGGGCGTCCCGCTCCTCCGCGGGATCCCCGGGATCGGGGGTTTCCCGGATGAAGGCCAGGAGGCGGTGGCACTCGGCCGCCTCGTCCTCGGTCAGCCCCCGCTGGCCCGCGCACGCCATCTCCTCGAGGTTCAGGTCGCGGGCGTGACGGCTCCAGCCGAGGCCGGGGTCGCACTCGATGACCTCGGCCCATCCCTCGGCCTTCAGCGCCGCGATGCGCCGGTCGACCTCGGCCCGCTGCATCGCGGCGAACAGCGCCGGGCTCCCGATGGTGCCCTGGTCGCGCTCGTCGAACAGGTCCCGCTCGATGACGCCGCCGGCGGCGACGTAGTCGGCGATCGGGAACAGGGCGGCGCCCACCGGCGTCCTGGCGTCGCGCAGGATGCGCCGGATCTGCCACGCGTCCCGCTGCCACGGCGGGAGCTGCCGCCAGCAGTCGAGCTGCCGGTCCTGGTCCGCCGTCAGGGTCAGCGCCTGGGCGCAGGCGATCGGCAGCGCGTCGCGCTTCAGCAGGTCGAGCAGGTCCGGGTGCAGGCCGGCCAGCGCGAGGCGCTGCCGGACCCAGAAGGCCCGGGCGCCGAAGCGCTGGGCGATCCGGTCCGGGTCGAGTCCCTGCTCGGCCAGTTTCCGGAACCCGGCGACCTGGTCGTAGGGGTGCGGCGGGATCCGCATCTGGTTCTCGACCATCGAGATCTCGACCGCGTCCTCGGGGCGGTCGAGTTCGACCGGAACCGGGAGGGAGGCCGGGATGACCTTCTCGCGGCGGAGCCTGAGCAGGGCCGACAGCCGGCGGCCGCCGGCGTGGATCTCGATCTTCTTGGGGCTGATCCGGCAGCCGCGCAGACTCTGGATCAGCGGCGGCTGGCCGCGGGCGACGCGCTCGCGCATTGAGGCGGCGAGCTCGTCCAGGCCGTCGTCCTTGCCGACGGAGCGCATGTTGCGCGGGCTGTGGCGGAGCATGCTGAGCGGGAAGTCTGGCATCGGTCGTGATCCTCCGGAAAGCGAAAACCCCCGCCGGGATCGGCGGGGGCCGGGGTCGGGCGCGTCACCGGGTCCGTCGCACCTCCTTCTTGTCGGGACCCCGCCCCGTCTCTCATTTCCAGGCGGACGGCCCGGCGGCGTCGCCGGCCGGCGCCGGCTCCTCGTCGGGGCTGGGCAGGCCGCCGCGCTCGAGCAGGAACTCGAAGGCCAGGCGCGCCTGCCGGGTGGCGGTGAACAGGGCGCGGCTGTCCGACCTCAGGTGGGCCAGCCAGTGGCTGATGTACTCGGGGTGCCGGAGCCGGCCGGCCACCCCGAAATAGGCGCACAGGATCGCGGCGCCGAACTCGGCGCACAGTTCCTCGCGGGCTGTGGCCCGCACGTCCGGGGCGGCCAGGTCGGGCCGGCCGAGGCGGGCGGGATGGCCGCTCCAGTGGACGATCTCGTGCAGCAGGGTGGCGTCGTAGTGTTCCGGCCCCTCGGCGCCGGACCGCTCGACGAAGCGGGAGAGGAACGGCATCCTGACCTGGTCGCTGGCCGGGTGGTACCAGGCCTCGTCGCCGCCGTGGCTGAGGTTGACCCCGGCGGTGACGACGAAGTCCCGGATGCGCCGGCGGGTGGTCTCGCCGTGGTCGGCGGGCAGGCCGGCGTAGAGCCGGTCGGGCAGGCCGGTGATCTGGTCCACGTTGAAGACCCGGAAGGCCTTGGCGTAGGGCACCGTCTCGGTGTCGCGGATGTGGCCGTCGCGGTCGACCCAGGGTGCGACCTTTTTCTCGAAGGTGCCGTAGCGGATGCCGACGCAGTCGCGCCGGCCCTTCGGCCGCGCCAGGGTCTCCTCGGACAGCCGGCCGCCGAGCCTCAGCATCTGGTTGAAGGTCAGCCAGCGGTGGCTGGCGTAGCCGTGGCGCCGCGCCTCAAGCCAGAACAGGAGGGTGTTGGTGCCGGTGTAGGCCTTGCCGGTGAAGCCGTTGACCGGGAGGCGGGATGCCCCGGCCTTGTTCCACGGGCAGCGCCAGTCGGCGGGGTCGACCGCTTCGAGCTGGGCGATGATGCGGTCGGTGACCTGCCGCGCGAGGTCGAAGCGGCCCGCCGGGCGGCACCCGTCGGAACCGCGTGAGGGATCGTCACCCGAAGGGCCAAGACCCCGTCCAGGGGGCTTGGGGAGCGCAGCGAGTAGAGCCCGACCCCCGCAGGGGGGCACGCCCGGAGAGCCGGGCCGGCCGGCCCGGAGGCTGTCCGGGGGGCTGGTCGTGTCGGGATCGTCCTGGAGAGTGCTCATGGTGTCTCCTGTTTCGGCATCGCCGCCGGACCGCCGCTGGCCGGCGGGGCGGGTTTTTCCGGGAGGGCCGGGCACCGGTGCGGGAGCCCGGCCGGGTTGGCTTCGGCGATCGGGGCCGGTCCCCCGCCGCCGTGCTGGGCAGGCCGGGGCGGTCAGGCCCCCGCGGCCCGGCGCCGGCGACCGGCGGCGACCCGGTCCGGGACCGCCGTCTCCTCGTCGAGGATCTCGCCGGTATCGGGGTCGTGGCCGATCCCGTCGGCGGTCGCGGAGTCGTCGCCGGGCGGATCGTTGGCGGCGTGCGCCGGATCGGTTGCGGGCCGCAGGAACAGCCGCATGTTGCCGGCGGGATCGGCGATGTAGAGGTCGTAGCCGTGGGTGTCGCGGCTGACATGGGCGACGCCGCACGCCCGGGTGTGGTAGCTGCCGTCGGAGCGGATGCGGCCGGTCGGGTAGAGCACCTTGAAGGGGGCCGGGCCTTGCGGCTGGCCGTCGCGGTCGAGGTTGGGGACCAGGAACAGCGGACGGGAGCCGAACAGGCTGTCGAGCTGGACGTTGAAGCCGGTGCCGGCGCGGTTGGGCCAGGCGGCGCCGGTCTCGATGAAGCGCTTGCCGGTGTTGAAGAACAGGCGGAAGGCGGGAGCGTTGAAGGTGGTCATGGCGTCGATCTCCTGGATGCCGGGCCGGCGGTCCGGCCGCGGGGTGGCGGGATGTCCTGCCTTCGTTTCGCGAGGACGCCCGGCTCCTCTTTTCCCGTGTGCCGGCGCGCGGGCGGGAGGCAGGGAGCGGCGGTGGCGACGGGTTTCGGGCCGACGCGACGGGTTCGGGAACGGCGCGGGGAGCGCGGGAGCGCTCCCCGCGCCGCCTTGGCGGCGGTCGGCATCGGGGACCGGGGAACCGGGGCGTCATCCCGGCTCCCCGGCGGTCCGTGTCAGGCCGGGCGGTGCTTTCGTCCGGACCGTCGGGCGCCGCCCGCCGGCGGGGTCCATTCCGAGGCCAGGTTCCGGAACAGCGGGATGTCGCCGCTGTCGGTGACCTGGACGGTCGCGACGATCCGCCGGTAGGCCTCGCAGGCGGCTTCGAGGCGCCATTCCCAGAAGGCGTGCTGCTTCTCGAGCTTGCGGTAGCGGTCGCGCAGGCGCTCGAGATTGTCCTCGCCGACGTCGCGGCTGCCGACCTCGGCCCGCAGGGCGCGCCCCTCGGCAGCGATGCGGCCCATCTGGTCGGCCGTGGTGTTGAGGTTCGAGTAGGCGTTGAGGCAGGCGCCGTAGACGGTCTGGACTTGGCACCAGGCGAGCGCCCCGTCCCAGTCGGCGAAGCTGGCGTCGGTCAGGAAGGCCCTGACCTGGGCCTCGAAGCGCTCGGCCGCCTCGGCGGGGTCGAGGTCGGTGTACTTCACCAGCGGCGTGATGCGGCGGTGATGCTTCAGGGTCAGCACCATCGCCTCGCGTTCGCGCCGCAGCCGGTCGCTCAGCGCGGAGCGGCGGATCTCCCCCAGGTCGTGCAGGTTGATGAGGCGGAGGCTCTCGCGGTGGATCTCGCCGGGCGTCATGGGCTGCGGCCGGCCGTCCTGCCAGACGATCCAGAAGGCCGGGGCGGGGAGCGTCCGGGCGGTCGCATCGGAGCCGGTCGGCCGGTGCATGTAGCCCGGCAGCTCGGGCGCCCGGATGCCCCTCGCGGCGTCATCGTGGGATCCGGCGAGCACGTCGGCCCGGACCTGGCCGGCGGGGGCGTCGGCCGGGTAGCGCCTGGCCTCGAGCCAGAGCTTCGACTGGCGGGTGAGCTCCTCGGCGCGCAGCTTGGCCTCCTCGTGCTGCTGGCGGAGTTTGAGGCGGACCGTGTCGTTCAGCTTGCGCAGGGCTTCGCCGTGGGAGGACAGGGTGAGCTTCAGCGGGGTGTGCGTCTGCGTCATGGCTTGGACTCCGGGTTCGGCTGTTGTTGACCGGTCGCGCGGGTTCCCTCTTTTTCCCGTCCTGCCGTCGGCGGGGGGGATCTGGCGCGCGCCATCGTCGCGGGGCGCGCTGCCGCGCCTCTGTCGACGCGCCTTGGGCGAACGAGGGGGAGAGCGGTCAAGGGGAGCGCAGCTCCGGCCGGAGGCCGCAAGCCACGCGCAGGGCGGCGGCGGTGCGCGAGCCGCGAGGCGGCCGGAGGGGACGGGGAGCGGGAGACATCGGGGTCCGCCTTGCGGGTCGCGCGGTGCCGCTGCCCGAGCATGGCGCCGCCCTTGACGGCCCGGGGGGGCCCCTCGGTTATGATGCCGGCGTCGAGAGAG
Organism: Skermanella rosea; assembly: GCF_016806835.2. NCBI lineage: Bacteria > Pseudomonadati > Pseudomonadota > Alphaproteobacteria > Rhodospirillales > Azospirillaceae > Skermanella > Skermanella rosea. Next base: position 209,451 of record NZ_CP086113.1, on the reverse strand, counting down.
CGGTTCGGAGCGAGCGCGCGGGACGGTCATGCGTCCGGACGCGGGGCTTGGCGGATCCGGTGGAGCCGGGCCGGCAGCCCTGCGGCCGGCGCTGGCCGTCCTGCAAGCGAGCGCGGCCGCCGGGAGGCGCCTGCCGGCCGATGGCGGAGCCGAGGCGGGACGGCCCGCCGCCGCGGCTCAAGGCCGTGGCACGGCGGTGGAGCGCGGCCGTCCAGGCCGCGCGACCCGGGCCGGGCAGGCCGCCGTCGGGGCGTAGCCGGCGTGAGGGATCGTCACCCGGAGGGCCGTGACGCGCTCGCGCGGCACGAGGAGCGCAGCGAGTAGAGCCTGGCCCCGACCGTTGGGAGGGGACACGCCCGGAGGTGTCGGCTCACAGCGAGGCGGAGCCTTCGGCAAACCCGGTGCGGTTCACAAACCAAGGACGTTGCCATGGCGGCGTGACTCAAGCCAGATGGCCTCCGATATATCCGGCGCGGTTCAATCCCTTCCGTCTGGCCGCCCACCTGCATGGTTTGCCGCTCCGGACCGACCCCGCCGCGCCGCCGATCGACCGCGGCCGGGACACCACCGGCCTGAACCACGCGGTCGGTCTGCGGGGGTGGCTGGCAGCGTCCGATGCCGACCAAGCGGCCCTGCGCGACGCCGCCCTGGACAGCCTGCGGGCCGGCGGCCGCGACCGGCCGGCCCTGTTCGCCGCCGCGCTGGGCATGCTGGAGTGGCTGGCCGGGCAGGGCAGCCGGCCGGCGATCCGCGCCGCCGTACCGCTGTACCTGCGCGAGCACGGGACCATGATCCACCTGCTGGCCGCCGTTACTGGGGGCGACGCACTGCGCGCGGGTGCGGCCGATCCCGACGGCTTCACGGTGCGCTTCCTCGACGCGGTCCGGCGCGAGGCCGCCGACGGCCGCGACCTGCTGCTGACCATGGAGCGGGAATGGCTGGCGGCGCGCGCCCGGGTCGCCCGACGCGCCGGCGGCCGGTCCAACTCCCGGCTGCCGGCGGCGGTCGACCTGCTGGCCGCCTCGCCGCTGCTCAGCGTCTCGGCCCTGGCCGAGGCACTGGGCTGCTCGGTCGAGGGCGCGTCGCGGATGCTCGATGCGCTGGTCGGGCTCGAGGGCGCCGCCGAGGTGACCGGCCGGACCGGACAGGGGGCGCGGCGGCTCTACGGGCTCAAGCACCTGCTGCCGATTCGGGCCGAGACAACCGCCGCCCGGCGCCGGGCCAGGGGCGGACCGCGCGGCCGGCCCAGGCGGGCGCTGACCCCGCCGTTCGCGGAACTGGCGACTGAGCCCCGGGAAGCCGCGGTGGCGCCGGACGCGGATCTGATCGAACCCGCGCGCTTGGCGCCGGTGAGCTTCGACTTCGAGGCGCTGGACCGGCTAGTCGCGGCGGCCGACGAGCGGACCCGCGGGGTGCGTCGCCTGCTCGACCGCATCGCCCGGGGCGACAAGCCTTTCCTGATTGCACCCCGAAAAGGCGAGCAGGAGTGAGGGGCAGTGTCATCGCTCACCAGCCGGGTGGGCCGGTCGGGCGGGGCAAGGTCAGGAAATCTCAACTGCCCTGGAGCATGCGACGCACCCTGGAACAGAATCTGTCAATGGGAATAGGTTTGCTGAGAAGCTCCGTGCCCGGTCCCAGCACTTCCCTGTCCATCGCAGTGTAGGCGTAGCCGGTCAGGAACAGCACCTTCAGGTCAGGCCGCAGTGACCGCGCCATCTCCGCAAGTTGCCTGCCGTTGATGCCGGGCAGGCCTACGTCGGTCACCAGAAGGTCGATCCGCTCCGCAGAGGTGATGAGGGGCAACGCAGCATTTCCGCTCTCGGCTTCCAGCACCGTGTAGCCCTGCTCCTCCAGGACTTCCACCAGCAACATGCGGAGAATTGCCTCGTCCTCCACCACCAAAACAGCCCCTGCCACCAGCGTCTGGGGTTCAGGGGCTGATTGGGGAACCAACCTCATTTCCTCCGCCCCATGATAGCGCGGCAGATACAGCTTCACCGAGGTGCCCCGCCCAACCTCACTCTCGAGCCGTACACACCCATCCGACTGCCGGGCGAAGCCGTAAACTTGGCTCAACCCCAAGCCGGTTCCCTGACCGACGGGTTTCGTCGTGAAGAAGGGTTCGAAGGCGCGGGACAGGACATCGGGTGTCATGCCGTTGCCGGTATCGGTCACCGCGAGCATGACGTAGTCGCCGGGCGCCACTCCGGATTCCGACGCCACATCAGCCTTGCTCATCCGGATGTTGGACGTCTCGAAGACAAGCCGTCCTCCGTCGGGCATGGCATCACGGGCGTTGATCGCCAGGTTCAGCAGCGCGCTCTCCACCTGGTTGGCGTCGACCCGGATCGGCCAGAGCCCTTCGGACAGCCTCATCTCCACCTGAACCGCCTCCCCGACCGAGTTCTGGACCAGGTCCCGCATTCCAGGCACGAGCGCGTTCAGGTTCGTGTACTCCGGCTTGAGAGGCTGGCGGCGGGCGAAGGCAAGCAACCGCTGCGTCAGCGACGCGGCCCGATCCACCGCGGTCCGGGCCGCTGCCATGTGCTGGCCCACGGTGATCTGTCCGGCCGCGAGCCGTTGCTCCACGGCCTCCAGGCTGCTGCTGATTATCTGGAGCAAATTGTTGAAGTCGTGCGCCACGCCTCCGGTCAGCTGGCCCACCGCCTCCATCTTCTGCGCCTGGAACAGAGCTTCACGCGCTTCCTCCAGGGCTTTCTGGGCCTGCCGCTGCTCCGTGATGTCGCGGGTCACCTTGCCGAAGCCGATCAAGCCTCCGGTCTCGTCGCGAATGGCGTCGATGACGACATTCGCCCAGAAGCGGCGGCCGTCCTGACGAACCCGCCAGCCCTCCATTTCGATCCGCCCCTCCCGTCCCGCTGTCCGCAGCGCCCGGTTCGGAACATCGGCGGCCCGGTCCTCGTCGGTGTAGAAGCGGGAGAAATGCTGGCCGATGATCTCGGCGGCGGCATAGCCCTTCATCCGCTCCGCGCCCGAGTTCCAGTTGGTGACGCGCCCGGTCGGGTCGAGCATGAAGATCGCGTAGTCGGTGACACCCTGGACCAGCAGGCGGAACTGCTCCTGGCTCTGGCGCAGGGCCTCCTGAGCGTTCTTGCGCTCGGTGATGTCGCGGGTGATCTTGGCGAAGCCCAGGAGTTCTCCGTGTTCGCCGCGGATCGGGTCGATGACCACGCTCGCCCAGAACTGGCTGCCGTCCTTGCGGACCCGCCAGCCTTCCGTCTCGTACTTCCCCTCATCCGAGGCGGCGGCGAGCGCCTGCCGCGGCACGCTGGCCTGCCGGTCCTCTTCGGTGTAGAAGCGGGAGAAGTGCTGGCCGATGATCTCCTCGGCCTTGTAGCCCTTGAACCGCTCCGCCCCCGGATTCCAGCTGCTCACGATCCCCTGCGGATCGAGCATGTAGATGGCGTAGTCCTTGATGGCGTCGACGAGAAGCTGGAACCGCCGATCACTGGACACTGGCGCCGAGCCAGGACCGGCTGGCAAAGCATCCACCACGATGACTCTCCAGGGCAAAGCTCAAAAACTGCCGATACTCCGCCACGCTGGAAGCGGTCAACCACCAAATCGATCTAGGCAATTGGTCGGTTTGGGGGCCGCGCTGGACATGGCACGTGCGGGCTGTTGAAGGTGAGAACTCTTGTAGGCGCCTGTCTGCCACCTCTCCGTATGAAGCGCTGGCAGAAACAGATGAATCTATCTCCAGCTGGTACTGCCTCGTCCCTAGTCACATCATGGACAGTGAAGAAGGTTGAAAATACAACTTATCGGCCGCGTCTTAGGCAAATGAGGAGGCTCCCCGGATCGAGTATGCGTTGGCGGGGCGCGATCTACGTTCCCCTCTGCAACCGGCACACCCGAACCTGAAAGGTTCCCGCGGTTGGCACGATCCGGGCATATACCGGCCCTGTCTCTTCAAGGCGCAGCCAACGTCCAGGAGCCTCCATGAAGACAAAGTCTTCGTTCTTGAGGTAATCCGCGGCTTTCGCGCTGGTGGAAAAGCTTCTGAGCGTCACGTCAGGGTACGAAGCGGGATCCATGGCGCTTTGTCCATCTGTGTCTTGTTGGATCTCATTGTGTGACCCATTCTCCCAAGCTTCAATGTATTTTCCATTTGATGACTTTTTGGCCATGTCATGACGAGTATTGTCGCATTAAGCATATTCGTTGCGGCATAGGAGTGTCGGCCGGGTGGTAGCAGCAGGATCGAAATCGAGACATGCTCAGCCCGTGCGCGTCAGGCGCAGAACCAGACCGGCATAATCCAGAGCATCCAGCAGGCGGGCAACATAGTGGTCCCGCACTCTCAAGCTGCTCGCCGTCCTACCGCGAAGGTTGGCTTCCAGGACGTCGAGGAGGTGGTGCAGCCGTGCCTGATGCAGGCCGAGGCGTCGCTGGATCGGATCGGCAAGGATCCCGGCGAAGGCCGCCAGGGTAGCGCCAAGGAGTGCCAGGCCGACGGTGATGCCGACCACCAGCTCCGTCGAAGGGGACACCGGAAGCAAGGAGTACCACAGCGCACCCAAGCCGACGCCCAGCGGGAACGCCTCGATGGCTGCCTGGTGGGCGAGCACGGCGGCGATGCTGGGGCCGAGCGTGAGCATGCCGGGCGTCATCTGGTGGAAGACGATGGCGCCGACGGACAGGCTGACAGCCGCCGTGGTGATCTCTCCCGCGGCGGTACGGGCGCCGCCGTAGGCGGTCAACGCCTGGCGCAGCCGCGTTTCGAACGCGTGGGCGCCGCGGTCATTCCCCTGTGTCGCGGCTTGCGCGAGGAGTGTCCGGATCGCCGGGGTGGCGAGCATCGCCTCGGCCAGCGGATCGCTCTGGTCTTGCTGTCCTGCCCTGTCCCCGGGGCCGGCGAGAAGCTCACCCTCGATCAACTCGGTGATGTGGCGGGATACCGCGGTCTCGAGGAACAGGTTGCGGGTGTCGAGCCAGTGAGCGGCGTCGGACTTCCCGGCCCAGCGTGCCAGCGTCGCGCAGAGCTTGAGTGTCGCGGTCGGTACGGTGAACATCAGGTTGACCGGTGCCCGGAGGATGTCCAGGCCCAACGCCCGGCGGTGGATCTTCAAGGTGCCCCGGAGGGAGAAATGCCGACCGACGAAGTCATCGACCCTGGAGTGCCGATCAGCGAAGTACCGGGTGAGCGCCGCCTCGTAGACCGCATCCAAGTCCGCCGGGGACGGTAAGGGTTTCCGGCTGCTGTCACATTCAGAAAGGCTCGGATCGGCTGGCATGGATTGATTTCAGTTCCGCGGGCTCGCACACCGTTGAGAAGCGAGATGATATGGCCGCTTCCTCTATTCCACCTCTTGCTCGACGATCGGAGCAGCCGGCACGGCAGTGTCATCCTGCAGCGGATCACGATCTTGATGTCCTCTCTCACCTTCCCTGCGGTTCAAGTCTTTCACGCCAACGGTGGGCTAAAGGATGACCGTATGCCGAATTGCGGCGATACAATGCTGCTGTCGGAGGGCGGCTCTATCTTTATTGCAAATGTGTGCCGCTTGAAAAGCGCGCAATATGGCTTGCCTGGAGACTCTGCGCCGTAGACACGAAAGCTTCGGAAATCCAGGGAGGTGCATTATGAACGCCGTCTTGGCAGCAACAAGCATTCTCTTCCTGATAGGAACGGGTTGTGCCGCAGCCGCTCAGACAGGGGAGCATCCCGAAGTTCATACGATTCTGACGCCACAGGAGATCAAGTGGTCAGCCGCCCCGCCGGTTATTCCAAAAGGGGCTGAGGCGTCCTTGCTGTACGGCGATCCGAGCAAGGCGGAGCCGTTCGTCCTGCGGCTGAAGTTGCCGAGCAACTATCACATCTCGCCTCACACGCATCCGGTTGCTGAAGTCGTCACTGTGATATCGGGCACGTTCAAGCTCGGCAGCGGAGAGACCGCCGAAAAGGACAAGGCCCAGCCCCTGCCTGCGGGCAGCTTCTTCGCCTTCAGTCCCGGTATGACGCATTTCGCTTACACCGACGAGGAAACGGTTGTTCAGATCAGTTCCATAGGGCCGTGGGGGCTGAACTACGTGAACCCTGAAGACGACCCACGTCAGAAGACGCAGTAGATCATCCGCCGGGAGTCAGGGGAAAGGTGGTGTGACTGCGGTGCGCAATCGCTCAGGGTCGCCAGGCGGCTCTTCCACCGGCCGGATATCGATAGGATCCAGCCCGACTTGTCGATCCGGATTGATCCTTCCTGCAATGCTGTGATGGCCCGTCAAGGAAAGCAATTGCGCATCGCGGTGTCCGACCCAATGGCGGGGCTGCAATGGTGGAAGTGGCAGTCATTGTAGTACCGCGCTGGTCCGAGGCGGATGGCTGAAGCCAATCCAGAGGGGATGAAGCGATGAAAAACCTTCTGATCCCGATCGAAGAGAGTGAGTTTCTGCCATCGGCCCTGCAATCGGCGGTGCTGGTGGCGCGCCGGTTCGCCAGCTACCTGGAAGGGCTGCACGTCCGCCCGGACTTCGCCGGCAGCATCGCGGCCAGCGGCATCGGCGCGCCCTACGTAATCGAGGAGTTCCGGCGCGAGGACTGGGAGGGTATCCAACGCGCGCACAGAACCTTCGAGGTCTACCTGCGCGACCGTCAGATCCCGGTCGACACCAAGCCTGAAGCGGGCGGTCCGTGGGCAGCCTTCCGAGCCGAGGCGCCGCCGGGTGACGAGTTCATCGGCCAGCATGCCCGGCTGTTCGACCTGACGGTCGTGGGCCAGCCCTCCCGCGGCGCCACCCCGCCGCGCATGGCTGTGTTGGAAACTCTTCTGTTCGACAGCGGTCGCCCGGTCCTCGTGGCGCCGCCCGGATCGCCCTCGCAGATCGGCAGGACGATCGTGATCGCCTGGAACGCCAGCACCGAGACGGCGCGCACGGTCGCCTTTGCCCGCCCGCTGATTGAGCAAGCCGACCGGGTCATTGTGCTTACCGTCGAGGGTAGCCTGGTCGCCGGCCCGTCCGGGGACGAGATGACTCGCGCCCTCGTCCGGGCTGGAATCCCGGCGCACGCCCTTCATGTTCCGCAGCATCGCGGCATTGGTGAGACCATCCTGGAGCAGACCGATAAGCTTGGTGGTGACCTGCTGATCAAGGGCGCTTACACCCAGAGCCGGTTGCGTCAGATGATACTGGGCGGGGCCACCAGCCACATCCTGGCCATGGCCAGCGTGCCGGTCTTCATGGCCCACTGAAGCGACAATCGAGGGCTAACCGCCTGGAAAGATCCTTGTTTCCGGACACCGGCAGCTGATGATTGACGGTAGAAAGTTGGATTTTTCCGGACGCTGATCAAGACGCCGCTGGCGGTTACAGGATCCAGTATGTGACGCGGCGGCATCCAAGCGTTTGTACGGGTGGTGGCAAGTAATATGGCTCAATATCGTAGCGCTGTTCTGAATGCCGATAGTCGGCCTTTGCCACGCACCGCGGTGAGGGCCACGGAGGGTGAGATGGCACTTTACCTGCTGCTCTTCGACCGGCCAGCTGATCTCGATGCCACCGGCTATCGGGAGCGTTCCAAGAGCTGGATCGCCGAGCTGGTCAGACTCAATGGTTTCCAGGAATTCTCCGCTCACTGGAACGCGCTTGACATGTCGCCGAACACCATGGCCCTGATCAGGCTTGTGTCGGCGGAGGCTGCGGTCAGCGCGTTGACCAATCCAGCGATCACCGAGATGTTCGAGGACATGAGGCAACATGGATGCCGCAACATCGCGGCTCATGCCTTCAGAAGTTCCGAGATCGCTCCGGATCCAATTATCCGGTAACACAGTAATCTGATGGACGCTGGTGCAGAAATCACCGGGCGGGCAGACTTCGCCCGATCCCGCGGCGGTCAGGTAATCCGACTGAACGCCGGCATGCCAAGGCCGGTCATCAAGGACCGTGCTTATGGAAACTATTGGGAAACTGCGGCCATTATCCGGCAGCCTGCAATCCAAAATGATCAATCTCATCATAATGTACGGAGGCGCTCGAAAGATTGTCAGTCTCTTTCACCATGTACCGCACCGTGGGCACGCACTTCCCGCATTGCGGAACGCAACCGAGATGTCGGAACAGGCCGGACGGTGTTGATATTCCCTTGCGGATCGCCGTGCAAACTTGCTTTTCCGTGAAAGCATTGCAGATGCAAACGTACACTGCTCTCTCCCTCAGATTTGTTTTTTCTTGGGCGGATTTGTTCTTATACCAACGGCATTAGACATCGACCTTCGCCCATGATCTGGTTGCGATGGATCGGATGCGCTGCGGAGTACTTGTGAGAGCCGTCCAAGCCTTGCAGCAGGCATCGACGATGGCTTCATATGAGTCGAAGACGCGATGACTGAGATAGTTCTGGCGGAGGAACTGCCAGATGTTCTCAACCGGATTGAGTTCCGGACAGTAGGGCGGCAGATGGAGCAGGCTGATGTTGTCCGGCACCTTCAGCTTGTCGCCCGGCTTGTGCCAGCCGGCACCATCGAGCACCACTACCGCATGGTGACCGCTGGCGACGTGCCGGCCGATTTCGGCCAGATGCAGGTTCATGGCGTCGATGTTGACCCGGGGCAGGACGAGAGCGGCACCGACGTCCCGGGCGGGACAGACGGCCCCGAACAGGTAGGTCCATTCATAGCGCAGGTCGCGCGCCACGCGCGGCCGGCTGCCGTGATCGGCCCAGACATAGGTCAAGGTGCCTTGCTGGCCGACACGGGCATGGGGCCCCTCCGCCCCATCCTGCCACCATACCTCGACCGGCTTGCTCCTGGCCGCCTCGGGTACTGCCCTGACTATCAGGGCGGCGAAGTTTTTTTATGCGCTTCAAGGGCTTGCGCGTCCTGTTGCGGATGCACGGGCCGAACCGACACGTGCCGGAAAGCCAGGCGCTTGAGCAACGCGCCGACGCTGCGCTCGGCCAGCACGACCCCGAACCGCCGCTCGATGCGCGCCGCCAGATCCTTCCGGCGCCACCGGATCACGCCATCCTCCGCCACATCGGGGCCGGCACGAACCCACTCCGCCACTTCCGCCTCCTGCCCGGCCGTGAGCTTCGGGATGCCCCCAGGAGGCTTGCGATCGGACAAGCCCCGAACCCCTTCGGCATTGTAGCGGTGAACCCAGTCGCACAGCGTTTGACGGTCCATGCCGCAAGTCCGGGCCGCCTCCATCCGAGGCCGTCCGTCCAAGACCAAGGTAAACCAGCGACGAAGGCACCTTTTCCACCGGTCTGTTGAAGCCGAGTTTTCCTGATGGCAGGAAATCGATGGAGGCTGCGATGGCCGATGGCGGGCACTTGGGAGACCGGGAGCAGTTCTGGCGGGATCACGTGGCGGGCTGGAGGAGCAGCGGCCTGTCGCTGCGGCTGTACAGTGAGGAGCATGGGCTGAAGGCGGGCACGCTGGGCTACTGGAACTCCCGGCTCAAAGCGCAGGCCGCCGACGCCCTGACATCATCGGCCGGATCAGAAACCGCGGCGACGTTTCTGGCGGTCCATGTCGCCGAACCGGTGGTGAGTGTCCCGGAACCGCGGGATGACCGGATCGAACTGGTTCTGAAGGGGGGTAGCGTCCTCCGGATTGGGCGTGGCTTCGACGCCATGACCCTGGACCGGCTGCTCGATGTTGTCGAGAGGCGATCGTGATTGGGCTGCCGGATGGCGTGCGTGTTTACCTGGCAGCGGGTCGGACCGACCTGCGCCGCGGCATCGACGGCTTGGCCGCACAGATCCAGACAGTGCTGCTCCAGGATCCCTTCAGTGGCCATCTTTTCGTTTTTCGGGGACGTTCGGCGCACACGATCAAGGTTCTGATGTACGACACCACCGGCTTTCTGCTGATGCAGAAACGCCTGACCGAGGGAAAGTTCATCTGGCCAAGCCCGGCGGATGGCATCGTGACGATCAGCCGGGCCCAGATGTCGCTGCTCGTTGACGGTCTGGACTGGCGATCCGCCAAGACAAAGCCCATTGCGAAGCCTCTCTTTATCGTCTGAACAGAGGTTACGTTACTTCTATGTTACTGCTTCTGCTGCTGTTTACCAGGAGGGCCGATGCGGATACTTTCTTTACATGGATGAAGCCCCGCGCGACAGCAATCCTGCGAACCCGATGGATGATCCGCTCCAGCGGATCGCCGCGCTGGAACGTCGGGTCGCGGTGCTGACGCGCGAGAACGAACGGCTGGAGACGTTCCTGGCGGTTCTGCGCCACAGGATCTTCGGCCGTTCCTCGGAAAGGATGAACCCGGACCAGCTCAGCCTGCTCGATACGGCAGCACCTGCGCCAGCCGATCCCGGCGAGGCGGAACCCTCAGGCGCGGACACGACCGGACGGCGCCGCCGCAATCGCGGGGGCCGGCGTCCTTTGCCCGATAGTCTGCCGCAGGTGGTCCGCGAGATCCTGCCCGCCAGCACGCAGTGCCCGTGCTGCAGCCGGGAGATGGCCCGGATTGGCCAGGATGAGAGCAAACAGCTCCACCTCGTGCCGGCCCATGCCGAGGTTCACGTCACCGTCCGGCCCAAGTTCGCCTGCCGGGCCTGCGGCGAGCTGGCCCAGGCACCGGCGCCTGACGACCGGCCGATCGAGCGCGGCCTGCCCACCGCCGGCACGATTGCTCAGGTCGTCATCGCCAAGTACCTCAATCACATGCTGCTGCACCGGCAGGCGGCGCACTACGCCCGGCTCGGCGTTCTGCTCGCCACCACCACGCTGTACGGCTGGGTCGAGGCGGCCGCGCGCGATCTGGCGCCGATTGCCGACCGCCTGCTCGAACTGCTGCTCCGGCGGACCAAAATCCATGCCGACGACACGCCGGTGACCGTACTCAATCCTGGCCGCTCCGGTACTCACGACGGCCGCTTCTGGGTCTACGCCGACGACACAAGGCCGCGCGGTAGCGCCGAGCCCTCGATCGCGGTGTTCCGCTTCTCCGCCGGACGGGCTGGCAAGCATCCGGGCCAGCACCTGGCGGGCTTCACCGGCACGCTGCAGGCCGATGCCTTCTCCGGCTTCGATCACCTGTATCGGGGCGGCACCATGGTCGAGGCTGGCTGCCTTGGCCATGCCCGCCGCAAGCTGGTCGATCTGGTGCGCGCCAAGGGCTCGCCGGTTGCCGCCGAGGGCGTGAAGCAGATTGCCGCGCTGTACCGCATCGAGCGGCGGATCTACGGGTTGCCGCCCGCGGAACGCCTGGCGGTGCGCCAAAGCGAGGCGGTGCCGCTGCTCAATGCTCTGCGGATCTGGCTGACCGAGCGGCTGAGCCAGGTGGCGCCGCGCAGCGAACTGGCCAAGGCGCTCGGCTACATGAACGCACAGTGGGATGCCCTGGTCCGCTACGCCGCCGACGGCATCCTGGAAATCGACAACCTGACGGCCGAGCGGGCGCTGCGCGGCATAGCCGTCGGCAGGAAGAACTGGAACGTGATCGGCTCGGATGCCGCCGGCAAGGTCGCCGCCGTGATCTACAGCCTGGTGGAAACCTGCCGGTTGAACGGGATCAACCCGGAAGCCTACCTGACCGACGTCATCGGCCGGATCGGACGGACCAGGATCCAGGCGCTCGATACCCTGCTGCCGTTCAACTGGCGACCGCCCGACGCCGGCAACCCCGCCGATCCTGGCCGCATGAACATCGCCCCTCACACCGCTGCCGCTGCCGCCTGATCCAACCACGCCAGGGCTCCCATCCGTGGGCAAGTCTTCCGCTTATCCATGACCAGGAATTTACGCGCGTGACGGCGCTCGAGTAGGTGCCTTCGTCGCTGGTTTACGATGCGAACGACGTGCGGGCGCAGCTCGAGATCCTGGACGACGAAGTCCTCGTAACCTTTGAAGCGCGAGCCGGTCGGTACGTCAGCCCTGATGATCCGGTCCTCGTGGATGACCAGCCGCTCGGTCTTACGGCGCTTCCTCCCGCGTCGGCTGTCGGTGCCCTCCGGCTTAGGCTCGGTCTTCCGCTCCATGCCGCTCGGCCGGATCACCGGCCGACCCTTCACGCCCTTGAGTGTGGCGATCTCCGCTCGCAAGTCCGCAATCGCCTGCTTCAGCGCGGCATTCTCTGCCAGCAGGCGTTCGGTCAGGGCTTCAAGGTCGCCGCGCGACAGGCCGGAAAGTGAAAGTTTCTCAAGGGCGGACACATCAGGAAAGATGGCACCAGGGCCGATCACAACCAACCCCAGCCCGCCTCATGCCTGCCCGGCCTTTTGCCCCAAGTACCGCTCGCCGCTCTAGCAAGCTGGCTCAATATAGCTTTTCAAAGATTCGCTCGGCGATGAAGTCGATAAATGCGCGAACTTTTGGAACCTGCGCGGACATTGGCGGCCAAACAAGCCAAACGCTGCCGCGTTCGTCCGTATAATCCGCAAGGACGGGCTGAAGGCGTCCCGCCGCAACGTCTTCTTTCACAAGATAGCTTGGTGCCTGAATAATCCCCAGCCCGCCGAGCGCAGCGGACCCGAGGGCCTCGCCATCATTCAGAATGATGGCCGGCTTGATCGGCTTCGCCAGTGGCGAACCCTTGAACCCCCATATTTCCGGTCGCCCGGTCGTGGGGAAACGATAATGGATACAACAATGATCGCTGAGATCCGAGGGTGTCTGAGGTGTGCCATGTTGAGCCAGATATTCGGGCGACGCGCATGTCATGAAGGTATGCGGCCCGATCCTCCGCGCGCGTAGGGTTGAATCCTCCAAATCACCCAGCCGTAGCACCAGGTCGTAGCCACCCTCAATTATATCCACTTTCACGTCATCGAGGCTGATGTCGGTCGTTACGTCCGGGAAGCAGGTCTGGAAGTCGCGAAGCGCCGGCATCACGATCTTTCGCCCTATCACCGTCGGCACGCTTATCTTGAGTCGGCCTCGTGGCGTCTTCTGGACCAGGTAAAGCTCCCGCTCTGCATCTTGAAGGTCTTTCAGGATGCGGGTGACATATCGGTATAGAACTTCGCCTTCGCCGGTCAGAGCAAGGGATCGGGTTGTGCGATTCAGCAGTCGCAAGCCCAAACGTGCTTCAAGTCGCTCCACGGCTTTGCCAACGGCCGAAGCGGATAATCCGAGCTTCCTCCCCGCGGCCGCAAAACTACCAGACTCCACAGCGACCGAAAACGCCACAAGGCCGCTAAGCGATTCGATCGAAAGGATTGCGGACATTGTGTCCAGTATGATGGGACCGACAGACCTATTCCGTCAAATGGATTTTTCCCTGATCTTCCACCGGAGTTTGTACGAAGTCGACGGCGTAAATCCTGGCCGATCATCCGGTAGAGCTAAAAGGAAATTCACTCGTGGCCAACAACAATGAGAAGGCGGTCTTCAGCATTGATCGCCCTATTCCTTCAGAGGTAGCCGGTGGCAAGCCCGAATTTGACATCATCATTGTCGGTGGTGGTTCTGCTGGTGCCGTGCTGGCCAATCGCCTCAGCGAAGATGCGTCGCGTCGTGTGCTGTTGATCGAGGCGGGTAAGTCTTATCCGCCGCACGCTTACCCCGATGCGGTTCGACTCCAGACCGTCATTGGCGGCGATCCGGACCATGATTGGGGATTTACGTCCGAGCCGAGTTGGGGGGATAAGTCGTTTCCGGTTCCACGCGGCAAGGTGCTTGGTGGTTCTTCCGCCGTGAACGCGGGCGTCTGGATGCGCGCTCCGGCCGTCGATTTCGAGCGCTGGACGAGGGCGGGTCTCCCACAGTGGTCCATCAGCGATGTTCTGCCGGCATTCCAAGCGAGCGAGCGAACCGTATCCGGATCCGACCAATGCCACGGCCGCTCCGGACCGGAGCCGATTCATCAGCTCCAAGACGACGAAATTTCCGACATGCAGCAGGCGTTCATTGCATCGGCAGAGTTGGCGGGATTCGCGCGCGTCAAGGACTTCAACAGCGAGTCACCTTTCGGAGCCGGCCCTTATCCCATGAACAATCGCACGGGTCAGCGCCTCAACACGGGCATGACCTACCTTTCAGACGCCGTTCGCGCGCGAGCGAACCTGACAATCCGCAGCGAAACGCTTGTCGATCGTGTCGAAGTCGAGAACGCAGCGGCGCGAGCGGTGATCCTCGCCAACGGCGAACGGATCAGCGGCGGTGAGATTGTCCTGTCAGCCGGCGCATATGGATCGCCTGCAATCCTGCTGCGTTCTGGGATCGGCCCTGCCGCCGATCTCCAGGCGCAGAATATTCCTGTGGTCGCCGATCTGCCGGTCGGGCAGCGATTGCAGGAGCATCCCTTCTATTCCACGGTCTGGGCGGCTCGTCCCGAGCGATTGGGGCTACCGATCCCTCCAGTCGGCGCAATCCTCTGGGCGCGGTCCTCGAAGGGCGGGCCGGATGACGGCGACTTGCATGTGAGCGCTGTCCATTATGGTAATCCGGCGGACTCGCCCACCGGAGCGATCTTCATGCTCGCGCTGGCGCTGACCCGCCCGAGATCGACCGGCACCGTGAAACTTCGCGACCGGAATCCCGGGACCGCGCCCGTCATAGACCTCAACATCCTGGGCGAAGCCGAAGATCGGGAGTTGATGGTCGAGGGCATCGAGATGATCCGCAAGATCGCGAGCCAGGGACCGCTCTCCGAGATCATCGCGCAGGAACTGGTCCCCGGCCCCTCTATCATCGAGCCGGCGGAACTGGAGGCGTCGCTGCCGGCGTCGCTCGACATCTATCATCACCCAACCTCCACCGCGCCGATGGGAGCCGACGACGATCCGAATGCCGTGACGGACTATCAGGGCCGCGTGCGCGGCGTTGCAAATCTTCGCGTCGCGGACGCCTCCATTTTCCCCGACGTCCCGTCTGTCGCCACCAATCCCACGGTGGTCATGCTGGCCGAGCGCGTCAGTCAATGGCTCAAAGGGTGAAAGCGGCCGGGGGTGCGACACGCGATACTCGAACGCCTGAAAAAGACGGCGATGGTCTGGCTCGCGGTCTATCCGAGCGTTCTTCTGGTGATCTCGCTTGTCGGAGACGTGTTGAAGGACTGGTCGCTGCCTCTGCGCGTGCTGGGCGCGACAATCATCATCGTGCCGATCGTCGCCAATATCACCGAGCCTGCCGTCAAGGCGGCCGTTACAGCAATCGAACGGGCATGGCTACGGCGGGGATCGCGATCAGCGCCATGAACTCACGCCGATCCTTGGACGGCGGCCAACATGCAAGGAACAGAATTATGGCAAAGGCGCTCGACAGCATCGGAACCCGCAAAGCTTTCAACTGGATCAACGGCGTTCAGCGTTCCGAAGGCACCTTGAAGGAGTCGATTGATCCCACTACTTGGTGCCGCAAACCCGGCATCTTCAGGGCCGGGATAGGCGCCCTTGGTGCGTCCGCGCCGAAGTCCTACCGGCGCTGCTGCTCGATGTACTGCTTGACGATCTCCAACGGCGCGCCGCCGCAGGATGCCGCGAAGTAGGATGGGCTCCAGAGATGTCCACCCCAGAGCCTTTGCGCCACTTCAGGGAAGTCGTGCTGACGCAGCAGGCGGCTCGATACACCCTTGAGGCTGTTGACCAGTTTGGAAAGCTGAACCGTGGGTGGGTACTCGATCAGCAGGTGGACGTGGTCGTCCTCGCCGTTCGCCTCCTTCAGCCGCGCGCCGAACTCGGCACAGACACCCAGGAAGACGTCGCGCAGCACCTCGTGGGCGCGGTCGCTGAGGACGCCGCGACGATACTTCGTGACGAAGACCAAATGAACGTGCAGAGAACAAACGACGCTACGACCTCTGCGATATTCAATACTCATGAGCTTGCCTCCTGATGAGAGACCGAATACTCTCATGCCATGATCAGGCTCAAGGCATACCGCTATCGCGTGTATCCGACCGTCGAGCAGGAGGCCCTGTTCAGGCAGACAGCGGGGGCGTGCGGGTTTGTCTACAACCTGTGTCTCGAGCAGCGGAAGCTTGAATATCACCGCAGCCATCCGAGAAGATTGACCGCTTACGCCCAGATCGCTGAACTGCCGGCGCTGAAGGCCGAGGCGCCCTGGCTGCGTGAGGTGCCGAACCATCCGTTGCAGCAGGCCATCATCGATCTCGACAAGGCTTTCAAGAACTTCTTCGAAGGCCGCGCCGGTTGTCCGCGGTTTCGCAGGCGGGGAGATCGCGATAGTTTCCGGTATCCCGATCCCAAGCAGTTCAAACCGGAGGCGGATCGCATATTCCTGCCCAAGGCTGGATGGGTCGCCTGGGTCCGGCATCGTCCGATGGAAGGCCGGATGAAGACTGCGACGGTCAGTCGTGAAGCCGACTGCTGGTATGTCTCCATCCAGTGCGAGATCGAGATGCCGGAGCCGATGCCGAACCTGGGGCCGGCGGTCGGGGTAGACATGGGCGTCGCGAAGCCGATGGTGCTGTCGACGGGGCAGGTGATCCAGCTTCCGCGAACCACGGACAGGGAAAGGCATAAGCTGGCGACGCTTCAGCGCAAGGTCGCCAGGAAGACGAAGGGGTCGAGAAATCAGGCCAGGGCGCGTCTTGCCGTCGCCCGGTTCCAGGCCCGTCTCGCGCGGCGGCGGAAGGATGCCGCGCACAAGGCGACGACAGCGATAGCCAAGAACCACGGCGTCATTGTCGTCGAAGACCTGAAGGTGCGGAACATGACGGCGAGTGCGGCCGGAACGATCGAGCAGCCGGGGAGTAATGTCAGGGCCAAGTCAGGGCTGAACAGGTCGATACTGGACGTGGCGCCCCATCAGATCAGGCTGATGCTGGAGTACAAGGCCGCGTGGTACGGCGGAGAACTCAGGACCACGCCGGCGCCGAACACCAGCCGGGAATGCAGCGTCTGCGGCTGCATCCATGCCGACAATCGGCGTTCCCAGGCGGAGTTTCTGTGTGTCGCTTGCGGTCACCACGAAAACGCCGATTTCAATGCGTCAAAGGTTATCAAGGCCCGAGGACTTCGGGTGTCGGCCTGTGGATCGAGCCGGGCTGCCGGACGGAAACAGGAACGCTGCGTTGTGAGGCGCGGAAGCTCGGCCCTTCAGGGCCGAGAGTAGTCACCACTGTGCATCCGACGGTCGCCTCGACCTTCCGGGCGCGCAGGGTCCGGGTCCGGAGGCTTCGGCCGATGGGGACCTGGTAGCGCAGCATGGCGACCTCTCAGAGGGAGCGGCTGCCGTATCCGACCGCCTTCTGCCAACCGAGCCGGCCGCGCTCCCGGATCACCAGGATGTGCCGGTCGCGCCGGGTCGGAACCGTTTCCGCCCTGTCGCCTTGGCACGGCGGCCCACCGGGGCGGGATGATCACCGCGGCGAGTGGCGGAAAATGGTCTGGCTGACGGGCTCCGCCGGTGTCGGGATCGACCGCGAGATGCAGCTTCCGCCAAGTCCGGCGCGGCTTGCCGCCATGCTTCTCCGGTTGCCACTCGCCGGCCCCGAACACCTTGAGGCCGGTGGAGTCGATGACGACGGTCACCGGCCCGCTGGCCTTGTTCAGCGCCGTGGCGACGGCCAAGTTGGCGCTGCGCCGGGAAAGGGTCGTGTGATCCGGGACCGGCAGATCCAGGCCGAGCAAGCCCACGAGTGAGCCCAGCAGACCCTCGGTCTGGCGCCACCGGCGACCGAACGCCAGGCGCAGCATCAGCCCGGCCTCAATGGCGATGTCGGAGTAGCGTTGGGGCCGACCGCGCCGGCTCGTGCTCGGCGGTGTCCAGGCCGCCAGCGCCTCGGGCGACACCCACACCGTCAAGCTGCCTCGCCGAACCAACGCCGCGTCGTACTCGGCCCAGTTCTCAACCTTGTGGTGCGCCCGTGGGATCTTGTGGCGGCGGGGTTCTTTCGCCTCGTCGGGCATGCAGGGCTCGGAGGCAGCGGATGGGCTGCCCCTGTATCCGGCTCTCCCCGCAACGGCAACGCCGTAGGCAGTTTCTCACCAACATCAGGCAGGTAAGGTGAACGAAAATCTCCCAGTAATCTGAGTGCCCAGGAGCGAGCGTCATTGACTGTTCCCTAAGATGCTCTCAAGGCCTCGGTCCCAGTACGGTTGCCGCCCAAATCGCTCGACAAGCCAGTCGATGAAGACCCTCACCTTCGGTGCCAGTTCGCGCAAACTTGGGTAAAGCACCCAAAGCGTCTGTGTCGAGACGAGCGGGTACTCGGGAAGGGCTGGTACGAGGGCGCCAGATCGAAGCTCGTCCGCAGCGCACCAAGTGGCCATCAGAGCGACGCCGAGCCCCGCACAGGCCGCATCGCGCACGGCACCGCCGTCATTGATTCGTAGGCCTGGGGCGATACGCCGCTCGATCAGCTCTCCACCCTTTCCTCGGAAGGTCCAGAGATCGAGCGTACCGACAACGAGGCAGGCGTGTTCTGCGAGGTCGTTGGGCGTGTTCGGCCGCCCGCGCCGTTCGATGTACTCGGGCGATGCGACCAGCACCCGATTATCTGGAGCGAGCCGCCGCGCGACGAAGGACGAGTCGCTGAGCTCGGCATAGCGAACCGCCACATCGAAGGCACCTTCGACGAGATCGACAACGCTGTCCGAGATGCGCAAGTCGAGGGCCAACTCGGGATATTGCCTGCAGAAGTCGGGCAGACCTGGCACGATATGCATGCGCGCGAACGAGGCCGGAGCCGCCACCCGCAGGGTGCCGCGCGGCACGGCTTGCTCCCGCCCGAGCGCCGCTCGGGCGGACTCTGCTGCGAGTACAACGTGCTCTGCATGCGGCAGAAAGGCGAGGCCGTCCTCGGTCAAGGTCGCCTGTCGCGTTGTTCGGTGGAGGAGCCTGGCCCCGAGCTTTCTCTCGAGCGCCGCCAGTCTGGCGCTCGCTCCCGCCGGAGTGAGGCCCAAGTCGCGGGCTGCAGAGCTGATGCTTCGGAGTTGAGCGATGCGCACGAACAGGTTCAAGTCGTTCACGTCCATGGCGTCGCTTTCAAAGCTTCGTTGAAACTGATCCTAGGCCAGACCCGCTACCGAGAGCAATCACGACAAGTCAAATAGGCAGAGTCCCAAGGGGACCATGGGCCATGGAGCCCGCCTATGCCTCTATTACCGAGAGGAAATCGTGATGACCAAGACCATGAAAGCAGCCGTCCTCACCCGCTTTGGCGGGCCGGACGCGTTCGAGCTGCGCGAGGTGCCGGTGCCGGAGGTCGGCCCGCACCAAGTGCGGGTGCGGGTGCATGCCACTGCCGTCAATCCGCTCGATTACCAAATCCGCCGCGGCGACTACACGGACTACGTGCCGTTGCCCGCAATCATCGGCCATGACATCTCGGGCGTTGTCGAGGAATTGGGCTCGGACGTTCGCAAGTTCGCAGTCGGCGATGAAGTCTACTACACACCGAAGATCTTCGGCGACGCCGGCTCCTACGCTGAGCAGCACGTCGCCGACGTCGAACTCGTCGGCCGCAAGCCACGGAATCTCACGCACCTTGAGGCGGCGAGCTTGACGCTCGTTGGCGGCACGGTTTGGGAGGCGTTCGTCCAGCGCGCGCAGCTGAAGGTCGGCGAGACGATCCTCATCCACGGCGGCGCGGGCGGCGTCGGCACGATCGCGGTTCAGGTGGCGAAGGCGATCGGCGCGCGGGTGATCACGACGGCGCGCGCCCGCGACCACGACTTCGTGCACTCGCTCGGCGCCGACGAGGCGATCGACTTCACCGCCGAAGACTATGTCGAGGCGGTCGCCCGGCTGACCGGGGGAGAGGGCGTGAACGTCGTCTTCGACACGATCGGCGGTGACACGCTCACGCGAAGCCCGCTCACGCTCGCGGCATTCGGGCGCGTGGTCAGCCTCGTCGACATCGCACAGCCGCAGAACCTCGTCGAGGCCTGGGGCAAGAACGCGGCCTACCACTTCGTGTTCACCCGCCAGAACCGAGGCAAGCTCGACGCGCTCACAAGCCTCGTCGAGCGCGGCTTGGTCAAGCCCGTGATCGGCGCGACGCTGCCGCTCGCCCGCATGGCTGAGGCGCACGAACTGCTGGAGAACGGCGCCGCACGGGGACTGCGCGGCAAGGTCGTGATCGACGTGTCGGGCGAGGCGACCGCCTCGCCCCCGGCCCGGCAAGCCGCCTGACACGTCGCGCGGACGGTCGGGGAGGCTCACCCCGGCCGCCTGCTGAGGGCGAGCCGCGACGACGAGGTGGCCGCCGGGGCGCTGGGCGTCCACATCCCGCACCTGCGCTGGCGCGCCTTCGTCCTGGCGGCGCTGTTCGCCGGGATCGGCGGCGCGCTGTGGGGGCACTTCATCACCTCGTTCTCGCCCAACGTCTTCTATCTGCGCGAGACCTTCGTGATCCTGGGAATGCTGGTGATCGGAGGCGCCAACACGGTGACCGGAGCCGTCGTCGGGACCTTCCTCGTGACGGGCGCCTTCGAGGGGCTGCGGTCGCTGGAGGGCGCCCTGAACAGCGCCAGGATCTTCAGCGAGCAGGTGATCGGCCTTACCGAGGTCGTCCTTGCCATCGCCATGATCGGCATCCTGATCCTGCGGCCGGGCGGCTTGTTCCCGTCGCGCGAGATCGGCGCCATCATCGTGAGAGCCATAGCGAAACGGGAATCATCGACATGAGCTGGAAGACCGCTTACCGCTCCTTCTACTACGCCACCGCCGAGGAGCCGGACGACATCCGGCTCGATCCGGCCACGACCGCGCTCCTGGTCGTGGACATCCAGACGACCTACCTGGAAGACAAGGAAGCGCCGGAGGAAACCGAACGCTAGCGTCCGTTCTTCGAGCACATGCGGAACACCGTGATCCCCAACAACCAGCGTCTTCTGGCCGAGTGCCGGAAGCGCGGCGTCGAGGTGATCTTCGCCCGCATCGCCTGCCTCAAGAACGACGGACGCGACCGGTCGCTGAGCCAGAAGAAACCCGGCTTCAACTACCTCCTGCTGCCCAAGGACCGTCCGGACGGGCAGATCGTGCCGGAACTGGCGCCGCAGGGCGACGAGATCGTCGTCATGAAGACGACCGACAGCGCGCTGACCGGGACGAACCTGCGTCCCCTGCTGCACAACATGGGCATCAAGGACGTCATCGTCTCCGGCATCTTCACCGACCAGTGCATCTCCTCGACCGTGCGGAGCCTCGCGGACGAGAGCTACGGCGTCGTGGTCGTCGACGACTGCTGCGCCGCCGCGACGATGGAGCTGCACCATCGGGAGCTGGAGATCATCAACATGATCTATTGCCATGTCGTGCAACTCGACGAGGTGCTCGGCTTCTTCGGTTGACCGCTCAGCGGACGGGGAGATGGTGGAACGACCGGTCGTCACGGGTTCTACCTGATCGCGCAGATAGTGGGGGCGAGTAAGCTGATCGAGCTGCTGTTCGGCCTTCCCTACCACAGGGCGGTCGGAGCGGTCGGCATCCTGATGATGCTCTACGTGACCTTCGGCGGAATGCTGGCGACGGCCTGGGTCCAGATCATCAAGGCGGTCCTGCTGCTTTCGGGAGCGGTCCTGATGTCGGTCCTGATCCTCGCCCGCTTCGGCTTCAGCTTGGAGGCCCTGTTCACCCACGCCATCTCGCTGCACCCGAAGAGCGCCGCCATCATGGCGTCGCGCTGATCTTCGGCACCGCCGCCCGATTGCCGCCTGTCCACCCACGAAGTGTTCGGCCCCGTCGTCTGCGTCTACGCCTATGACGACCTCGACGGGGCGATCGGCCGGGCCAACGCCCTTCCTTACGCCCGGCTCGGCGGTTCCGCGGTCATGGTGAACGATCACACGGCGTTCCGCGTGGACGGATGCCGTTCGCCGGCCTGCGCCAGTCCAGGGCTTGGCGTCGGGGGAACACCGTACACGTTCCGCGACATGAGGGTGGAGAAGCTGTTCGTCGGCAGGATGGGCTGACGCCGGCGCATCGTCGAGCCGCGCCGGATTCTCCGACGGTCGGTTCAGCCGGGTCACGCCGCCGGTGTTACGCGCTGGGGTCGAGCAAGGTAGCGTTTTTCGGCATTGGCGTGCGGAATGCCGAGATGTCGTTTCGCGTCCTCCGGCCCCGCACAGGGTGGCATGTGATCGAGGAGGCCACCCGCGATGGCATCCCCTAAACCGTTCCGGGAACGGATCGTGTCCCATGGCTTGGTGCAGGAGAGCCCGTTCCGGGCCAGGCCGTGGGACACGATCGAGAGCATCGTTTCACGTCAAAGACCCCTGGCAACTCGGTAACCATCTGCGGATGCTACATAAGGCCGGACACCGCCAAGATTACGTCTGCAATACTGTTGCTGAAACTTGAAATCATTCGGTAGTCAACGTCCCCGATCCTGTCCGCCTGTAACGGAGCAGGAGAGGAAAACATGATCCGCGAGTCTCCGCATCGCATTAGACTTGATGCCATCGGCGGCGCTCTTCCTCGAAGTACCTGCGGTTACAAGCTTGCAGTCCCCATGACCGCGATCGTGAACAGAGGAAAACCGGAATGCCGCAATCCACCACTTTCAAGAACAAAGATGCCAAGCGGGTGCTCGACAAGTCGGAAGGCGCTCCGTCGCACCATGGAGCGCCGATGCATTCGCGCGAACGGCATGCCGACAAGAGCGATGCCGAACTGATCGCCCGCTTCAACAATAATTTCCGGGTTGGAACGAAATTCTCGACCTTCAAGTCTTCCGGCGACCAGAATGAGGCACTTTCCGCCTACTTCAAGACGTCGAGTGGCAAGCGCGATCTCGAGCGGATCAAATCCTCGAAGAAGAAGGAGCGGATCAGTCTGGCGAACGTATCCGTCGGCTCGTCGTCCATCACTGTCAGGATCGCGGAAGGCACGATGGGAGTTCAAGGCGCTTACGCGGAATGCCGGAACGGCAAGCTCCGGTCGCTGACCGCCGTCATCGAGACGGATGGCAAAGGCGGCTACAAG
Organism: Skermanella rosea; assembly: GCF_016806835.2. Taxonomy (NCBI): domain Bacteria; kingdom Pseudomonadati; phylum Pseudomonadota; class Alphaproteobacteria; order Rhodospirillales; family Azospirillaceae; genus Skermanella; species Skermanella rosea. The sequence continues at coordinate 186,632 of NZ_CP086113.1, read as the reverse complement.
ATCGTGACCTGCTACCCGGTCGACGCATTCTAGCCGGCGCCGGAAGGCGGCATGGACCCATGCCGCCTTCACGGCCGATGCCGAGCTCCGAAACTGGCGCCGGTGCGCGGTTCTCAGGTCCGGTCGCGCTCGGCCTCGGCGGCATCCAGCTGGGCGTCCGTCCGGGCTTTCGCGACCAGAAGGACCTGGGTCGCTTGGAACGCCGCCGCGATGGACGGGGGCAGGGGCAGGGGTACGGGAGACGTGAAGATCATTCCCTTGGACATCAGCCTGATCGTCAGACCCTCCAGGGTGACTCCGTCCGGCCCCAGCACGAGGCTTTGAACCCCGGCCGGGCCGGTCACGCGCAAAGCGATTCCTTGCGGTGTCACCTCGATCCTGCTGCCCATCGCGCCGCCTGGAACCATGGCGCCTTCCAGAACGGTGCGGGACTTCGACGTGATCGTAGCGCTTCCGCCGGCCTCCACCGCGTACAGGTTGGTCACGTCGACCACATGGTTGCGCTGCGCCTTGAGGTAGACATGCTCCGATCCACGAAGATCCTCGAACCTCAGTTCATTGCCGGCGCTGAACCCGTCAGGTGACGTCCGGGTCTTGAAGGCGGAGCGGGTCGCATCCCGCGGCAGGTTGGCGGCCGGCATGTTGGTCTGGTTATAGACCGCACCGATCACCAGCGGACGGTCCGGGCAGCCGCCTTCGAAGGCGACGACGACTTCCTGCCCGATGCGCGGTGTCGCCAGTCCGCCCCATCCTTGTCCCGCCAGGCTTTGGGCGACCCGGACCCAGCAGGAGCTGTTGCCGTCCTTCTTGCCGTAGCGATCCCAGTGGAATTGCACCTTGATGCGGCCGAAGCGGTCGGTCGTGATCTCCTCGCCGGGATGACCGACGACGAGTGCCGTCTGCGGTCCGGCGATCACCGGTGCAGGGGTCCGCAGGGGCGGCCGGTAGGGGGTGGTCGCCGTCAGGGCTTCGACCCGGCCCCGGTACAGGAACCAGCGATCCTGGTCGCCGTCCTCGCGGGTTCCGCCCTCTCCTTGGATTTCGAAGGTCACGCCGATTGCCAGATAGCTGTTCCTGGTCTGGCGAGTGCCGGCGCCTTCGGTCACGTCGAAGGGGTTGCCCGCCTTGAAGACATAGCCGGGCTTGAGCGGCCGAAGATTTCCCGAAACCGTGACGCGGGATTGCCGGCAGGCGATTTCCTCGGCACGGAGCCTTGCAAGCACCTGTCCCTCGGACAGCGACCGGTAGGTGCCCGGATGATGATAGGTCTCGCGTTTTCCCGGTGCAGTCCCGGCGACCGGGCAGATCCACTTCAGATCGGCGTTCGGTTTCTCGAAGTCGTAGTCGTTCAGCATCACCTGGCTGGGGACAAGGGCCGCTTCCTCCTGCCATTCCCAGATGATGTCGTCGCGGATGCCCGGATTCTTCAGGTTCAGATGGGTTTCGATCTCTTCCGGATCGCATGGCTTGTGCGCCGAAGTGTCGTTGACCAGGACAAGTTCATGCCGGTCCGCGGAATGATCGAAGTAGTAATAGATCCCTTCGCGTTCCAGCAGCCGGCTGACGAAGGCAAGGTCCGACTCTTCATGCTGGACACCATACTCCAGCGGCGGCAGTCCGCTCGGCTTCGTGCGGTCGATGAATGTCGCTTGCGGATGATCGGCGAAGATGGTCCTGACGATTTCCAGCGTCGGCTTCTTCTGGAATATGCGCGAGTTTCGCCGCTGGTCGAGCAGCCAAAGCCATGGACGGATTTCCAGCAGGTAGTTCGTACGCCGGGTATCGTCTATGCCCACGTAGCGGCAACGTGTGATGAGACCGTTGTAGTATCGCGTCCTTCCTCCCGACAGCTTCAGGGCCGTCGTGGCGGACTGTCCGATCAGGGGAGACAAATCCCTGATCGGTTCGCTGCTGATGACCTTGGCTTCGAACAGGAATGGTTCGCCGATCCGTTCCACGCCCTTCATCCACCTGAGCTTGGTTTTCCTTGCGTCGAGCGCCGGCGAGGTCAATTCCGCATAGCGGTTGTCGGTCAGAAGATCGCCTGAGGCGGCCGGATAGGGCATGGCGTTATGCTCCCGTTTCGGAATGAGGATCGGTAGGGTCCATGGTCGCCGGGAGGCGGCTTTCACGCGGCCCCGGCAAGGGGGTGTGCGCCGGCCTGCCCAGCCGACGAGCCGGCTGCCGGGGCCAGGGAGGCCGCCAGCTCGCCGCGCAGCCACGCGCAGTTCGGATCGCGATGAAGACGCTCGTGCCACACCAGCGACAGCTCGTAGGCCGGCAGGGGCGTCGGGGGTGCCGTTATGGCCAGCGGCAGCATCCGCGCGATGCGGGTCGCGGTCCGGCGCGGGATGGTCAGGACCATGTCGGTTTCGGCTACCAGCATCGCCGCCGCCATCGTGTTCTGGACCACGACCGGACTGGGGTCGGGGATTTCCAGCATCGCGACGGCATCGTAGACAAGGCCGGGCTCTTCCAGGGCCGGCGGTGCGATCGCGACATGACGGAGGCCGACCAAGCTTTCCGGCTCCGGCGTCCCGCCCTGGAGTGCCGGGTGACCCGCGCGCAGCAGGCAGACGAACCGATCGGTCAGGATGGTGCGGCGGTAGAAGCCGAAGGGAGTGGTCCTGAGCTGACCGACGGCAAGATCGACGGCGCCGCTTTCAAGGGCGCGCAGCGTCCGGCTGCCGAGAGGGGCGGTGACGACGGTGACGCCCGGCGCCGCTTCTCGCAAGCGGGGGAGCAGCCGTGGCAACAGGTCCAGCGCCTGATGATCGGGAAGGTCGATGTTGACCGTGGCTTCCCACGATCCCGGCGCCGTTTCCCGCGATGCCAGCAGAGTGCGCAGCATGTTCAGGGCTTCGGGCAGTTCGGCCGCCAGTTGTTCGGAACGCGCGGTCGGCACGAGGCCGGAGGACGATCGCACCAGCAACTCGTCATCGAACAAGCCTCGCAGCCGGCCCAATGCGCGACTCATCGCCGGCTGGCTCAGACCGACCCTGTCGGCTGCGTGCGTTACGTTGCGCTCCACCAGCAGCGCCTCGAGCGCCACCAACAGATTGAGATCGACACCCGCGAGATTGATCCGCCGGTGCGGCGATGTCTGCCGTCCGCCATCCTGCCGGGGAGGGGAGCCGACCGACCGCAGACGGGGACGTCCGACGCTTGTTCCGAAACCGGTTTGCATGATCCTGATTCACCTTACGTCTTTCGCGGTCGCCCGGCTTTGGGGCCATCCGCTTGCCTCGTGTGACTTCGGATCATCGTCGCTTCAAGCTGCCGTCGTATGTCAGCATGTCGGAAGACGGTTACGCCGGTAACGTAACGAAATGCAATCCTGCAGCGCGAAAGCCTCACGTGAACTCGTAGCGCAGTTCTCCCTGGTCCACGTCGACGTGGATACCGGTCAGCGGCTGCCGGTCCCGCAACCGTCTCAGGACCTCCCGGCTGATATCCGGCAGAAGCGTTCCGGTCATGATGGCGTCGATCATCCTTCCTCCGCTTTCCACCTCGTAGCAGCGTGCGCGGATATGGCTGACCAGCGTCTCGGCATAGGTGAACGGCACATTCCAGCTTGCTTCGATGCGGTTCTGGACGGAGTCCAGGCGCAGGCCGATGATGCGATCGAGCATCGCGTCCGTCAGCGGATAATAGGGAACGACCGAGAGGCGGCCGAGCAGCGCCGCCGGGAAAACCTCCAGTAGGGGATCGCGAAGGGAGCGGGAGACGTCGTCGGGCGCCGGCAGCCGCATGGAATCCTTGCACAACCGCAAGATGAGATCGGACCCAGCATTCGACGTCAGCAGGATGATCGTATTGCGGAAGTCGATCCTCCGGCCTTCGCCGTCTTCCATCCAGCCCTTGTCGAAAACCTGGAAGAAGATCTCGTGGACGTCGGGATGCGCCTTTTCGATCTCGTCGAGCAGGACGACGCTGTAGGGCTTGCGGCGCACCGCTTCGGTCAGGCGCCCGCCCTCTCCATATCCGACATAGCCCGGCGGCGAGCCTTTCAGCGTCGAAACGGTGTGAGCCTCCTGGAACTCCGACATGTTGATCGCGACGACGTTGTCGTCACTGCCGAACAGGCTTTCCGCGAGCGCCAGGGCGGTCTCGGTCTTGCCGACGCCGGACGGACCGACCAGCAGGAACACGCCTTTGGGCTTGGATGGGTCGTCCAGGCCGGCCCGGGCGGTTTCGATCCGTCTTGCGATGGCGTCGAGCGCGTGGTCCTGGCCGATGACGCGACGCTTCACCGTATCGGCCAAAGTCAGGACGGCGTCGATCTCGTCGGACAGCATCCGCCCGACGGGGATACCGGTCCAGCTTTCGATCACGGTTGCCACCGCCTGTTCGTCGACCGCGGGCAGCACCAGGGGACGACCACCCTGAAGTGCCGCGAGGTCGACGCGCAGCCCCCGGAGCTTATCGAGTTCGTCCCGCGATTCCCGATCGCGCAGACGGGCTTCCAGTGCAATGATCTCCGACACCAGGGCGGACTCCTCGGCATGGCGCGCCTGGAGCCCCGCCAGTGCCGACCGTTCCGCCGTCAATCGGCCCGACAGCAGGTCCTCCCGCGCTTCGTCCAGGCGGCCAACGCGCCGCTCCGCCGCCAGGGCCGTCAGTTCGGTATCGAGACGCTCGATCCGCCGCATCAAGTCTTCGATGCCTGCCGGCACGGCGTTCCGGCTCAGCGCCACTCTCGCACAGGCCGTGTCCAGCACCGAAACGGCCTTGTCCGGCAGCTGGCGGCCCTGGATATATCGGTGCGAGAATCGGACCGCCGCCACGACCGCCTCGTCCAGAACGGCGATCCCGTGATGTTCGGCAAAGACCGGTACCATCCCGCGCAGCATGGCGACGGCGCGCTCCTCGTCCGGCTCGTCGACCTGGACGACCTGGAACCGGCGTGACAGCGCCGGGTCCTTTTCGATATGCTTCTTGTATTCCGCCCAGGTCGTAGCGGCGATCGTACGCAGGGTCCCCCGCGCCAATGCCGGCTTGAGCAGGTTGGCGGCGTCGCCCGTTCCGGCGGCCCCTCCCGCGCCGATCAGGGAATGCGCCTCGTCGATGAACAGGACGATGGGTTTTGCCGATCCGGCGATTTCGGCGATCACCTGTTTCAGGCGGTTCTCGAACTCGCCCTTCGCCGAAGCTCCCGCCTGCAGAGCGGCGAGATCGAGCGACATCAGCCTCACATCGCGCATGGCCGGCGGCACGTCGCCTTTGGCGATCCGTGCGGCCAGGGCTTCCACGACGGCGGTCTTGCCGACGCCGGCTTCTCCGACGACGATCGGATTGTTTTGCCGACGCCGCATCAGGATATCGACGATCAGCCGGACCTCGCGTTCGCGGCCCGTCGCCGGATCGATCCGCCCGGCCTCCGCTTCCGCGGTCAGGTCGGTAACGTATCGGCCCAAGGCTGTCTCGTGACCGGCGAGATGGGCGGTCGCTACCGGGGTGGAATCGCCTGAAGGATCGATGCCTTCCTCGGACGATCCCCGCGTCAGGTCGCCGAAGCGCTCCGCGATGACCGCCGCCTCGACACGCTTGAAAAGCGGTGAGATATCGCAGGCCAGCCGGCGCAATCGCGTGTCCTCGATCATGCCATGCAGCAGGTGCCCGGTGCGGATCCTGGATTGGCCGAACAGCAGGCTTGCGCCGATCCAGCCCCGCTCCATGAGGAGTTCAAGCTCGCGGGAGAAGTCGAGGCGGGAGGAGCGTTCCCGGACCATGCTCGACAGCGCGGCTTCGATGTCCTTCTGCAAGGCGTCGCGCGGAACCTGAAGCCGCTCGAGGATCAGCGAGGCATCGCTGTCCTCGGCACGCAGCCAGCGATCGAGCCAATGGACCGGTTCGATGTAAGTATCGCCGCGCAAGGTCGCAAACTCGAAGGCGCCCTGGAGGGTTTTCATCGAGAACTCGCCGAGCCGGTCGAATACGGTGTCGCGGGTAATGATCGTCATCGCAGCGATCTTTCTTCAACGGGCATGCCCGGACTGCCGGATACCGGCGGTTGGGGATTGTCGCGTTACAATTACCATTCGGTAACACGAGGGGTTCATGCAAAGCCGGTCTACCGATATTCCTATACCGACGATGTGCCGGGGCCGCAGTGTCCGGAACGCCGTCAAGACTTCGGCGGGATTCTTTCCAAGAATTTCCTACGAAACGCCTCCCGGTCCTTCTCGTGTTTGATGTGAACCGCCAACTGGTCATAGAATTGGCTGATGGATGCCGCCCGCACCGATCCCTGGCGGACCAGGATGCGCCCGAAGGGCCCGACGAAGCTGACCAGCAGAGTCTGTACCGCTTCCAGCGCCTGGGGCGAGATCGGCAGTCCAGCGCCACTGCCGAGCTCGCGAGAGGGAGGGGGAGAGGGGGAGGGCACCTTCGGCCTGCGCTCCGCGAACGCATGGAGGAACTGGTCGCGGCTTCGCGCATCGGGAATGCCGGCCGCCAGCCGGGAGACGATTTGCTCCTCCGACGCCGCGCGTTTCCCCGCTTCGCGCACCAGGATGCGGGCTACAGGTCCGGTCACTTCCATCAATTCGCGCTCGACGCGCTGGATGAAGTCGGATTGCAGGCAGCCTGTCGCCGCTGGCGCTTCGGAAGGCCAGAGCTCGCTGTCGTCCGGCCGCGACACGGCCGATGCAAGGGCCTCCGCAAAGGCGCCGGCGGTCTCGAAGCGGTCATCGGGATGCTTCGCCAGGGCGCGTTTCAGCACAGGCGTCAGGCGTGGATCGACGTCGCCGGCATGGTGGGGGTCGACAGGGCGGTCGGAGGCAAGCTCGACCAGCAAACCGGCCAAGCTCGCCCCCTCATAAGGTAAACGACCGGTGACCAGATGCAGCAGCACCATCCCGGCGGCGAACAGGTCGGCCCTGTGATCCAGATCGTCGCCCTTGAGTTGTTCGGGGGCCATGAAGGCGGGGGTGCCGAGCATCATCCCATTGACGGTGATATCGCCCCCGCCAAGGCGGGCGATGCCGAAATCGGTGACTTTCAGCCGCCGATCCCCATCAATGATGAGATTGGCCGGCTTTATGTCGCGGTGGATCACGCCGCGCCCGTGCGCGTGGCCGAGAGCCGCCAGCAACTGCCCGATCAGATCGGCCGCAAGCGTAACCGGGAACCGGCGTCGCCCGGTCATCAGATGCTGGAGCGATCTGCCCGGTGCCAGTTCCATCACGATATGGGGGTCGCCGTCCTGCTCCAGGTAGTCGTAGATCGCGACGATGTTCGGATGCTGGCAGCGTCCGGCCGATTTCACCTCGACCTTGAAGCGCGCCAGATGCTGGTCCCGGTCGCCGGGGTTCAGCAAGCTCGCGTGGATCGCCTTGACCGCCACCGGACGTCCGATCACCGGATCTTCACCTCGGAATACGGACCCCATCGCACCGGAACCGATACGCTCCAGCAGGACATAGCGACCCAATTCACAGGGCAGTTCCATCGACGATGCTCCCCCTGTCGTGTGTGTTTTCCGGCAAGGCGGTCATGTGCCCTCGATCATTCGAATGGCACCTTCCAGGCTGCGACGCATCCGGTTGAACGACAGGCTGAGGGTCGCGATCTCGTCGCTGCCCCGGCGCTCGTATTCCGGCGTGTCCGGCTTGCCCAGGCTGACATCGTTGGCCATCTTCGCCATGTCCCGGATCGGTTTGACGACAAGGTAATAGAGAAAGAGGTTGAGCACGGCGAGGACGGCCAGGAAGACCGTTCCGCAGGTGAGGAGCAGGTGAGCGACGGCCTCTTCGGCCCGCGCGAGCGGCAGGCTGAGGGGTACCGAAACGATCTGCGCCCCGACGGTCTCATTGGGCTGCCAGCCGAAGCCGTTGGCGCTGCCGTAGGTGTCGATCATGGCACTCGGCGCATTTGCCGGCGTGCTATGGCAGGCAAGGCACTCCGGTGCCGCGACCAGCGGGCGCGACAGGCTCATGATCGGGCCATTGGGCGTCTGCCGCTCGGTCACCATTTCGGCTCGGTCAGGAAAGGACCGGAAACCGTTTACGATATCGGCTTCGGACTCGGTCGGACGATCCCGCGGATTGGTCGGGTTGAGTGCCACATTGCGAACCGAATAGTCCGGGTAGTGCCGGCGCAGGTCCTCGAAGATCGACCCGGCTGCGAAGAACGGTACCGCCGCCCTGACGAATTTGTCATGCCCGAGCGCCTGCGGCAGCGGGGTGACCTCCTGCTCGGTGTAGCGCATGATCGAATCGCTGGACTGCATCATGATCCGGGCATTCGCGAGGACTTCGGTACGGGCATCGGTAACGAACTTTTCCCGCATCAGCAGGGCCGACACGATCAGGCCGGTGACGCAAGCCAGTGTGATCACCAGGTTGAACTTCACGATCAGCCGCATGGCGATCTCCCTACGATCGACGTCATGCCGTCCGATCCCATTCCGGCGGGGCCGGTTCCGGATCGTCGGCCTGCGCCGTGCCGTCCGTCACCGTCCAGCCATGGTCGCCCCAGGAACCGTCGATCAGGGCAGGAAAGGCGGCGGGAGGGATCAGTCCCGCAGTGAGCGCGATGCCGGAGCCGAAGGCCGGCGTGCCGGCCGTCCACCAGAGCGCCGCCGCCCGCCCGGATGCAGGCTTTCGGCGCAGTGCCGTCGTCACCGCAAGGATGCTGGGGAGTTCGTGCCAGAGCCCGACGGAATGCGCGGCGCCGAGCGACGGCCATCGGATTTTCCCGCCGGCGGCTGACCGGATGGACGGAACCGGCCGGTCCAGCCATCCGAGATCGAAGTCGGGCCGGGCAGTAGCGCCGGCCATCGCTTCCAATGTCTCGAACCATCCGGAACCGGCATCCATGACTGCGAGGATGTCAGCAGCACCCGGCAGTTCCGCCGCCAGCACGAACGGAAAGCAGCGCCCGACCGCATCCACGCTCGGGCGAAGGGCACCGGTCCAGCCGGTACGGCCGCATGTGCCGGCCGGCAGGGCGAAACGCCAGGTGGGCGATGCCAGGAAGCGCTGCCTCCAGACCTCGCCGCCCCAGGATTCGCCGGCCGAGAGAGCCGATTGTATCCAGGCATCCCACGGCTTGACGAACTCCTCGGGAAGACGGCGGCTGACGAAGTCGGCTCTGGCGGGAAGCTTGCCGTAGTAGCCGATGCGTGAAACGGTCATGAAAAGGGCCTCTGGTCAGAGGGTTCTGGGACAGCGGAATGCGCTGACGGGATTAGCCCCGAACGGGTTTGCAAGGCTGCTTTCCTGAAGGAGGAGATCGACCTCGGCGGGACCGCTGGCGATCCGGACCGTCAGACGATCGCGCGTCGCGGCGTCGGCCTGGAGCAGGCTCCGGTCGAGCAGGCGGAACAGCGACCAGGGACCGTCGATGACGATCGCGGTCGGACGGGAGTTGGGAAGACCGGACTTGAAGGTCACGCTCGTACCGGTGGCGGGATCGTTCCCGGGCCAGCTCAATTGCGCCGACTGGGCGCTTCCCGGAGCAAGGCTGGCGGTCCTGCCGCCGACGGAGACGTCGATCCCGCTCGTCCCGAAACTGGTACGCACCAGCGTCAGGCGGAAGCCGGCCTCCGGTCTGGTGCTGCCGGGCGGGAACATGCTGTCGCGGATCAGCGCCGCCCGCTCGAACTGGGCAAGGGACTCCCGCGACAACTTCAAATCGACCGGGCCGAGCTTGCGCCATCGCCAGGGCTGGGCGGATTTGTCCACGAAGGAAGCCAGGTTCTGTTCGAAGAAGCTGTCGATCAGCCCGCCCTTCGCAAAGAGCCGGGCGAAGTCTTCGAGCGAGATTTCGTCGGTACCGGTCCTGTCGAAAGGGTAGCGGCCGGCCGTCGCCTGGGCACAGAACCGACCGCCGTTTCCAAGCCACGCATCGGTGAGCCGTTGACGAACGCCGTCCGACGACATGGAGGAACTGGTCCGGCTGATGCCGGTGATCCAGTTACGCACGGGAGCCGGCAGGCTGGCGGCCTGCGCATCGATCTCGGCCAGGGCAGCCGCACCGTCGACGCTGTCTTGCAGCGGCGTGATCTGACCGTCGCCCCGTGCGTCCCCGGAGCTTGTTCCCCCGAAGCGGGCTTGGTTGAGCGAGCGGTAGAGATTGCCGAGGCTGACGATCACCTCGTCGATCCGAGGTTGGGCGCTGGCCGAACTGCCGGGCGGAACCATGCTCAGCGCGTGCAGTTCCCGGAAATGCTCGGCGCTGAAGCGCTCTGCCAGCGCGGCGATGCTGTCGGGGTTCCGCTGCCGAAGCAGGAGCTTGGCGAGTTTCTCGTCGGCCATCGCCTGACGGTTCGGGGGCGCCGCGTCGCCGGCCGGCTGTGCGAGCCTGGTCTCTGTGCCGGCCGAGACGACCAGAAGGCGGATCGGAGAGGTCGGCGAAGACAGGATGCTCAGCGTGCGCAACGCGTCGTCATAGGATTTCGCGGAATTGACGGCGACGTCGCCCAGCAACCTGTCCCATCGGAGCGCGAACGCCTGGAGATAAAGACCGACGGTATCGCGTTCGTGCTCCGCCTCGGCTTCCGGGCTCATCTTTACCGGCCCGCTGCCAAGGACCCACGCCTCCTGCCGCATCGTTTCGGCGTAATGGGGCAGCAACGGCAGGAAGGTCCTGAAGAAGCCGTCACGGGTATACAGACCGGGAATGCCGTCGGCGAGCGGCAGGCCGCTGGCGCGGTGGAAGACCCAGGTGCCGGCCGGGCCGGCATGATCGGCTATCGTCCAGCCGGGAAGTGCGGCGGCCTCCGGACCGGCGGCGATCGCGTCGAGCGTCTGCTTGGCGAGCGAAGTCTGTTTCAGGACGGCGCGGAGCTGGCTCACCAGATCGCCGTCCAGGCCGACTTGCGGCAGCGGACGCTCGAGCAGGGCCTTGATGTGGCCGCCGAGATCCTGTCGCAGCCGGGCATCCTGCTGGTCGGGGTAGGATGCCCGTAGCTCGAACTCGAACCAGCGCTCGACGAACGCGCGGTCCATCGGCCCCTGTCCGCCGAGCATGAGATAGGCCTTCAGGGCCTGATGGAGGAACTCCGGTTCGTCAGGGCGCTTGCGGAGCTGGTCCTCCAATCTCAGGATCAGGCGCGGCAGCAACACGGAGCCGAGGATGCGCCGATAGGCGCCGACCGTTTGCGAGCCGAGCTTTTCGGTCTGGTCCAGGCCCAGGCCCGCCAGCCACGAGCGCGGGAGATCTCGTTCCGCATAGCCGGTCGGGATGTCGCGCACCTCGTTGAGCAGGGGCAGGACGCGGGCGAGGTCGAAATCGCCGACCTGGTCCAGGTCCATCTCCCGCGCCTTCAAGGCATAGTCGCCCGCGGCGGCTTCGACCTTCTCGATCAGCGTCCGATTGAGCATGTAGCCGATCCCCGCCACCCCGGCCGCCGCGACGCACAGGACGGCGATCGCGCCATGGAGGCTCCAGGCGATGCGGCGCCGATTTCGCTCGATCCGGGGATCGGCATTCGCCAATCCGGCTTCGCCGAACACCACCTCGCGCAGCAGGCGGGTCAGGAAATAGCTGCGCTTCGGCTGGATACCGGCCGCCTTCGGCTGAGGACCGATCCCGAAACTCCTCCTCATGGCGGCCAGGACGCGGTCGATCGGCGTACCGACCTGGGTGCCGCTGAGGAAATAGGCACCGCGCAGCATGATCTCCTGCTCGAAGGAGTTCGGGCGGAACGCCTCCTCGACGAACTGGGTCAGCGCGTCCTTGATGCTGGCGACCTGGTGCGGAAAGCTGTAGACGGCATTGCGCCGGGCGCCGTCGCGTTCCTGATGCAGCCGGTCGATCAGCCTTTCGTCCAGCCGGCCGACCAGCGCGTCGAACGCACCGCCGAAGCGGTCTACCGGCGCGACGCCACGGTCGTCCTTTCCATCTTCCTGCCGGTCGCCATCCAGGTCGAAGGTAAAGCCCCAGACGGACTGCCGGCCTTCTCGGCCGAGATCGTCGAAGAACTCGGTAAAGCCGGAGATCAGGTCCGCCTTGGTCAGGAGCAGGTAGACCGGCAGCCGGATCCGCAACTCGGCCTGGACTTCCTGAATGCGCCGGCGGATCAGCCGGGCATGCGCCAGACGCGCCTCCTCCCGGCCTTCGGTCACCTCGTCGACCGCGATCGCCACCAGCAGCCCGTTCAGGGGCTGACGGCGGCGATATCGCCTCAGCAGGCGCAGAAACCCAAGCCACGCGGCATGGTCCTTGCCGGCATCGCTGTCCTGGGTCGTGTAGCGGCCGGCGGTGTCGATCAGCACGGCTTCGTCGGTGAACCACCAGTCGCAGCTTCGCGTTCCGCCTATGCCGCGCATGGCATTCCTGCCGAACCGGTCGGCAAGCGGGAAGCTGAGGCCGGCATTCACCAGCGCCGTCGTCTTTCCGGAACCCGGCGGTCCGATGATGACGTACCAGGGGATCTGGTACAGCCAGCGTTTGCCTGCGGCTCCCGGAAAACGGCGCTTCCTGAGCACCGACAGGGCTTCCCGCAGGCGTTGGGCGATCTCCGCGCTCTCATGGGCGTATTCGGCCCCGCCGGCGGCATCGGCTTCCGGCCTGACCGCCGAATCGAGCATGGCCGCATTCTGCCGGAACGTCCTCCAGCTCTCGACCAGCCTCGTCACGCCGTAGATCCCCGGTGCCAGCGCGGCAAAGCCGATCCGGCCGGCAAGGCTGGAGAAGGGATCGGCGCCGCCGATAGAAATCAGCGGTCCGATGACGAAGGCCGCCCCGGAAACGACGGCGAGCCCGCAGAGAATGAATCCCGTCCGCAGGGAGATCGGCAGCTTCAGGGCATCGATCATCGAATTTCCCCTCATTGGGCCTTGAGGATGACCAGCTCGATTCGCCGGTTCAGCTTGCGCCCTTGGTCCGTGTCGTTCGAGGCGACCGGCTGGCTTGAATCTTTCCCTTCGGGGGTCAGCCGCGACGGATCCGCCATGGCGCCGCCGATCAGGGACGCCGCCGCCCTCGCTCGCGCCAGCGAGAGGTCCCAGTTCGACGGGAACTTGAGGGAGCGGATCGGCAGGCTGTCGGTATGGCCGGTGACCAGGATCTCGCCCGGCTGGTCGTTCAGCGCCTGGCCGATGCGACCGAGCAGGGGCTTGAACCGCTCAAGCACGTCGGCGCGGCCGGAGGAAAACATGCCGTCGCCCGCGATCCGGACGCCGATGGTCTGTGCATCCTCCCGCATCGAAACCAGCCCCTCACGAATCTCGGGTTCCAGAAACGTCCGAAGCGCCTCTGTCCGGCCGGCGGCGACCTCCGGCGGTGGGGGAGGTGGAGGAACAGGGGCCGCACGGATCAGATCGACGCCGCCGGCCGGCGGCAGGGCGGCCAATCCTGCAAATGCGCCATCGGAGCGCTGGTTGATCGCGAGAGCGAGGCCGGAGAGGATCAGGAGCAGAAAGGCCGCAGCCACCGCCGCGGTGATCCAGGGTGGCACGACGGCATCGGGGCCGCGATGTCCAAGGCCGGTCCCGCGCCAGTGCGGGGAGATGTCCTGCTCGAAGTCGCCCCGGACGTTTCGGATCAGCCGATACAGGTCCTCGCGAATCGTGACGAGTTCCGACGCGCCGCGCGGCGCGATCCGGTACTTTCCCTCGAACCCAAGGCTGATGCAGTAATAGAGCAGCTCGATCAGGTCGATGTTGTTTCCGGGGTCCCGCTTCAGTTGGGTCAGCAGATCGAAGAAGCGATCGCCGCCCCAGGTTTCGCTGAACAGCGTGCCGACCATGCTCCGGGTCGTCCAGACGCTGTTGCCGCCCCAGGGAGTATTGAGAACGATATCGTCTATCGTCGCGCAGAGAGCGTATTTGCCCGCCCGGATCGATCGCGCCGACAGGCCAAGCGGCGTGATCCTGCGCTCGAAACGGTCGATCTCGCCCAGGACATGCAGGCGCAGGGTATCGACGTCGGCATGCGACGCCTGGCTCTTGATGCGCCCGCACAGGCTGAGCAGCGGCGCCGCCGCCATGACGAGCGGACTGGTACGGCCGAGGCTGATCCGCTCCCACGGCCTGGACGAATCCTGCCCTGGCGGATCGAGCGTGTCGTAGCCCCGTTGGAGACCCAGGAAGACATCGGCGGGAACGATTGCGGTCTGGTCGGCGGTCATGGCTTCGGCCTCCCGGTCGCGGGAGTTGCAGGCTTCGCCCTTCGGCGGAACGGCTGCCGACCCGACGTGCGCGGGGCGAAGGCACGGGACGAAATGTCGGCCGGCATTCTCATGTCGCCGGCCGCCAGGTCGTCGTCGATGCTGCCGTGCAACTGAACATAACGGTCCCAGGCCCGCGCCTTGCCGAGGAACGGCACCCATCCGGTGATGTGCCCGCGTTTTATCCCGGCGGTGACCGATCCCGGCGCCAACTGGCGCACCAGCATCTGGAGTGTCGCCTGGGTGGTGGCCAGCAGGCTTACCTGATGTGCCTTGATATCGTCGAATGCCTGGGCGACCGCCTGCTCCGCCGGCAGGAAGCCGGCCATGTCGTTCATCATCAGCGTCCGCAGGGCGGCGTTCATGTCCATCGGAAACTTCAGCGCATTGTTGTCCAGCCGCGCGATCATCGTCCGCTCGGCCCCGAATTCCTGCTTGGCTTCCGAGCGTGCGACCAGCATCTCGTGGAGATTGCCGACCGCTATGCGGAAGGCGTGCGCCATGCGGCTCATTACGTCGACAAGGCGATCGTCCGGCACGTCGCCCCGCGTCAGCCCGCAGATGCCGAGCATCGTATCGACGGCCTTGGACGCAAGGTCTTCCGCCGGCTTGTCGATGCCGACCGGCTCGGACCCGGCAGCCGGCGGGAGCCGGTCGAATTCTCCGATGTCGCGGGGTGGCGCTTCGGCTGAAAACTCCCAGTCGTCCGGAATCCGTTGGTGCCCGACGGCGGGTGCCACGAAGACCGAGGCTTCCGGCCGCAGGTGGTCCGCGAAGGAGTTCCTGGCGGCGGCGTCCCGGAAGGTCATGTCTTCGGCCGGCTCTTCGTCTTCGTCGAGCGGCCCCATCGACTGTGCCGGCCTGGGGAAGGGAGGGTTGGGAGAATGCGGTTCGGAGACGGCCTCAAGGTCGGGAGTGACGGGAAGGTCCGGTTCTTCCAGGGCTGGCAGCGGCATCGGCGCCTGTACCGAGACGACATGAAGGGCGAATTCGCCGACCCGGATCACGTCGCCGGCCTTCAGCGAAGGATGATTGTCAGGTCCGATCGCCACGGTGTCGTCATTGAGGAAGGTGCCGTTGCGGCTACGGTCGGTCGCCCTGTATTCCCGGTCGATGCGTTCGATGCGGCAATGTTCGGTCGAGATGCCCCGTCGTTCGTCGCTCAGGACGAGGTCGTTCCTCTCGTCGCGGCCGACCGTCAGCAGGTCGTCGATCTCGATCAACTCGGGCAAGTCCGATCCGCGGTACCGGATCGCTCCCGGTCCCTCGACGCGCAAGACCAATGGCATGGGTTCGTGCCTCCACGGCTGGACGGATAAGCGGGGCGAATGGATCAGTCGCCGCGGATCGCCCAGAGGGTTATTTCGAGGTTGGGAAAATCGCCCGCGACATGCAGCGCCAGGCCGCCGGAGGTCTGCATCTCCTTCCAGAAGGCGCTGTTCCGGTCGATCTCGAAGTAAGTCACGCCGACATGGAACGGGATCTGGCGGGGCGCCACCGGAAGCGGATCGACCACCATTCCCGGCAAAGCCACATTGACCAGTTCCTTGATCCTCTCGACCGGGCCGATCTTCACCTGGGACGGGAAGGCGCGGCGCAACCGCTCCGCTTCGACGTCGGCGCGTACCGCCAGCACGAAGGCCGAGGTCCGGAAGAGGGTCCGGTCGTTCACTTCGGCCAGATGAATCCCATACCTGTGCTCACGGAGCGGAACCTGGATCGCCGTCTGCTCCAGGACGGTGTTCAGCGACTGGCGGATCGACTGGATGACGGGCTGGAACGTCGCCGCCAGATCCTCGTGCCGGTATGTCGGATATGCCAGCGTCCGCTTGTCCGGGCGGGCATATGTCGCAAGCTCGCCGGCAAGCTGAACCATCAGGCCGTACAGCGTCTCGGGGTGCACCGTGGAACTCCGGCTCAGATGAGCGAAGGACGGTTCGTGACGGTTGATCATCTGGAGCATCAGGAAATCCGCGATTTCCGCGACGCCCTTGGCCCCGGATTGCGAGACGCGGGCCGCCAGGGCTTCGCCGCGGTGATGCAGCAGTCCCTCGATCTCGGTCACGTAGCCGGCCAGGACCGATGAGCAGGCGCAGTCGAGCGCCGGAGGAACGAAGCTTTCGTCGAGGACGACCTGATGGTCCGCTCGGACCTCCATCAGGCGGGCGATCGGCATGGAGATGAAGCCCGTCCGTTCGGCGCCTTCGGCGATCAGCCGGAAGCGCAGGCGGCCGATGTCGATCGCGACCTGCTCCCGTTCTCCGGCATTGCCGTCGGCGAGATCCTGTTCAGCGACCCTGTAGCGGGTGACGACTTCGTCTCCGGTCCTGGCATCCGCTTCGGCGGCGCCCGGCTGATAGGCCGGCAGCGCCAGATGGATGACCGCGTTGCGCAGGTTGCCGGGGGGAGCAAAGGGGGCCGGCTGGTCGGCTTCGTCGGGGATGGCGAAAGGCGTGCCGTCCTCCATGACGCCGGCCGCATACTCGATGGCGATCTTGCCGAGGCTCAGCAGTTCACGGTTGATCCGGAGTTCGGTGAACCCCCAGCCGTAACCGCGCAACGCCTGGGTCCGGCCGCGTACGAACTTCTCCATGTAGCGATCGGCTTGCTGAAGGTGCTGCGGCCGCAGGAACAATCCCTCCGACCAGATGACCCTGTTGTTCCACGACATTCGCGCGGTCCGCCTATTGTGGGCTTGTTTGATGTTGGATTTGGTGGCCTCAAGATAGACAGGTCTCGAATTGTTCTTCCATGCGTTAGAGTAATAACGATATTCGCCAATGTGATCCGAAGTCGTCTCATCGGCGGCATACCGATATGCCAATGCCGTATGACGATCTTCCCGGTAGATGACTTAATAATCACGGCATGCAGTGTCGAACGACCATCGGATCGACATCGCTTATTTATCGCAGGCCCGGAAGGCGAAAGATGCGAAGCGCTGATCATGCGGAATTGCTTGAGCCGATCGACGGAGCGTCCCTGTGCGGTGAACCCCTGGACTACGATCCGGGCTTCCTGGATTTCGAACGCGCCACCCGTGCCGGCCCCGAGCGGCAGGCCGGCGACCAGACCGCCATTGGTGAAGCGCCGGACTGGCGGCGTATCGCGGAACTGGGGGGTGAGCTTGCCGGGCGCAGCAAGGACATCCGCATCGCGATATCCCTGGCTCGTGCTTGGCTCAATACCGAGGGATTCGCCGGGCTTGCCGGCGGTCTCTCGCTGATCGCCGGTTACCTGGACGGCTACTGGGACGAACTGCACCCGGCTCCGGACCCGGACGACGGGGGCGATCAGACGATACGCCTGAACGCGCTTGCCAATCTCCGTGATCCAGCCGGATTGCTGGCTGAAATCCGGCGTATTCCGCTTGCGGCCGCCCGCGGCGTCGGCAGCTTCACCTTCAACGACTGGCAGGCGGTCCGGCATGGCAACCCGGACGGCGATGGTCCGACGCTGGCTCAGGTCGAGGGAGCGTTCGGCGAGACCGGCTCGGCGGCGCTCGACGAGGCGAGCGCCGCGATCGCATCCTGTCTTGCCTCGCTGGCCGCCATCGAAGCCAGCATCCTGACCCGTGTCGGACCAGGCGACACGATCCGGCTGGACCCGCTGAAGGGGTTGCTGGCGCAGGTCAAGTCGGTGATCGACGATCAACGGCCCAGGCGCACGGCCGAACCAGCCGATACCGAGACCGGGCGGGAGGACGGTCCGACGCAATCGGTGGCCGGCGGAATCGCCAGCCGCGCCGACGTGATCGGCCTGCTTGACCGCATCTGCCAGTGGTACCGCACGAACGAGCCGTCGAGTCCCGTCCCCGTTCTGCTGGAGCGGGCCAAGCAGATGGTGTCGCGGGATTTTCTCGAGCTGCTGATGGAGCTGGCGCCCGACGGCGCTCCCCAGTTCCGCAACGTGGCCGGGCTTCGCAGTCCCGGACCGATCGAAGAGGACGAAGATTAAATCATGTTGAAAGCCAGCAGTCAGAAATTCATCCGTCGCAACCGGGCGCCCCGTGTCCAGATCGAGTACGACGTCGAGCTCTACGGCAGCGAGCGGAAGGTGCAGTTGCCTTTCGTCGTGGGGGTGATGGCCGATCTTTCCGGAAAGCGCGTCGAGCCGCTGCCGGATCTGGCCGATCGCAAGATGGTCGAGATCGATGTCGACAATTTCGACGCAAGGCTTCGCTCAATGAAGCCACGGGTGGCGATCAGCGTCGAAAACACCCTGACCGGCGAAGGAAGCCTGCCGGTCGACCTGACGTTCGAGCAGATGGACGACTTTTCGCCGGCCGCCGTGGCGCGCCGGGTCGATGCCCTCCGGAAGCTCCTGGATGCCCGGACGGAGCTCGGCAACCTCCTGACATACATGGACGGCAAGAGCGGTGCCGAACGCCTGCTGGGCCGGCTTCTCGCCGACCCGGAGTTGCTGAAGGCCGTGTCGGCCAGGGCCGGCACGTCGGCCGGCTCTGAAGAGACCGCCGCATCGGACCAAGGGGAAGCACAGTCATGAGTCCGGACCGGATGCAGCAGGCGGCACCGCCTGTCGCGGAAGCCACCCTGACCGACGACGGCTTCGCCCAGCTCCTTCAGCGCGAGTTCAAGCCGCGCACCGAACAGTACCGCGACGCGATCGAGCGCGCGGTGGCGACCTTGGCAGGGCAGGCGCTGGCCGAAACCCGGTTGATCGGCGACGATGCCGTCGCCACGATCCAGGCGATCGTCGCGGAACTCGACCGCAAGCTGACCGAACAGCTGAACCTGATCATCCATCATCCCGATTTCCAGCAGTTGGAAGCGGCATGGCGCGGCCTTCACCAGCTCGTCTTCAACACCGAAACCGACGAAACCTTGAAGATCCGGGTGCTGAACACCAGCAAGAAGGAACTTGCGCGTTCCGCGCGGAAGTACCGGGGGATCGCCTGGGATCAAAGCCCGCTATTCAAGAAGATCTACGAGGAGGAGTTCGGCCAGATCGGCGGCGAGCCTTATGGCTGCCTGATCGGCGACTTCCACTTCGACCACACGCCGCCCGACGTCGAGCTGCTCGCGTCCCTCGGTCAGATCGCGGCGGCGGCGCATGCCCCCTTCATCGCTGCCGCGGCCCCTCAGCTCCTCAACATGGAATCCTGGCAGGAACTCGCCAATCCGCGCGATCTCACCAAGATCTTCCAGACGCCGGAATACGCGGCCTGGCGATCGCTGCGGGACTCCGAGGACTCGCGCTACATCGCGCTGACATTGCCCCGCACGCTCGGACGCCTGCCCTACGGCAGCAAGACCGACCCCGTCGCCGAATTCGCCTTCGAGGAGGACGTCGACGGCGGTGACAGCGGCAAGTATCTCTGGTGCAAC
The DNA here is from genome assembly GCF_016806835.2 of Skermanella rosea. Lineage (NCBI taxonomy): Bacteria > Pseudomonadati > Pseudomonadota > Alphaproteobacteria > Rhodospirillales > Azospirillaceae > Skermanella > Skermanella rosea. The sequence goes on along the minus strand of NZ_CP086113.1, from coordinate 167,165 downwards.
GCCGCCTACGCGATGGGCGTCAACATCACCCGCTCCTACAAGCTGTATGGCTGGATGTCGCAGATCCGCGGGGTCGAATCCGGAGGCTTGGTCGAGGGACTTCCCGCCCACACCTTTCCGAGCGACGACGGCGGCGTGGACTTGAAGTGTCCTACCGAGATCGCGATCAGCGACCGGCGCGAGGCGGAGCTTTCGCGGAACGGGCTGCTGCCGATGCTCCACCGAAAGAACACCGACATGGCGGTCTTCATCGGGGCGCAGACCCTCAACAAGCCGATCAAGTTCGACGATCCGGACGCCTCGGCCAATGCCGAGCTGAGTGCCAGGCTGCCTTACATGTTCGCGACGTCACGCTTCGCCCATTACCTGAAGTGCCTGGTGCGCGACAAGATCGGTTCCTTCAAGGACCGGTCGGATGTCGAGGCCTGGCTCAATCGCTGGATACAGAACTACGTCCACTCGTCGCCGAACCTTGCGAGCGAGGAGGACAAGGCGAAGAAACCCTTGGCCGCCGCCGAGGTCATCGTCGAGGAGGTCCAGGACAATCCAGGCTACTACCAGGCCCGCTTCTACCTGAGACCGCATTTCCAGCTCGAAGGGCTGACGGTTTCGCTTCGCCTCGTGTCCCGGCTGCCTTCCGCCAAGCTGGCGTGAGTTCAGGAATCATCCTTCTCCACCGGAGTTCATCATGTCTTTCGATGCCTATCTTCTCTTCACGCAAGCCTCGAAGAGCGGCATTCATCCTAAGGGTGAGTCGAAGCTCAAGGCCAATGCGATCACCCTTGGCGACGAGTGGAGCTTCTCGCTCGAGAACAAGCTCAACATCACGTCGCATACCGCAGGCGCCGGCGCGGGCAAGGCCGAGTTCGAGGCGTTCTCGATCAGGAAACAGGTAGATACGGCGTCCGCCGATCTCTTCGTCGCCTGCGGCAGCGGCGCGCATTTCGACAATGTGCAACTGGTGCTGCTGAAATCGACCGGCGACAAGGGAGCGGGCACCCAGGCGCAGTCCAACGTGTTCCTGACCTGGACCTTCTCCATGCTGGCGGTCGAGCGCATCGAATGGAGCTACGGCGATCCCGCCCCTGACGAATCGATTGTCTTCCGTTTCGGCGCCTGCAAGATCGCCTACAAGAAACAGGACAAGGCCGGCCAACTGGTCGATGCCGGCGAAAGCGCCTGGAGCCAGATCGCCAACAGCGCCACCGACAAGGTGACCTGACGGCAACGCCGGTTCGAAGCCACTCCCCCAGCTCCGGTCATCCCATATGCCCAAAACCAGCTATCGCGATCTCGTCCAGCCCTCCCTCCTGGACCGCCTCACGGACGGCGGGGAGGGAGTGGCTCAGGACGGCGGGCGCACCTTTTCGCTCTCGCAGCTGCGCGCGGTCATCCTGCGTGACGTTTCCTGGTTGTTGAACGCGACCCCGCTGGGCTCGTCGGTCGATCTCTCCGATCATCCGGAGATCGCCTCGAGTGTCTTGAACTACGGCGTGCGGCCGATGGCCGGGCAAGGCGGCGGCACCACGGACCGCAGCGACTTCGAGCGGGCGATCCAGGAAGCGCTGACGGTTTTCGAACCCCGCCTGATGAGCGGCGTCCAGGTCAAGCTGCTTCCGGCCGGCTCCAGCGACACCACGCTGGTTTTCATCATCGAGGCCGATCTCTGGGCGCAGCCGGTGCCGCTTCGCCTGAGGCTCCGGACGGAGGTGGACCGGGACCGCAACACCGTCAGGATAGCCGAGCAACCTGCCGAGGCGGAGTAGATGGACGAAACCTTCCTGCGCTTCTACAATCAGGAGCTTCACCACATCCGGGAAATGGGAGGCGAGTTCGCCCGGTCCTTTCCCAAGATCGCCGGCCGGCTCGGCATGGATACGGCCGACGTCTCCGACCCCTATGTCGAACGTCTGCTCGAAGGCTTTGCCTTCCTGGCCGCGCGCGTCCAACTGAAGCTCGACGCCCGCTTTCCCGCCTTCACCCAGCACCTGCTGGAAATGGTCTATCCTCATTTCCTGGCGCCTACGCCGTCGCTGGGCATCGCGCGTTTCGATCCGGACCGGGAGGGCGGGCGGCTGGAGAACGGCTACCTGATACCGCGCGGGACGTCCCTGGTGGGGCAACTGGCCGCTGATGCCGTCACCCAGTGCGAGTTCAGGACCGCGCAGGATGTCCACCTCTGGCCGATCACGGTCGCCGCCGTCGATTATTTCGCGGCGGCGTCCGAGATATCGGGACTGGCCATCGACAAGCGGCATGGCATGGCGGCCGCCTTGCGGGTGCGGCTTCGCACGACCAACGGCATGCCCTTCGACCGCTTGAAGCTTAAGTCGCTCCGGCTCTACCTGCCGCCGGCCGGCGGTACCGGCGGCGCGCTGGCCGAACAGCTGCTGGCCGACGTGACGGCTGTCGTCGCCCGGCCCATCGTCCGGCCCTCGCCCTGGCAGGAAGTGATCGCCGCCGCCCATGTCCTGCATGTCGGGTTCGGCGACGATGAGGCGCTGCTGCCCTTCCCGGCGCGTTCCTTCACGGGCTATCGGGCCTTGCAGGAATATTTCGCCCTGCCGGAGCGGGCCTTGTTCGTGGAGATCGGAGGGCTGGCGGACGCCGTCCGGTCGTCGAGCGGCGAGGACCTCGAACTCGTCTTCCTGCTCCGCCGGGCCGAGCCGCGGCTGCAACGCGGCCTCACCCGCGAATCCATGGTCCTGTTCGCCAGCCCGATCGTCAACCTGTTCGAGCGGCAGGCGGATCGCATCATCGTGAGCGAGCGGACCTTCGAGTACCATCTTCCCGTCGACCGGGTCCGTCCGCTCGATGTCGAGGTGCATTCCGTGCTGGATGTCCAGGGTGAACACGACGACCGATCGGCCGCCACGGTCTTCCGTCCCTTCTATGCCATCCAGGATCTGGAACCGAAAGCGGCCGGCGGCTCCTATTACACGATCCGGCGCGCGCCGCGGCTCGTCTCCAGCCGTGAGCAAAGGGAAGGGCAGCGGACATCCTATGGGGGGAGCGACGTCTTCGTCTCCATCGTCGACGCACACGCGGCGCCCTACCGACCCAGCCTGCGGCAATTGGCTGTCCGGTGCCTGTGTACCAACCGCGACCTGCCGCTGCTGATGCCCGTCGGTCGCGGCGAGACCGATTTCACGCTGGAGATCGGAGCACCGGTCGCCCGGATCCGCTGCATCGCCGGTCCCACCAGGCCCCGTCCATCGCCCGCCGAAGGAGAGGTCGCCTGGCATCTGATCAGCCATCTCTCGCTCAACCATCTTTCGCTCACCGACACCGGTGACGGGGGAGCCGATGCCCTGCGGGCGTTGCTCCGGCTATACGCCGATCCCGGCGACGCCGGCGCCATGCGGCAGGTTGCGGGTACGCGCAATATCCGGTCGCGTCCCATCGTCCGCCGTCTTCCTTCGGGCGGCCTTGCGGCGGTGGCGCGCGGCCTGGAGATCGAGACGACGCTTGATGAAGCCGCCTTCGAGGGCATCGGTTGTTTTCCCTTCGCCGCGGTGCTGGAGCACTTCTTTGCCCAGTACGTCTCGATCAACTCATTCACGGAAAGCGTCCTGCGGACGAGGCAGCGCGGAGAGATCATGCGATGGCGGATGAAACTCGGGCGCCGGCGGCAGGCCTGATGCCCATTGGCGCCGTCCCGCCGGCTCATGAAGCCCTGTCCGAAATCCTCCGCGAGGCGAACCGGGCGCCTGAGAAATTCGATTTCTTCGCCTTGCTGCGTCGCATCGATGCCAGCTCCACGCCCGGTCCGAGGATAGGGGAGTCGCGGCATCCGGAGGAGGACCCGGTTCGGCTCGGCCAGTCACCGAGCACGATCTTTCCGCCCCGCGCGCTGGAAAGCGTCGGGCCGGACGGTGGCCATACCCGGATCATGACCTTCTTCTTCGGCCTGTTCGGTCCCAACGGTCCGCTGCCGCTGCACCTGACCGAATACGCCCATCAGCGTCTCCATAACGCTGGCGATGAAGCGTTCGCCTGCTTCGCCGACATCTTCCATCACCGCATGGCCTCGCTGCTGTTCCGCGCCTGGGCGGCGAGCGAGCCGACGGTGTCCCACGACCGTCCCGGCGAGGATGGCTTCGCTGCCCGGATCGGCGCCTTGGCCGGGTATGGCATGCCGGAGCTTCGGGGCAGGGACGGGATGCCGGATCTCGCCAAGCTGCACTTCGCCGGGCGCCTCGGTTCCCACACCCGCAATGCCGAAGGGCTTCAGGCCATCCTGAGCGCCTTCTACTCGATGCCGGTCACTATTCGGGAGTTCGATCCGAAATGGGTCGAGATCGCACCGGGCCAGCGCCTGGCGCTTGGTGCGGATCCTGAGAACGGCACGCTCGGCGTCACTGCCACGGTGGGCCGGCGCATCAGGTTGTTCTATCACCGCTTTCGCATCGTCATGGGGCCGCTGACCCTGGCAGAGTATGAGCGGCTGCTACCCGGTGGGGAGAGCGTCGGCCTGATGGTGCCGCTGGTGCGCAACTATGTCGGAGACGAACTGGATTGGACCCTCGGGCTCATCCTGCGCGCCGATCAGGTTCCGAAGCTCAAGCTTGGCCACCAGGGGCGGCTCGGCTGGACCACATGGTTGGGCCGCCGTCCGGACGAAAGCGATGCCGGGGACCTGATGCTCGCGCCATTGAATTGGGAACCGCCGTAGAATCGATCCGCTCCGGATGGGCGGAGCGTTATGGCACAGGCAGACGGGGTGGCTGAGATAATCCCGACCGGGAAAAGGTGACGATGGGACGTATCATCCCGCCACCACGCGCTCTCTGGTCCGGCCGGGCCGAGCGGTTACGTCGATCTCATTCAGAAAATACGCCCTGAAGAAACCTTCGCAATATTACATTGTATTCGTCTGCTGCATGCCAGAACGGCGCATGACCAACGCCGTCAAGGCAATGGCATTTCCGTTCCCAGAGGTTGGCATATCTGACCTCTCTGATGTAGTCGAGGTTTACCAACGGATCCGCACTGCCGTTGATGACCGCGATCGGGATCGAGCTTGATTCGACGGCTTTGCGCTGATCGACGCCTGCGCCTGCAAGCGCCGCCTCGAACAACAGTCTGCGGCATCGCCCGTCGGCTCGTCTTATGGCTTCTCGAAGGAAAGGCTCGACCGGTTCGCCCAAGATCATCTGCGCGAACCGGTCGATGTCGGCGGCGGACAGATCCTGACGGGCGCCCAGCCCCGCATGGGGAGGACGCCTGAAGCCCTCGGCCATGCCACCGCTTCTGACGGGGGTGTCCCGGTGAGGATGAGCCCTTGCACCCCGCCGAACTTCCCGAGCATCTCGATCGCGATGTGCCCGCCGAGGGACCAACCCAGCAGCGCAGCCTCGGAGATATCGAGTTTCGCGAGCATCTCAACGACCGCGTCGGCGAGTCCGGGTCTCGTGTAGGTGTGTTCAGGGTGGACCGCGTCCTCGGAGTCGCCGTGGCCAGGTAGATCGAACGTGACGAGCCGATAGGTCCGACCCAATTCACTTTCGGACTGACGATCGAAGACCCGTCGGCAAGAAGAATTGCCGTGAATCAGAACAAGAGTGGATGCATCTCGTCCATTGTCTTCGGTGACAACCTTGCCGTGAGTGGTCTCTACTTCAAGAATGCGGTTTTCTGTGCCCATCTGACTCTCCCTGATGTTGAGGTTCTGTCGCTCGATGAGCGCCCTACTTTCTCCCGCTGACGATCCAATCACCACGTGGCGAACTACCTTGGGCAGTCGGAGAATTCCAATATTCGCCGTGCCGGATCGGCGGGGATGCGCGCGTGCGGCGGAAGGGAAACTGATGGGCCACGTTCCCAATGCTCCAGCATGATGACGGGCTGACGAGCGGACAGATCCGGCACCTGCGGCTGCCCTATTCACCAACCCTACGGATATCGGCATCCAATAAGGATGACTGGCCCTTGCCCTCCTCGACCGGCTTGTCCGCGGTCCACCGGAAAGCCGTTCCAGGACTGTAGTGGGGCTAGGTTTCGCGGATGCTTCAGATCCAGGGCGATCGGGTTTCGGAGGAAACAGGGAGAAAGGTCACGCAAGCCCTACCGGCATCTGGCGCAGTCGCGTCCAAGCGGCACACCGTTTCCATTCGATCCCGTCACGACTGCGCACCGGTTTCAGATACGGTCGAGGCTCCAGCGCCCGATGCGGCTGTAGATCTCATCCCGCAGCCGCCTGACCTTCACGTTGATGTCTCCCAATTCCGCAGGGGATTGGCCGGACGCCTCGAGCAGGGTTTCGCCGAGGCATCCGGCCCTGTTCTCCAGGGCGCGCCCCTGGTCTGTCAGCGCGATGACTACCTGCCGCTCGTTCTCCGGATTGCGCGTCCGTCGGATCAGGCCGGCCGCCTCCAGCCGTTTCAGCAGCGGGGTGAGCGTGCTCGATTCGAGCGCGAGCTGCTCGGCGATGCGCCCGACCGTCTGGCCGTCCTCGCGCCATAGGACGTTGAGCACGAGATACTGCGGATAGGTCAATCCAAGCGCGTCGAGCAGGGGTTTGTAGGCGCGTTGGATCGCGATGCCCGCCGAATAGATGGCGTAGCAAAGCTGGTCGTCCAACGGGACCGGGCGGTTGGTTTCGTTCGTCATGGCATGCTCCTTCACCCGCTATATGGGATATGCGATCGCGAAAATAAATATCGCGATATTTTTCTCTGGACGAGGGAAATGCGGGGTGTTAAGCATTTTGTTATCACGATAACAATTATCGAACTATAGGAGATGGCCATGAACATCCTCTATCGCACCGCAGCCACGGCGACCGGTGGCCGCACCGGCCACGCCGCCACCACCGACGGCGCGTTCAGCGTCGCGCTCGTCACGCCCAAGGAACTCGGCGGGGCCGGTGGCGAAGGCGCCAATCCCGAACAGCTGTTCGCTTCCGGCTATGCCGCCTGCTTCCTTGGCGCGCTCAGGTTCGTCGCCGCCCAACGCAAGGTGAAGATCGCCGACGACATCAGCGTCACCGCCGCCGTGGGCATCGGCCCGCGCGACGACGGCCAGGGCTTCGGGCTCGACGTCGCGCTGACGATCGCTCTGCCGGGGATCGATGCCGGCCTCGCCCGGGAATTGGTCGAGCAGGCGCATGTCGTCTGCCCCTACTCGCACGCCACCCGCGGCGGCCTTGACGTTCGCCTCACGCTGGCCGCCTGAGCCGTCCATCCTTCAAGAAAGGAAATCTCCGATGATGAACAAACTTCGCGCCGTCGCCGTCGCCGCGGTCGTAGTCGCCTTGCCGTTCGCCGCCCAAGCTCAGCAGGCCAACCACGGCCCCCATGGTATCGGGGAGCGGGCGGTCCGCAACGTCGTGCTGGTCCATGGCGCCTTCGCCGACGGGTCGGGCTGGCGCGGCGTCCATGACGATCTGACGCGGCGGGGCTATCGCGTCACCATCGTCCAGAACCCGCTGACCTCGCTCGCCGACGACGTCGCCGCGACGAAGCGCGCGCTCGCCAGGCAGGACGGTCCGACGATCCTCGTCGGCCACAGCTGGGGCGGCACGGTCATCACCGAAGCAGGCGTCGATCCGAAGGTCGCCGGTCTGGTCTATGTCTCCGCCCTCTCGCCCGACGCGGGCGAAACGACGGCCCAGCAATATGAAGGCTTTGTGACACCCGCCGAATTCGTCATCGACACGCAGGGCGACGGCTTCGGCGTCGTGAAGGCGGAGAACTTCAAGATCGGCTTCGCCGCCGATGCGAGCGACGCGGACGCCGCCTTCATGCGCGACTCGCAGGTGCCGATCAACCTGTCGGCCTTCGGGACCAAGCTGACCCAGGCCGCATGGCGTTCCAGGCCGAGCTGGGCCGTCATCGCGACCGATGACAAGGCGTTCGACCTCCGCATGCTGCGCCATATGGCGAACCGCATCGGCGCCAAGGTCACCGAGGTGCCGGCCAGCCACGCGGTCTTCATGACCCAGCCCAAGGTCGTCGCCGACGTGATCGACCGGGCCGCGACGGAAAGCCCGCGCAAGACGCGCTGATCTTCCCTGATCTTCGGCGCCGGCTCCCCCGCACTGCCGGCTCTCGACAAGCATCCGCGAAAAAGGAAAAAACGATGCCAAGCCATCACCCGCAGGAACATCGGCGGCGGTTCGCCGCCGAACCGGATACCGACCATGATTTCATCGTCTGCGGCGCGGGTGCGTCGGGTTCGGTCATCGGCCGTCGTCTCGCCGAGAATCCCGACGTGCGAGTCCTCCTGATCGAGGCCGGCGGAAGCGACGAGGCAGAATCGGTGCTGGATCCCGCCCGCTGGCCGACCAATCTCGGAAGCGAGCGCGACTGGGGCTTCCAGGCCGAACCCAACCCGCATCTTCGTGGCCGCACCTTGTCCATGTCGATGGGCAAGGGCTTGGGAGGCGGCTCGAGCGTGAACGTGATGGTGTGGGCGCGGGGCCATCGTAACGACTGGGATTTCTTCGCGTCCGAAGCCGGCGATGCCGCATGGGGCTACGACTCGGTCCTCGACATCTACCGGCGGATCGAGAACTGGCGAGGGACCCCGGACCCGCGCTACCGCGGCACCGACGGCCCCGTCTGGGTTCAGCCCGCCCAGGATCCCAACCCGCTCGCGCACGCGATGCTGGGCGCGGCGGGCGAACTGGGCATCCCGACGTTCGGGAGCCCGAACGGCGCCATGATGGAAGGGCCGGGCGGCGCGGCCCTGACCGACATGCTGGTGCGCGACGGCCGGCGCCAGTCGCTGTACCGGGCTTATGTCCACCCCTGGTCCGATCGTTCCAACCTGACCATCCTGACCGGCGCGCAGGTGCGGCGCGTGCTGTTCGACGGTCGCCGGGCATGCGGCGTCGAGGTCGAGAAGGACGGACGCATCTTCGCGATCCGGGCAGGCTGCGAGGTGATACTGTCCGCCGGCGCGATCAACACGCCCAAGCTGCTCATGCTGTCGGGCATCGGCGACCGGACCGAGCTGGAGCGGCATTCGATCCCGGTCCTCCGGCATCTGCCCGGAGTCGGGCGGAACATGCAGGACCATGTCTCCTTCGGCTGCACCTGGGAATGCAAGGAGGCGATCGCACCGCGCAACAGCGGCAGCGAAGCCACGCTGTACTGGAAGAGCCGCCCCGAACTCGATGCCCCCGACCTGCTGTTCTGCCAGGTCGAGTTTCCGGTGCCGAGCGAGCGCACCGCGGCACTCGGCGTGCCGGAGCATGGCTGGACGATGTTCGCGGGGCTGGCGCTGCCGAAGAGCCGCGGTCGCGTCCGCCTGCGCGATGCCGATCCCCGCAAGCCGCCGGCCATCGACGCCAACATGTTGTCCGACCCCGCCGACCTGGAAACGGCCCGGGCCTGCGTCAGGCTGTGCCGCGCTCTCGGAAACGCCGAGGCGTTCAAGCCCTATGTCACGCGCGAAGCCATTCCGGGCGTCCTCCATGCCGACGGGGAGGATGCCTTCATCCGCGATTCGGCCGTCACCTACTGGCATCAATGCGGCACGGCGAAGATGGGGCGCGACGACATGTCGGTCGTCGACGCTTCGCTCGCCGTGTATGGCGTCGAAGGCCTTCGGGTCGCGGACGGCTCCATCCTGCCGCGCGTGACCACGGGCAATACCCAGGCGCCGTGCGCGATCATCGGCGAGCAGGCGGCGGCGCGGCTCCGCGCCAGGCACGGCCTGTAGGCCGACACTTCGACAACCGCCCTTCGGCGACCCGGCGAGGCATCCCGCCATGCCGGGGACCGGCGGCCGTGCGGCCGCCACCTATCTCACGGGGAAGACGATGACGACTCAAAGCAACCCGCCCACCCGCCGCGTTTTCGAGATCGCCGGCAGCCCGCTTTCCATGGTCGAGTGCGGCCGGGGGCCGGCGGTGCTTCTTGGCCACGGCTACCTCTGGGACTGGCGGATGTGGCGGCCCCAGATCGATGCCCTGCATTCGCGATACCGCCTCATCGTCCCCGAGATGTGGGGCCATGGCGACTCCGGGCCGATGCCGGCGGACACGCGCCGGCATGCCGATCTCGCCGCGCAGATGCTCGCCCTGATGGACCGCCTCGGAATCGAGCGCTTCGCGGTGGTCGGTTCGTCGATGGGCGGCATGTGGGGCGCGCATCTCGCGGCCATGGCACCGGAGCGGGTGACCGGCCTCGCCCTGCTCAACAGCTATCTCGGCGCGGAACCGGAGGCGAACCGTCGCACCTATTTCGGCATGCTGGATGCGGTCGAGCGCGACGGACGGGTGAACGACGCGATCATGTCGCATATCATCCCGCTCTTCTTCGCGCCGGATGTCGCGACCCGGTCTCCGGACCTGCCGATCCTCCTGCGCGACCAGATCGCCCGGTACGACGCGGCCCGCCTGCGCGGGACGATCGCGCCTCTCGGTCGCCTGATATTCGGCCGGGAGGATGCCCTGGACGTCCTGGACAGGGTCCGGGCTCCCACCGTCATCGTCGCCGGATGCGAGGACCGGTCCCGCCCCGCCGCGGAGAGCGCCGTGATGGCGGAGCGCATCGGGTGCGGTCTCCATATCCTCGACGCTTGCGGACATAGCGCGACGCTCGAGCAACCGGAGCAGGTGAACCTCATCCTTTCGGACTTTCTTGGATCGATCGGCTGAGGGATCGTGCCGGATCGCGTCCCACGGCGCTCCTATGCGACGCCGCGGGACGCGATCCGCCGATCAGGCGCCGGAAAAGCCCGACGGGTCCTAGACCGTCGGCACCGTTCCGCCGTCTATGACGTGTTCCGCGCCGTGGATGGCCGAGGCCCGGTCCGAGGCCAGGAAGGCGATGAGTTCGGCCACTTCCTCGGGCCGGGCCGGACGTCCCAGGGGGATGCCCCCGAGAGCGTCCAGGATGCTTTGGCGCGCCGCTTCCGGCGTCCCGCCGGTGCTGTCGGCGATCCGGGTGATCAGGGCGTCCGAGGCTTCCGTGTAGATCCAGCCCGGCGAGACGACGTTGACCCGCACGCCCTTGGGCCCGAGTTCCTTGGACAACGCCTTGCTGTAGGTCGTCAAGGCGGCCTTGGCGGCCGCATAGGCCGTCGTGGAGTCGTACAGCGGCAGTCGCCTCTGGATCGACGAGACGTGGACGACGGCCCCTTCGCCGCGCGCGATCATCTGCGGCAGCAGGGCTCGATCAAGCCTCACCGCCGAAAGCAGGTTCAGGTCGAGCTCGGCGCGCCAGTCATCGTCCGTCAGGGCCGCGAATCCCCCACCCGGCGCGGTGGAGCCCCCCAGCACATGCACCAGAATGTCCACGCCGCCGAGGTGCTCCAGGGCCGCCTCGGCGAGCCTCGAGGATCCTTCCGGCGTGGTCAGGTCCGCCTCCACGAGCCGAGCCCCCTCCGGGCCATGGGCACCGCTGCGAGCGGCGGTCAGGACCTGGGCGCCGCCCGCCAGGAATCTTCGGACCGTCGCACGGCCGGTACCCTTGGTGCCGCCGGTAACGACGACGCGGCGCCCCTGGAACTCGGCCGGATCGATAAGGGCGGGCATCACGCGATCTCCAGGGCGGTGATCGCGATCGGCATTCTCGTGTCCATATGCTCTCTCCTGGATTACTTTGCGTCGGTGGAAAATTGCTACTAGGCTTTCCGGATGACAAGTACGGACGAAAAAGTAAGGTACTCACCTGAAGGTAAGCGGGCATCCTATACGCCTCATTCCGGGGCTCAGAGCGTGCAGAACGTGCTCCGGGTTCTGGAGGGTCGGTGGAAGCTCGTGATCCTGTTCCAGCTGTTCGGTGGCCAGGTGCGGCGCTTCTCCGATCTGGAGCGGGCGATCCCCGGCGTTTCCCAGAAGATGCTGATCCAGCAACTGCGCCAGCTGGAGAGCGATGGCGTGGTCGGGCGCATCGTCCACCACCAGGTTCCGCCGAAGGTGGAGTATCACCTGACGGAATGGGGCCAGTCCCTGTGTCCGGCGCTGGACGCCCTGCTGCTCTGGGCGGAGGGCGCGCCCGCCGAGGTCAGGTCGAAGCTTATCGAGGAGACGCCGGGCAGCTGAACACAAGGAGGAGGCAGATATCCCGCCGGCAGGGGCGGGAACCCTGGTGCCCCAGCTTGCTTATCCGGCGGCCGTCTCCTGGCTTTTCCGACAGAATGACAAGGCGCGGGCAAGCTCCGCAGGGGTCACGGGACTGTGGACGATCTCGCGGATGCCGGCGGCCGCGAGGGCAGGGGGGTGGATATCGGCAGCGGATGTCGTTGCCAGGATGATCGGCAGCGCCGGTGCTTCCCGGCGAAGAAGCGCTGAAACGTCGAAGGCCGACGATCGGGGCTCGCAGATCAGAACCGCCACGAACTCGGAACCCGGCCGACCGAGCGATCGCGCAGCCTCTTCCGCCCGTGTGACCCCGACCGGCTCGTAGCCAAGCGCGGCCACGATCTCTTCCAGGCGGAGCAATCGCTGACCATCGCCGTCGAGGATGAGGACAGTTTCACCTTCGCCACGCAGGGAAGTCACCGGAAGCTGCCGCCCAGGCGCCGACTCCTTCGGACGGCTTTCCGGGATGGCGTACGGCAGCCAGACTTCGAACGTCGTTCCTTCCCCCGGAGCGCTTCGGACCGAGATCGCACCGCCATGCTCGCGCACTATCTCGCGCGCCGTGGCCAGGCCGAGCCCGTTTCCGTCCGACCGGGTCGTGAAGAAAGGCTCGAAGATCCGCTCCTGGGTCGCCGTGTCCATGCCTCGGCCCCCGTCGGTAACCCTGAGCGTTGCGTACCGACCCGGACCCAGCTCGTCCGACCCAAGCCGTACCGCATCTCCGGTTTCGATCGCCGCTATGGCGATGTCGATGACCCCTTCACCGTCCATCGCCTGCGCCGCGTTGGCGGCCAGGTTCATCAGCACCTGCTGGAGGCGGGCCGGGTCCGCAGGGATCCTGGTATCTCCGGAAGAGTCCCTGACCCTGAGTTCGATCCGTGGCGGAAGGGATGCCGCGAGCATGGAGGCCGTCTCGTCGACAAGATCCCGGACCCGCGTCAGCTTCCGCTGCGAGATGCCGCGCCGGCCGAACGTGAGGATCTGATCGACCAGGGCCAGGGCCCGTTCAGCGGCGAGCCGGATCTCGTCGAGGTTCTCCGCCAGCCGGCCGTCCGGCGGCACTCTCTCCCGCGCCATCTCGGTATAACCGAGGATTGCCCCTACGATGTTGTTGAAGTTGTGAGCGACTCCGCTGGCGAGGGCGCCGACCGTCTCCATCCGGCGCGCCTGCTGCAGGCCGGCCTCCAGCCGCTCTTTCTCGCGGGTCAGCCAATCGCGCTCGACGGCTGCCGATATGGTGTCGAATGCCATGCGGAACAGGCCGTAATCATGCCACCTGGTCATCGGTCCAGGACGCAGGGCGTCGAAACCCAGAATGCCGCCCGGACTTTCGGCGTCCGGGGACGGCACGCCGACCCATGCGTGGAGACCGGCGTCGGCCATCTGATCGATGGCGTCGCCCGGTCCGCGGTCGATCTCCCGGCCGGTCCTGGCGCGGGTCGTCGCCCGGGCGCTTCGCCTGATCGCCGGAACATGGATGGTTCCGTTGTCGCCGCGCTCGAAAGCCGCGGCAAGCCGTCGCATCCGCTCAGGCCAACCCGGTGCCGGGTCTACGCCGTTCCGGCTCCACTGGTAATCTCCTGCCATTCGGCCATCGACGAAGTAGGCGCGATCCGCACCGATGCAGGCGGCAAGCTCCGAAAGCGCCCGCTCGACATGCGACGTCGGATCAGCCGATCCTGAAGACAGGAAGCGGGTCGAGATGGCCGCGATCGCGTGCTCGAAATCGGCCCGGAACCGAAGCGCCCGTGCCCGCGCCTGCAACTGTGCCCCGAGATATACAAGCATGCATACCAGAAGCACGGAGATGATATAAAGCATGTACCGGAACATGCTGGCTGCGGCCCCGGCGGCTGCGGCACGCTCCTCGATCAGCCTCTGGACAGCTTCCATATGTCCCGAGGCCGGGGAGGAGAGGAGATCCCTGAGCAGGGCGTCCGTCGCGGGAAGCTGATCGCGAAGCATGCGCCCGTGCTCCAGCAAGGGCTGCGCAGCCACCACGTTTCCTGTCGCAATGCTCGTGATCAACAGGACATCCAGCTGGGCATCGACATGCGCGGCCGATCCAGGCGTGGTATCGAGGGTCAGCCGCAGCATGGCGGCTGCAAGTCTCCCGATCTGCCCGGCAAAGTCCCGGCTCTGGCCCTGGCTTTGGCTCTGGCCCTCGAGGTTCTGGTTCAGGACGACGAAATAGGCCAGGGAGTTCTGCAGCAAGGCATTGCGGCTCTTGAATTCCTCGATCAATCTCTCGTCCCGTACCAAGGCCTCCTGCAGGGCACCGACCGCATCACCGATCTCGGCGTCACCGACCGTATCGGAGCGCAAGCGTTCGACACTGCTTCGCACGAGGCCGATTTCCCGGACGATCGGATCATAGTTCCGAAGAATGCCCGTGCGGGCGCTCAGGACATTTCGATCGATCATGTTCCTCGCCGTTTCGATCTTTTCCAGTACGGTCGAGGCATGCTTCCAGTCATCCAGCTCGGCACTCATGCCGCGGAAGGCTATCCACGTCAGCAGCAAGACGAGAGCGACCGCTCCGGCCGCGAACGAGCCGACCCTCATCACGGCGCTCCGACCTGGCGGCCCCGGAAATTTCCGGTCAGTGCGCGTAGGAAAGCGACGATGGAACTTACCTGCCGATCGGTCAGCTGGGAGTTGAGCTGGGCCCTGGCCATCCTCCGGACCGCGACTTCAAGGGTGGGGGCACTGCCGTCATGGAAATAGGGTGCGGTGGTTTCGATGTTCCGCAGGCTGGGCACGCGAAGGAGCTCCGGCTCGGGCGAGGCCAGCGGGTAGAAGATGCCGTGTCTCTGGAAAAGGTTGCCTCCGACGTTGCCTCCCTGATGGCAGGCGGCGCACCCGAGCGACTTGAACTCTTCATAGCCTTCCAGCTCTTCCGCCGAAAGGGCGCCGTCATCCCCTTCCAGCCATCGGTCGAAAGGACTGTCGGGGGTCACCAGCGTCCGCTCGAAATCGGCGAGTGCCGCCAGGAGGCCTGCGACATCGGGCTCCCGCCCATAGGCATCCCGGAAGCTGGCCGCCATGTCCGGATCCGCGGCCAGCCTGGAAACGACTTCATCGACGCTGCTGCCCATGATGCGGGGATTCTCTATCGTGGCCCGTGCCTGATCCTCCAGGGTGCGGAACGCACCCTCCCAGTTGAGCCTGAAATTGAGCGCGGCATTGAACACGGTACTGGTGTTGAGGGGAAGCTCCGACCCGTCGAGCCCTTCGTCGAGTTTCCGCCCTGAAGCGCCATTGGTGCCGAGATCGTGACAGGTGGCACAGCTGCGCGAACCGTCCCCGGATAGACGGGGATCCGCAAACAGCCGCTCGCCGAGCATTGCGCCGGCGGTACGCGGCTCGGGGACGTTCCGGATCGGAGTCAGCGGCTCATCGGTCCGGACCGCGTATCGCTCGGGCAGTCGCGACGGCTCTGCCACGGACGCGGTCAGGACAGCATCGAAGCCGCTGATCAGGGTGAGGATCGCCGCGGCACTGGCAACCGCTGCCAAGCACACCCGCTTCGAACCGCCGGCACCTCCGGATTTCGTTCCGCGCCACCGGCGAGGGTTGCGTCGAGGGGGTTCCTCTGGATCGGATATCTGCGATGACATGACGCCTCCTGATGCATCCTCACGAACATTTGAAGCGCACGGGCGCTACGGCATCACTGCAAAGCACCGGAATTTTCTTACATCCGTAATTTTCTACCTCGCGTTACCTCTTGGAGCTATGATCTTTGTAGAATTTGCTTGGGTGTCATTGCGATGCTAGGCAGCGGACCCCGTATCGACCCGGATCACATGCGGCTGCTCCGGCAGGAAGACCGGTTCTCCGTGCCACGCCAGTGCCGCACAAGGACCGTACGGTTGTCTCACGCTGGCGCTTTGTGAGGCGCATCAGGCAGTGCTCCACCTCGCTTCGGCGGGTGCCCCCGGCCTGGGTGGCAGGTGCCCTGCCCCACACAGGGAAATCCATGGACTTGCAAGGACATTCATCCAGCATGCCGGAAGAACCAGGAAACGCCGCCTGTTGCAACACGGATGGACGCATGGATGCCGGTGCCCGGCGCGACACCCTGATGACGGGATACATACTGGTTATCGACGATGATCCGTCCATTCGGCGCATGGTCACGAGCTACTTCGAGGACAATGGTGTTCCGGCCGTCGCCATTGCCGGCGGATTTGAACTGGGCAGACATCTATCGAACCGGCAACCCAGTGCGATCATCCTCGACCTGAGGCTTGGACAGGAGGACGGTCTTGACCTCCTCAGGCAGATCCGGTCCCACTCGGACGTGCCGATCATCATCACCACCGGGCACCGCCGCGATGAAATCGATCGCGTCCTCGGCCTGGAGCTCGGCGCGGACGACTATCTGACCAAGCCGTTCAGCCTCAGGGAACTGATGGCACGCGTGCGTGCGGTGCTGCGACGCCAGGAAATGGGCAGGGCCGGCCGCTCGCGGGAGCCGGAACGCGGCGGCTACAGGTTTGGTGGCTGGCGCGTTGAACGGCGGGCCCGCCGGCTGCTCGATCCCAGCGGCGATCAGGTCGCCCTCACGAAAGGCGAGTATGCCCTGCTTCTGGCCTTCCTGGAGGCACCGCAGCGGCCCCTGACGCGCGACCACCTGATGCAGGCGACGCGGATCCATGAGGACGTCTATGATCGCAGTATCGACGTCAAGGTCCTGCGGCTGCGGCGCAAGCTCGAAATCGATCCCAACGCACCTCGCATGATCCGGACCGAACGAGGAGTCGGCTACATATTCACGGCCGCGGTCGAACCATTCTGAAATCTGATCGGGGAACCCCTCGCAGGAGTGACGATAAGCATAGGGCGCCTCATCTCCGACCCGTCTCGAACCGCTCCGGATCCGGATGGATCATGCATCCGATGCGGTTCACCCCGATGTCATGCAGCTGTTGCCTGCGCGCCCTGCTGAACCATTCCCGTTCCCGCCGGTCGTGATGTTCCTTCCTGACCCGAGCCAGCAGACGTGCTGTCCCTATCCGAACTCTGAACCACAGGCGGCGTGAACCGCGGAGCGTGCAAGCATAACCATCACCGCCGTCATGGTTTCCGCGCCCCGATACGAAGAAGAACCCGTATTTTCCGATCATCATGACCCTGCCGATTGTTTCGCGGCACCGGGCGGCCCTGGGATAAATCCAAGATTCCGAGTGCAGCCGCGGGACGCCGCATCTCCCCGGCAGACCTACAGACGATCTGTTTGAAGGCGATTTCAGAATGTCGGGCCGTGGTTACGACCGGAACATGCGCGCATTCCCGGCCCCTGCCGATCCGGATCGGCATGCTCGCGCAAGAACGATCTCGGACGGTCAGCATGATGTGCAGCTTCCCCTCCGGCTCGGAGAAACACCGCCAAATATGCGCAAGGCTCGCGAACGGCAACTGCCCCGGGCTGGGCACACTCCAACCCCTGATCATACGGGGCACTGAGCCCAGGACGGGCGGAGATGCCTGGACATCGGGGCCTCATGTTCACTCGAAGACATCGGGGCCTCATGTTCACTCGAACGGGCAGCAGCGGAGCGGGTTACAGACGCAACACGACTCCTGTTTCCTGAAATAACGCCGCAGCGTTCCCGCCGCATTCTCGGGACTGTCAGACGGACAGGAGCATCGACCCATGACAGGCGAACAGGCACCCCAAACCCAGCCGATACGCAGGCACGGATCACTTCGGATGCCGGTGGTGCTGCTCGCCATTTCGGCAAGTGCCGTAATGGCGGCATGGATATTCCATCCGGCGACAGCGGATCATGCCGAAAGGCATGTCCAGTCGCCGCTGCCGGCACGCGAGGCGGCTTCCGCGGATCAGATCGAGCGGGGCCGGTATCTGGTGAATCTGGGAGGATGCAACGACTGCCACACACCAGGCTATTTTCTCGGAAAGCCCGACCCGTTCCGTCGCCTGGCCGGTTCGGACATAGGTTTCGAGATGGCGGGCATGGGTGTCTTCTTCGGATCCAACCTGACACCTGACCGGGAAACCGGGCTGGGCGGCTGGACCAGGGATGACATCATCGCCGCGATGCAGACCGGGGTCAGGCCTGACGGACGCATTCTGGCACCGATCATGCCCTGGCGCGCTTTCGCCGACCTGAGCAAATCGGATGTCGGGGCCATTGCCGACTACCTGATCAGCCTGCCACCCGTCAGCCAGAAAGTTCCGGGACCATTCGGGCCCGATGAGAAGGTCGATCTCGTCGTTATGAAACTCACGGCCCCTGACGGCCCAGCAGAGGCACCGGACGAAGGTTCGGAACGGGCTGCCGGACAAGGCGGCCGGAACGGCGGTTCTTCGCCGACGGACACGGGAACTTCCGCACCCCGCCACCTGGCGCCTCCAAACTGACCGAAACGCGTTCGACTTGCCGAGGCTGAAATCCACTCGGCGAAATACCCGGAAATATCAGGCCGAATGTTCGGCGCTGCGAACACAATAGTACAACCCAGTGTCGAACCTCCCGAAGATCCCACGGAAGCATCATGATGGAAGACATCACAGTCGACATGGTATCGAAGCGTCCGCTTCCTCTGTTCAATCCAAGAGATCCGGACTTCATCCGAAATCCTTACCCGACGTACCACTGGCTGCGCCAGCAAAGCCCTTTGCTATGGGACCCCGCCGGCAACTACTGGCTCGCAACCTCTTATGACGTCTGCTCCGAGATTCTCAGGGATCGACGTTTCGGACGCCGGTATGGGGCTCTTCTCGAGAACATCTACCGACGCAGCATGATGGACCAGACGGCGTTCCGACTGATGGCCATGACCATGCTGATGCAGGAGCCGCCGGATCATACGCGTCTGCGCGGACTGGTCACCAAGGCTTTTTCAGCCCGCCGGGTGGAATCGATGCGGCAGCGCATCCGGACTCTGGTCGGCGAACTGCTTGATCAGCTTGTGCCCCGTGGCACCATGGATGTGATCCGCGACTTCGCTCACGTCCTGCCGGTCACCGTGATATGCGATCTGCTGGGAATTCCGGCGGAGGACAGGCGGCTTTTCCACGAAACGGCGATAAGCACCCGCATGCTTGACCCGGTTCCGATGAATGAATCGGAATTACGCGAAGCCAATGCCATGTTCGAGGAGCAGGGCGCGTATTTCACAGATCTCTTCGAGCGGCGCCGTCGCGACCCCGGAGACGATCTGGTTACTGCCCTGGTGCAGGTCGGGGACGAAGGCGGGTTGACCAACGACGAGCTGCTGGCCAATGTCTGGCTGCTCTTCGCCGCGGGCCACGAGACGACACGCAACCTGATCGGCAACGGCCTGCTGGCTCTCCACCGCAACCCGGGCCAACTCGCACGGCTACACTTGAATCCGCGCCTCTTTCCCTCGGCCGTGACCGAATTGCTGCGCTACGACTCACCGGTGCAGTTTGTCGGCCGCACCGCTTTCGAAGATACCGAAATCGCCGGAACGACCATTGCCGAGGGCCAGGTCGTGCTGTGCCTGGTCGGGGCAGCGAACCGCGACCCCGCCAAGTTCGATGAACCTGATAGTCTCGACCTTGGCCGCTCGAACAACAGGCCGCTCTCGTTCGGGGGCGGAATACACTTCTGCCTGGGCGCCCAGCTTACCCAGATCGAGGGCCAGGAGGCCTTCATCGGCATTCTCGGCCGTCTACCCGGCATGCGGCTGCAGGATATCGAGGAACCTTCGTGGCAGCCGAACTTCGCCATACACGGCCTCAAGGCGCTCATGGCCAGCTGGGACCCTCCCTGATCAGGCCCCGGAAAGCAGACGGCAGGTCCTGGCTCCTGACGCCGCGGACCCGCGTTCCGGCGTCCGCCGATGCAATACCGGATCATGATGCGCACCGCTTTCGGGTCCGGTCTGCGGCGCCCGGCTTCGCCGTCGAGAAACGTAGATCGCAATAGCGGTGCTGCGGCCCAAGGCAAACAATACTCGATCCAGTGCCACGGGTCGGACCTGCTGATCAGATCTTGAACGCTCAGACGCACATGATGAAACCCAATTCTTTTGTGTCGATTACTTGACACGGCCACGCCATGCGTCTCGCCAAAGAGGTGGGTGGCTTTCCCTTACAAGTAACAGGATGAAAAAATGTCCA
The DNA here is from genome assembly GCF_016806835.2 of Skermanella rosea. Lineage (NCBI taxonomy): Bacteria > Pseudomonadati > Pseudomonadota > Alphaproteobacteria > Rhodospirillales > Azospirillaceae > Skermanella > Skermanella rosea. The sequence continues at coordinate 147,009 of NZ_CP086113.1, read as the reverse complement.
ATATTATCGGTATCGACGGAGACGATTTCCTGGTTGGCACTCCTGAGTCCGACATGATCCAGGGCCTCGCCGGAGCGGACCTCATCAACGGACTTGAGGGCGACGACACGATCGACGGCGGGGAGGGTGATGACACCATCGATGGCAACGTCGGCAGTGATATCATCACCACAGGAGGCGGTAATGACCTGATCTTCGGCGGTGCCGGCAACGACAATGTCGGCGGAATGGCTGGTGCTGACGTCGTGTACGGCGGCGAGGGCGACGACGTCGTCGTCTGGAATGATCCGGACGGAGACCGGGTTTTCGGCGAAACCGGAAATGATGATCTGCGCGGCGGCGATGTCGCGGCCGACGCGATCTTCGGTGGGGAGGGTGACGACCTGATCAGGGCCGTAGCCAATTTGGATCTGGACAATCACGCGCCGGACACCCTGGTCGGAGATGCCGGTAATGATGTAATCATCGGCGGCAATGCCAGTGACACGATCGAGGGAGGGGAGGGGAACGACCTCCTCGTCGGACTCGGCGGAGCAGACAGGTTCATTTTTCGTCCCGATACCGCCGGTACCGATGCGATCCTTGATTTCGACAAGAGCCAGGACGTCATAGACTTGAGCGGCTTCGGCCCGGATTTCGATCCTCTAGCCGATCTAAGTCAGCAGTCCTACGGAATTTCTCTCGATCTCGGTGCCGATGTCGGCGCGATCACCTTTGTCGGCTTGCAGACCAGTGACCTGAGCGAGGCGAACTTCCTGATTGGCTAAGGAGTATGCCAGGGAGTGCCGGGCAAGGGGTGGAGAAACTGAACCTTGTCCGGCCGCCCCTTGCGGGCAGGCATCGCCCGTTTATGTTCCGCCACCAATAACCTGGACGCCGGAGAAGGGGTACAGCATTGTTGGTTTGGGTTGTGAAGGGGCGATGAGCCGCGACAAGCGCATCATTGGCGACACCTTGCGCTCTCACGCCCGGCCGGCCCAGGAGGTCGAAACCCGGATCGCCGTCACCGTCCTCAACCGCATGCTCGATCTCGGACGCCCGGAGTCTATCCGAGCCTCCTGATAAGCAAGGAAGTAGGGCAGCAATCCGCTTTCCCGCCTTCCTGCAACCAGAGCACCGCCGAGACCATCCTGGAAAAGCTCAGGCGCCTTCCCGCTGCATCCCTTCAATGAGTCCCTGCACTAGTCAGGTGATCTGGAAATCGTAATCCAGGCCAAGCTTTAGCCCTACGGCATCCACCTTCGCATAGATGGCTCCGTCACCGAAGTAAAATTCTGTGTAGTCGTCCCACTCTGACACGCGAAGATAGGTCTCTGGTGCTTCCGGGTAAAACTCCCTATATGCAGCAAAGATGATTTTATCTCCACCGGCGACACCGGCACCATTGAAACCCGTGATGTCGGCAGCGCCGTTATCATAGGCGGTAAAGTAAAACGTGTCGCTGTCGGTGGCGTTGCTGAATACGCGATCGACGCCCGACCCCTCGACCATCCGGAAAAGATCGTTTCCGGCCCCTCCGTCGAAAGTGTCGATCGCATAAGAACTGGTGAACGTATCATCGGCTCCGGAACCGATGACCGTCATGCCCCTATTGTCTTGGGAACCCCAAAAGTCAATCGGCGTGTTGTCCCCGGCGACGATCACTTCGATGTTCGTGAAGGTCCCGGTCTTGATGTATGGGTCTACTCGCCTCGGCCCCTCCAGGAAAAGGAAATTGCCGGCATACTCTATGTCGATCTCGACTTGTGCACGCTTGACCAGTCCGGTTCCGGTCTCTGTAAAAGTGGCATGGCTGTAAAGGTAAAGCGTATCGTAACTATTGCCTCCGTCCAGAACCGTCGGTGACAAGTAAGTACCGATATTGGTGATATTGTCGCTGGTTGGGTCGTAGTGCAGATGGTCGTTGCCATCACCGCCGTAGAGATAGCTGATGCCGGTCCCACCCTTGATCGTGTCGTTGCCGGCATCGCCCCAGATTTTGTCGGTTCCGGCATCGCCGTGCAGGATATCGTTGCCTATCCCGCCGTAGACCGTGTCGTTGCCGTTGCCTGCGTAGACGTTATCGTCGCCCGTCTGGCCGCGCAGAATGTCGTTGCCGTTCCCTCCCCAGATCCTGTCCGCACCCTCCTCTCCCCAAATCCTGTCTGCGCCGGCACCGCCCCAGATCTGGTCATTGCCTGCCCTGCCGTAGAGGCTGTCGTTGCCGCCGTAGCCATAGATGGTGTCGGCAGAGGCCGTACCATACATGGTTTCCGATTTGTCGGTTCCCCTGATTACCGCCATTTCGTCCCCGTCGCGCTGACTTATCTTTGAAAATCATGTCATAACGTTGCCCCGCATGTGCTGGAACGATGAGATTATATCCTCGGCACAGGTTCATTGAGCAATTGACTGAGCTGGACCGGCCCTTGAGGACCACGGAGACCGGCTGCTTAGAGCGGTCCCCGATCAGGTTGAACCGCTCCGGTCCTCGCAGCCGGTCGCTCCACTCGCCGCACTGTGTTGCGCCATGGACGCAACCTACGGCTCGATGCAGGGCGGAGGTGATGCGGGCCGACAATCTTAGGTTGCGCCAATGGCGCAACGCATTGGATCAGCTGTCCCGGGCGGATCGACCTGGTCGGGTACAGCTCTAGTTGGAGGAAGCCGCTCCTAAAGTAAAATCAAGCTACCTTCACCTTTGGTTGCGGCTGTGGAGATGTGGGCAGCGCGCGAGCGTTATCCGAGCGCAGCGTCATATCCACAGCCGTGGCGCCGAGCGGGCCGGTGACGCCGTCACGCCACACCGCCATCGGTGCCCGGTTGCCGAGTGCCTGATACGGTTTCCGGCTGAGCGGTGAGATGGCAAGCATTTTTGGTAAACTGGCTGAGCGTATGGAATGAGAGATACCGGAGCATGGCCTTGCTTCCCAGATTGGCGGGATGGCAAGCAGGATTTATCCGGCACCCCACCTCAGCACTGAAGACCTCAAGTGGATCTTGGCACGACGGCCCATCGGGGCGGGATGATCACCGCGGCGAGTGGCGGAAAATGGTCTGCTGACGGGCTCGCCCTCGTAACCACGCCGGCGCAGCGCCGCATCGTAGGCTGACCAGTTCTGCACGCGGTACCGAGCCTTCGCAACCTTATGGCGACAGCTCTGGTTGACTTTGACCGGCATGCGGCTCTCAGCTTCGGCGGGCCGGCTTCTATACCCGCCAAGCCCCGTGGCCGCCAGACGCAGGCCGATTTATGCGCCAACGTCGTCCGCAGTCCCATTTAGGATGGCCAAAGTCGAGCTCACCCCGCGATCCCGAGAAACACCGGCAAGGCGCGGTTGACCTGGACCAGTTCGGCATCGCTCAAGCGGCCGAACACGGCCCTTATGTTTCTTCGCCTGACGGTCGCGATCTTGTCGATCATGACCCAGGAGGTCTGGCGAAGGTTGTTGGCCGGCGCCGGGTCGATGCGCAGTCTCAGCAGTGGGGCGTCGATGCCGATGGAGGTCAGCAGCGAAACGGTGACGCTGTCGGTGTCCGGAAAATCGTCGGACTGGATGATCACCGCGGGCCGGGGTTTGCCGTCATAATCGCCGCCGATCCGGCCAGCGATGGTGACCAGATCGCCACGCCTCACGGCCTGTCGCCGACATCATCGCCAAGATCCTGGATATCCTCCAGGAAGTCCATGGTGTCGGCTTCGTCGGGTGCGGCGGCAACGGCACGGGACTGCCGCCGCGCCTCTTCCTTGAACGTGGGGGAGCGGACATCCGGCACCCAGATCTGGATCGGCCTCAGTCCCTGCGCGCGAAGCTGCGCCCGGTGGGTCTGGACACGGTGACGGACGGTCGAAGGCATGGCATATCTTTCCAGCTGTTACATGTAACATAGACGGGTCGGGCAAGATTTCATATGAGCAGAAATTCCTAAGTTTCGGACTCAATCCTGGATAAGACGCCACTATGGTTGCGATCGGGAGTGACGTTGGCGAATAAATCAGCCTGCGTCTGGCGGCCACGGGGCTTGGCGGGTATAGAAGCCGGCCCGCCGAAGCTGAGAGCCGCATGCTGGTTTGGTGCAGGGATGCCGCGGTTGCCCGGCCGGGCGATGTCGGATACAGGGCAGGCCCCCGCCTGATCGCCCTGCCTGAGCATGCCGCACAAGTACAATGCCGATGAGGCGGTCGCGGCCTGGCGAGCAGCCCCTCGGATCACGCCGGGCGGTCAGGCGCGCTACTCGGACCTGGCGATCGAGACGTCGCTGATCCTGCGGGCGGTGTTCCACCAGCCGGCTGCTCCAGCCCCAGGGACTGGTCGGCTCCCTGCTCGGGCTTATGGGGCTGGACCTGCCGGTGCCGGATCACTCGACCCGGATCACTCGACGTTGAGCCGGCGGGCCAGGACGCTGGCAGTGGCCCTTCAGCCCCGGGCGGCGAATGAACCGGTGCACCTGCTGGTCCACAGCACCGGGGTGTAGCTGAGCGGGCCGGGCGAATGGCTGGTCGAAAAGCATGGCACTCAGCGCCGCCGGGCCTGGAGTAAGCTGCACCTGGGTGTCGACGCGAAGACCGGCACGATCGTCGCCTCGACCCTGACCAGCAAGGAAGTCGACGATGCCGCCGAACTCGAACCTCTGCTTGATCAGGTTGAGGAGCCACTTGCCGCAGCCGTCGCTGACGGTGCTTATCACCAGGACCGGGTTTACGATGCTGTGGCCGTGCACTCTCAAGGGGCCGCGGTGGTCGTGCCGCCACGGGCGACGGCCGTTCTGAGCGACTCCACCGAAACGGACCCAACCCAGCGCGACTGCCATATCCAGGCCATCGCCGAGCAGGGCCGCATGGGACGGCAGCGAACCTCGGGCTACAACGCGAGGGCCGGGGCCGAAGGGACGATGAGCCGCGACAAGCGCATCATTGGCGACACCTTGCGCTCGCACGCCCGACCGGCCGGCCCAGGAGGTCGAAACCCGGATCGCCCGGAGTCTATCCGAGCCTCCTGACAAGCAAGGAAGTAGGGCAACAATCCGCTTTCCCGCCTCCCTGCACCAGAGCAAGCTACGCCGGCAGATTATTTCTGGAGTGGGCTGGCCTCGACTTGCGTGCAAAGCCCCGGTGCCGCGGTGAGACGCTCCGACGGCACCGTCTGTTGCCGGGCAGGATTCATCCAGTTGGCGAAGACGCTCCGGTTCGGCAGAAGCGGCATCTCCGTCCCGAAGTATGTGTTGAAGACGACCCGGTAGAGGTTCACCAAGTTCAGGTCGGTTGGAAGGGCGCGCTGCAGTCGATCATCGCTGGCATAGACGGCGACAAGAGGCGAAAACCGTTCCTGGACGCAGGTGTCGGCCAGATTGGCGTGATTGAGGTGAAGCCCGCCGCCATGATCGCCATGGATGATTATGACAGTGGGCTCGATGGCCCGGCTGATGATGCGCCTGACCATCGACAGGACGCCTTGGTTGACGAACTCCAGCTTTTCGACATAGCCACGCTGGTAGAGTTCACGCCGATGATCACTGTTGTCCGTCAGGTGATTGCCATCCACCATTCCCCTGTGACCGCCTTCCGGTCTGATGGCTTGGCCATGCCTGTTCACGTCGAATGGCGGATGAGGTGCCAGCAGGTGGACATACAGGAAGAATGGGTCGGTCAGTTCAGATTCATAAGGCTTCGTGAAAACCTCGTGCGAGATGCTGGGGCTCGCAAGACCCAAATTATAGGCTATGAAATAGAGCGAGGTGCGTTGGAAGACTGCCGCCTCGAAATTAGTGATCGCGTTGGCTTCCAGTAATTGATCGAGGAAATCCATCCTGACGGGATCGTAGCGGACATCCACGGCAGCGGTCCGATACCCAAGCCGCGAAAGGGTTTCCATTACTGGATTGTGGCGGAGATAACTCCGGACAGTATCGCGCAGCTCGATTCCCGACTGGGCACGCTGGCTGCCCTCCAGCATCGTACCTGAAAAGATGCTGCTCATGACCAGTAATGTTTGATTGAACGGCGTCGTGGCCCGGTCTGCCACGGCGAACCCCATGTCGCGCAGCCTGTTCAGGAAGGGTGTGTTGTCGAATTCGTACAGATCTGCCAGGACATCCTGCCGCGAATAGCCGTCGAGAACGACATGGACGATGTTCGGTCGAATACCGGTATCCATGGCGCCATGAAATCCGGAGCTTTCCGGTAAACTCAAGCGCGTGTCAGCCGCGGCGCCGGAGAAGCTGAACTCGCGCTGCAGCAGAGCCGTGGTCGGAAAGATCACCATCACGGCCGCTATGACGTTGGCAATGCGGGTCATGTTGTGACCGGGCCTGACAAAGATCGCAAGCAGGACTGCAACTGCCGTCATCCCTGCCAAGATAAAGAGTTCCGCCACGGGTTCCGTGGCGCCTTCGATTACACGGGCGATGATCCGTTGGGCGAACTTGCCCCCAAAGATCAGGCCGACAATCATCGCCACCCAGAAGGCGGCACGGTCCCGATCGCGTAGCATGGCGCTGAGAATTACCATCAGGAGCAGTGCCAGCAGGACGCAGGCAATCGTCGGCCTGATCACATTGACGACGTCGGTCATACCCTGATCCGCCGCCATCATGTAAATCGGGCAGTAGCCGGCCATCAACAGCGGGTAGAGTGGGAAATTCCAGGATTTCATGGGCTTGATCCAAATTGCCGGCTGGACGCGATGGCTATCCTTTGCAATGTCACGTCGGTAAGTTCATCGCTAGTAGTCACCCGGCGTCTGGACCCAGGCCGTAAGTTGGGTTCATGGACCCGACAGCCTGCGGGAAACACGGCAGACGGCGGCACCCCGTCGTCAAGGAGACTCAGCTGTCTCGTCACACCCTTCCCTCAGTGCGGCAGGCGATAAAGCCGGAAGTGCTGGCCCTGGGCGAGGAGTTCCAGGTTGGGAAAGGGAGCGGGATCGTCGGGCCGCGTGAACAGGACGTACAGATAGTCGAACCGCCTCTGCCAATCCTTGAAGCGTTGGCCTGGATCCTGGGTTTCGGGCGAAGGACGTTTCTGGAGGTGGCGGACCAGCGGCGCCTGGTCTTCCGGATTGCGGAGATCCCTGTATTCCGGCCGGACTTCGAGAATCTGTTTTCCGGGCTGCGCGAAGACGATGGGTACATAACTTGACCTGTGGGTGACCACCAGCGCCGGGGCCTGGTTCAACGCGAAGAAGACGTCCCTGTCCTCGGCGTAGCCCGTGGTCCACAGCAATCGGGATCGGTGATGCCGGTCGTCGGCCATCACCATGACCCGGCTGCCGGGCCGGATGTTGGCGAGAGATTGGCGGAACTCGCCGATGATCGGCGACATCGTCAGGAACGCGACCGCGACGCTGCCGACCCTCAGCAGCAGCAAGCCGCTTATACCGGCGAGGAAAACGCGGACCTGCCGGGCGTTCTCGAATTCCAGGCGGACGAAGCCCAATGTCAGGAACAGGATGCCTATGACCAGGCGGAGGTCGGAAAAGACGGCGCCAAGCAGGGTGAAAGGGACGACGGCGAACAGCCCCGCGCCGAAAATCAGCAGCAGGATGCCGGGGCGGTCGACGATCATGATCCGGCGCCGCAACGCCCAGAACGCGACGGCGGCCAGGGCGGCGGCGAAGGCAAGATCCAGCACCGGATAGTAGCTTCCAACAAGCCAGTCGAGAGCGAGTCTCTTGCGGTGCAGGAGCCAACGCGTCTCGCTCGCCGCCAGATCGGTCGCGGATCCCAGGGACATCAATACCGGGACGATGAGAAGGGAGGGGCCGAGAGAAACCAGTATCCGGATTGCATGTCGCGGGAACGAGCTGCGCGTTATCGGGCGCGCGCTCAGTTCAATGCATCCCAAGGCCAAACCGAACAGGCCGACGCCGGAAAGATGCGTCAGGAAGAGCACGCCATAGGCGACCAGCAGATAGGCCCAACGCAGGGCAAGCCCCCGATGCCGGAGATGAAGCCAGCCGGCGACCGCCCACAATGCCAAGGCGACCGACAGGAGATAATTGATCAATCCATAAAGCAGGCACAGGTTGTACAGGAAAAGGGTGCCGAGCAGGGGAGCAACCGTCACCCTGCCATAGGTGGCGCGCTGGATCGCCGCGATGCCGGTCATCTGCAGGACGAACAGGCTGACGATGAATAGCTTGCCGGCCGCGAACTCCCCGACGAGCTGGATCACAGGCGGGAGGATCAGATCGATCGCCAAGTTCGGAACGACGGCCCACACGATCTGATAAAAATCGTCCAGGTAGGGATCGGCCCCCCATTGGGCGATCATCCGCAGGCGGACCAGATGATTGGTATAGTCATTGAACGGCGGCAGTTCCACTATCGTCAAGGGCATGGCCGCGACGACGGTGAACAAGAGCAGCCATCCGACCGCCGGTATTCTCGCGCTTCCGCGGTCGTCCACATCGTCGATCACACTGCAAAGGGCATTGCGCAATGTAGCCTCTGAATAATACGCTCTACCGAGATCGCCAAGGGTGCAAAAATTCGCCCGCCGAGTGAAAGAGCGCGTTCAGTGGGACTTCAAGATATGCGAGGCACCTTGGAAACCACTGGCAGAATCACTAATCTGTAGCAAGAATGTCTACGTCTTATTCGATGTATACCCGGTGTACATCGCTCTTTGATTATCGATTTTTCTGTCCTGAATCGTGGTCCACCACGCGTCTCGCCAGTCAGGGAGGACGCAAACGCTTCCGGATCGAGGGTTTCACCGCGGAATGACGGCCTTATGCAGCATTCGCCGCCGGGTACCGGGGCGCCCAGGGTTTTTGAGCTGATGGCCATACTCTTTTGCCATCAAGAGAATAGTCGTCATGGCCGAGGCACCTGTCGTTGCGGCGCTGAAGGACAAGCGGGCCGAGTTGTCGGACATGGTCGCCGATCTGGAGAAGCGGATCCGCCAGCACCGGGCCGATCTGCTGCATGCAGAAGATCACGACCGCACAGCGTCTCAGTGCCTGGACGATCCCTCAGCGAGGCCGCGACCGCGTCACCTTGGCGGGCGGGCAGCAGGTCGATCGGCCGGTTGCATTCCAGATCGATCGCGGAGAAAAGGCGTTTTCCCTTATGTGATTATCCTCACCCTTCGGCGCGTTCGCGTTGCACCGGAAATGCGGGTGGACCAAGATTGCCGGCGTCCGGTAAACCCGGTGCGGTTCAAAAGAGCCGGGATTACTGAATTCCGAGCAGAGGGCCGATCCGAGCCAGCACCTCCTGGATCACACTGTCGGGCGCCTTCCCAACCGGTTCGATCCGCCTTGCATTGCGGTCGATGCTTTTGACCTGGTCGGTCAGCACGGCACCGGAGAAACCCAGGCCCATGGGCAGAACGACCTCGAAAGGGTGCCCCTTGATCGTGCTGGTGATCGGGCACACGACGGCGAATTTCGTGAGTCGGTGGTACTCCCGGGGCGAGAGCACCAGAGCCGGTCGTCGCCCGGCCTGCTCGTGGACCGCGTTGGGCGTAGAATCGATCCAGACCAGATCGCCGCGACCTGGCACGGCCATCAGATCAGCTCGTGGCCGACCGGGCCATCATCGAAGCTCTCGTGCTGGTTCTCCGGTGTCATGCCAGCCAGCAGCTCATCGATGGTGTAGCGCGGCCGAGCTGGACGCAGGACGACCGCGCCAGACTCAACGGCCAGTTCGATGGCCGCGCCTTCCGTGAGCCCGGCCTGCTCGATGATCCGCTTCGGCAGGCGCACCGCCAGGCTATTGCCCCATTTAGCGATTTCAGTACGCATCTGATCTCTCGGCGTAGATACGATGGATACACATCGGCGCAGGGTGGGAAGGCTACACGGATTCCGGTTTCCCCGACTTCCGGCAAGGTCGCCGGACGCCATGCAGGAGGGGTCTTTCCGGACAGATGCTCGTGAAGACGTCGGCGCATGGATCGGGATGCATCCGGCGTTCATCGGGTGTGGCGGGTATGGAGCCCGGCCTCCTGAAGCTGAAAGCCGCATGCCGAGGCGGGCTCGCCCGCCCCGGCCGGCTCAAGGCCATCCTTGAATCTGGATGCTACCTTGAGTTTCGCAGGATCGGGGCTTGCCCGTTTCCTGCCGTCGGTATCCTCGCGACGTCAGCGCATCACGAAGGGATTCGGCACCTCGGTCTCGGTCGAGATCCAGACGGTCTTGGTCTGCAGGTACTCCTTGATCGCCTCCTGTCCGCTTTCCCGCCCGATGCCGCTCTGCTTGTACCCGCCGAACGGCGCCATGTAGCTCGTCGCCCGGTAGGTATTGACCCAGACCATGCCGGTCTGCAGCCGGTTCGGCAGCGTGTGGGCCTTCGAGATGCTCTCGGTCCACAATCCGGCGCCGAGGCCGTAGGGTGAGTCGTTGGCGATCGAGACGGCCTCGTCCTCGTCCTCGAAGGGGATGACCGACAGCACCGGCCCGAAGATCTCCTCGCGGGCGATGCGCATGGTGTTGTTGACGCCGGTGAAGATGGTGGGCTCGACGAACCAGCCGCCGCTCAGTTGGGGATCGCTCGGTTGCCGGCCGCCGAGCACGGCCTCGGCCCCCTCGTTCCGCGCGATGTCCAGGTAGGAGAGGACTTTCTCGAGCTGCGGCTTGGTCGTGACCGGGCCCACCTGGGTCGTCGGCAGCATCGGGTCGCCGAGCGTCGCGGTGCGCGCGAACGCCACCAGCCGACCGATGAACTCGTCATGGATCCGGCGGTCGACGAGCAGGCGCGAGCCGGCGATGCAGGTCTGGCCGCTGGCGGCGAAGATGCCGGAGACGACGCCTTTCACGGCGTTGTCCAGGTTGGCGTCGGCAAGCACGATGTTCGCCGACTTGCCGCCGAGCTCCAGGGTCACGCGCTTCAGGGTCGCGGCCGCGGCCTGGTAGATCCGCTTGCCCGTGGTCTCGGATCCCGTGAAGGCGATCTTGGAGACCAGGGGGTGCTCGACCAGGCGCTGCCCCACCTCCGCGCCGAAGCCGGTCACCACGTTCAGGACGCCGGGCGGAAAGCCGACGGATTCGAAGATCCGGGCGAACTCCAGCATGGAGGCGGACGTGAACTCCGACGGCTTCACGACGACGGTGTTGCCGGCCGCGAGTGCCGGGGCCAGCTTCCAGGCGGTCAGGAACAGCGGGGAGTTCCAGGGGATGATGGCGCCGACGACGCCGATCGGCTCGTGCCGGATGTAGGTGAAGTTGCCGGGCTTGTCGATCGGCAGCACGGCGCCCTCGACCTTGTCGGCCAGGCCGCCGAAGTAATAATACCACTGCCGCATGTAGTTGGTCTGGCCGAGCATCTCGGTCAGGAGCTTGCCGTTGTCCCGGACTTCGATATGGGCGAGGCGCTCGGCATGGTCGGCCAGGGCGTCGCCGAGCTTGCGCAGCAGGGCTCCGCGTCCGGTCGCGTTGATCGACCTCCAGGCGTCGCCGTTGAAGGCGGCGTGGGCGGCCTCGACGGCGCGGTCCACGTCCGCCTCGCCGCCGCGCGGGATCAGCGCCCAGGTCTTCCCGGTATAGGGGTTCTGGGTTTCGAAGACCTCGCCGGACCGGGCCGCCGTCCATTCGCCGCCGATCAGCATGTCGTAGCGGACCAGGCCGTCCTTGCCGGGACCCTGGGACTCATGGGGTGTGCTGGGTGTCATCCTGTTTCTCGCTCGTTCTTCGTTGCCGCGCGCCGGCGGGTGATAACCGTTTCAGGCGGCCTTGCAGGCCATGCTGGTACGCCAGGTGGCGCTGTCCAGGGGGCGGTCCCGCCAGTCGGCCAGCAGGGAAGCCGCGTGGAGCAGGGCGCCCTCGTCGATCCCCGTCCGCACGCCCATGGCGGCCAGCATCGAGACCGCGTCCTCGGTCGCCACGTTGCCGGTGGCTCCGGGAGCATAGGGACAGCCGCCCAGTCCTCCGACCGCCGCGTCGAAGGTGGTGATCCCGGCATCGAGGCCCGCCAGCATGTTGGCGAGCGCCCGGCCCCGGGTGTCGTGGAGATGAAGCTCGAACGAGACCGCCGGGAACTGCCCGATGAGGCGGGCGCACAGGCGGTGGACCTGCGCAGGGTCGGCGACGCCGATCGTGTCGCACAGCCCGATCCGGGTGGAGCCGGCGTCCGCGAGCCGTCCGACGATCGACAGGATCCGTTCCTCCGGGACATCGCCCTCGAAGGGGCAGCCGAAGACGACCGAGAGCGAGATGCGGGTATCCAGTCCCATGCGCCGCGTCTCATCCTCCAGGACGAGGATCTCGCTGATCGAGTCCTCGGTCGTCCGGTTGAGGTTGCGCTTGTTGTGGCCGTCGGTGGCGGAGAAGACGAAGGTCACGCCCTTGATCCCGGCCCCGACGGCGCGGTCGAGCCCGCGGCGGTTCGGCACCAGGGCGAAGGCCTTGAAGTCCAGATCGCCGACGGCCCTGACCACCTCCTCGGCGTCCGCCAGGTTCGGGATCCATTTCGGGTGCGTGAAGGAGGTCACCTCGATCTCGCGGAACCCCGCGGCCGCGAGCCTGCGGACGAGCGTGATCTTGGCGTCGGTCGGAAGCATCTGCTTCTCGTTCTGAAGGCCGTCGCGCGGGCCGACCTCGATCATCGAGACGGAAGAGGGGATGCGCATGTCAGGCTTCCTTCCTGAAGGCGTCCTCAAGGATGCCGACAAGGCCTTCGTAGGTGACGTCGCGAGGGTTGGGCAGCACCTGCCGGCTGTTCGTCATGCCGTCGGACGCCAGGGATTCGATCGCCGAGCGCGGAATGTCCAGGTCATCCAGGAAAGCCGGGATGCCGATGTCGCGCGACAGGGCCTCGACGGCAAGGACGGCCCGTTCGGCGCCCGTGCGGACGGGAAGCTGTTCGACCTTTTCCCCCATCGCGATGGCGATGTCCCGGTAGCGGTCCAGCGCGCTCACCATGTTCCAGCGCATCACGTACGGCAGCAGGACCGAGTTCGCGACGCCGTGGGGGACGTTGAACCGCCCGCCCAGAGGCATGGCCAGCCCGTGCACCATGCCGGTGGCGGCGCTGCCGAAGGCGAGGCCCGCGTAGAGGCTGGCCGTCAGCATGCTCTCCCGGGCCTGGATGTTCCGGCCGTTGTGGACCGCCGTCCGCAGCGACGAGGCGATCATGCGGATGGCCTTCAGCGCGAAGTCGTCGGTGAGCGGCTGGGCGAAGCGGGAAACATAGGCCTCGATCGCGTGGGTCAGCGCGTCCATGCCGGTGGAGGCGGTGACCGCCGGCGGCAGGCCAAGGGTGAGTTCGGGGTCCAGGATGGCCGTATCGGCGAGAAGGTGGCGGCTGACGATTCCCTTCTTCGTCTTGTCGGCCTTCAGGCTCAGGACGGCGACGTTGGTGACCTCGCTGCCGGTTCCCGACGTGGTCGGGATCAGGATCTTCGGCACGCCGGGGCGCTCCACCTTGTCGATCCCCAGGTACTGCGCCACGTCGCCCTCGTTGCGGGCCAGGACCGAGGCGCACTTGGCCACGTCGAGCGCGCTGCCGCCGCCCAGGCCGACGATGAGATCGTAGCCCTCCCGGCGCACCGTTTCGGCGCAGGCGATGACCGTCTCGATGCTCGGATCCGGTTCGACCTCGGTGAAGAGATCGCCGCGGCGCCCGCCCAGCAGTTCCGTCACGCGCGGGGCGATCCCGGCCTTCACCAGGCCCGGGTCCGTGACGATGAGGATCTTGCGCGCGTGCAGGCGGTCGATCTCGGCCGGAAGCTGGGCGATGACGCCGCGGCCGTGGACCAGCCGCTGGATCGCCGTGAATACCGTCGGACTCGCCATTGTCGTTTTCTCCTTTGTTCTTTTCAGGCGTCGCTCAGATCACGCCGCGGGCGCGCAGACCCGCCAGGGCCTGCTCGTCCAGGCCCAGCCGATCGGCCAGGATCCTGTCGGTGTGGGCGCCAAGGGGTGGTCCGACCCAGCGGATCGTCCCCGGTGTTTCCGAAAGCCGCGGCACGACGCCCTGCATGGCGAGGGTCCCGTAATCCTCGGTCTCGATATCGACGACAGATCCGCGTTCCCGGAAGTGCGGGTTGCCCGCGACATCAGCGGCATCGCTGACGGGACCGGCGGGAACGCCGTGCTCCTCCATGAGGTCCAGCAGGTCGGCCATGGTGCGCGTCCGGGTCCACGACGCGATCAGATCGTCCAGCTCCCGTTGGCGGATGCCCCGCTCGCGGTGCGTGGCGTAGCGGGGATCCTCGCCGAGTTCCGGCCGCCCCATGGCCGTCGCCAAGCGGCGGAAGATGCCGTCCCCGTTGCCGGCGATCAGGATCCAGGAGCCGTCTCCGGTCGGGTAGAGGTTGGAGGGCGCGATCCCGGGCAGCGTCGAGCCGGTGCGCCGGCGGATCGCTCCGGTGGCGCTGTATTCCGACACCACGCTCTCCAGGACGCCCAGGATGCTGTCGGTGATGCCGACATCCACCGTCTGGCCCCGCCCGGACCCGTGCCTGGCTTCCAGGGCGGCCAGGATGCCGATGGCGGTGAACATGCCCGCCAGGGAATCGCCGATCGAGACCCCGACCCGCGGCGGCGGCTGGTCCGGATATCCCGCGAGGTTTCGCAGGCCGGCCATGGCTTCCGCGATGGCGCCGAACCCGGCGCGGTTCCGGTAAGGCCCGGTCTGGCCGAATCCCGATACCCGGCCGACGATCAGGCGCTCGTTGTCCGCCTGGAGCGCCTCGGGAGAGAGGTTCCACTTCTCCAGCGTGCCGGGCCTGAAGTTCTCGATGAGGACGTCGGCCTCCCGCGCGAGCTTGCGGACGATCTCCTGGCCGTCCGCGGTGCGCAGGTCGAGCGTGACCGACTGCTTGTTGCGGGCGATCACCGGCCACCAGAGGGATTTGCCGTCCCGCTGCACGGCGCCCCACTGCCGCATGGCGTCCCCGCCGGACGGCGGCTCGACCTTGACGACGTCGGCGCCGAGGTCGGCGAGGATCTGTCCGCAGAACGGGCCGGCGATGAACGCGCCCAGCTCGATGACCTTGATACCGCCAAGCGGGCCGGCGCCCGTTCGCGCGCTCATGCGAATCCTCCGACGATGGCGAGCCCGCGGCGCTGCTTCGTGTCTCCCATGAGAGCGGCCAGGCTTCGCCGGCAGGCATCGGACGCGTGGGTCGTGATCGCCTCCACGGCCTCGTCGCGCCGTCGCTCGCGGATCAGCTCCAGGATGTGCAGGTGTTCGCGGATCGAGCGTTCTCGCCCCTCGGCCGTCCAGACCTCGAGCCACCGCGCCCGCGCCAGCCTGAGCATGACGTCCTCGATCGCCCGGACGAAGAACGCGTTTCCGCTCATGCGGGCGATCTCGACGTGAAGCTCCGTGCCGACACGATGCCACTCGGCCCTGGGCCCGTCGATCGTGCAGGAGGTCACCATCTCGACGACGACGTCGATATGGCCGGGATCCGCCCGCTCGCAGGCCAGCGCGATCGCGTCGCGCTCGATGCAGCGCCTGAATTCCGAGACCTGCTCGATCTCGCCGAAGGAGATCGGGGTGACCGACCAGCCGCGCTCGTCGCGACACACCAGCCCCTCGCCCTCGAGACGGGAGAGAGCCGCCCGGATCGGCGTCCTGGAAGCCTCGAAACGGCTTTCCAGGGTGCGTTCGCTGAACCTCTCTCCCGGCTTCATGCCAAGCGACAGGATGTTCTCGCGCATCTGTTCGTACACGCTGTGCATCTGTGACACAGTCAGTATCCTCATTGTCGGGGCGGGCAGGGTGGTCCCGCGATTTCGCCGCCTCGCGCCGCCGGTGCCCGTCTTCCAGCGTGGGAAAGGAACGCCGGGCAAGGAGAGAGCCCGGCATCCCTTGCCGCATCACTGCCTGGCCGCGGCCGCTTCCTTGACGACCAGGTCCACAAGGTCGGGGAACTTGGCGCGCCACAGGTCATAGACCGGCTTCGTCTTCTCCACGAAGGGCCCGGTGTCCACCTCGTTGAACCGGACCCCGGTCGCCTCGATCGTCTTGCGGAGTTCGATCTCGTCGTTCAGCGAACGCTGGCGGTTGAACTCGCCGGCTTCCTTGGCCGCGGCCCGGATCGCTTCCTTGTCCTTGTCGGAGAAGGTGTTGAAGACGACCTTGCTGGCGAGGAGGACCGTGGTCTCGTACTTGTGGCTGGTCAGGGAGATGTATTTCTGCACCTCGTGGAGCTTCGAGGAGTAGATGTTGATCAGCGGGTTTTCCTGGCCGTCGACCACCCCCTGCTGGAGGGCGATGTAGAGTTCGGAGAAGGCCAGCGGCGTCGGGTTGGCGCCGAGAGCCTTGAAGATGTCGACCGTCATCGGATCGGGAGGCGTGCGGACCTTGATGCCAGCGAGGTCCGCGGGCTTCTCGATCGGGCGGACATTGTTGCTGGTGTGCCGGATGCCGTTGTCCCAGTAGGCCAGGACGACCAGCCCCATGGGATCCGCCGCCTTCCTGATGGTTTCGCCGACGGGGCCGTCCACGACCTTCCAGGCCTGGGGCAGGTCCTGGAAGAGGAACGGCAGGCCCAGCACGGCGATCTCGGGAACCACGCCGGATGTCGTGCCCTGGGAGTTCGCGCTGAAGGCCATGGTCCCGAGGCGCATGTTGGTCAGCGCCTCGGCGTCCTCGCCGAACTGCGCGCTGCCTCCGACATCGATCTGGACGCGCCCCTCGGTCTTCTCGGCGACGAGTTTCGCGAACAGCAGCGACGCGTCGGATTTAGGATTGCCGGGCGCCGCATTGTGCGACAGCTGCAGCTTCTGCGCGTGGACGGGCGATGTGAACAGGGCGACGGCCGCTGCGATCGCCAGGATGCTCGTTTTCATTCTTCCTCCCTTTGTCTGGCCCTTATCTGGCCCTTGTACGGCCGGGCCTTGTCTTCTCCCGGGCGTTGGTCACGCCGGGCGGCCGCGGCCGTTCTTGTTCGTGCGCGCGGTCTTCGGACCGGTCCGCGAGTCCGCATACCGACTGGTATACCAAGGGGAATACCGAATCAACGGAAAAAGTTGGTTTCCATACTATCCTTTCGGCGCCGTGCCCGCCGTCCGCTTCGCGGGCACCGTCACGGCGCGGGCTCGGGCTTCCGCGGCATGTAATGACCCTGCGGTTCGGCCGCGACCCGCACGATCCGCGCCGCCTCCAGATCGCCGATCTCCTTCTCGGAAAGGCCGATCGACCGAAGCACGTCGCCCGTGTCGCCGCCGAGCGGCGGTGCCGGACGGAGAACGCGGCACGGCGTCCCGGCGAGCTTGACCGGAAAGCCCAGCATGCGGACCGTTCCGGCGCCCGGGTGGTCGACGTCGATCACCATTTCCTGCGCCCTGACCTGGGGATCGGCGAAGACTTCGGCCAGGTCCTGCACCTTGCCGCAGGGAACGCCGACGGCGTTTAGCTTGGCGATCCACTCCGCCTGGCTGCGGGTCCGCATGCGCTCGTCGATGATCGTCTTCAGCTCGGCGCGCCGGCCGAAGCGCTTCGGATTGTCGTCGAAGCGCGGATCGCTCAACAAGTCCCGCAGGTCCAGCGCTCCCAGGAAACGGCCGAGGACGACATCGTTGCTGGGTGCCACGGCCACCTCCCCATCGGATGCCTGGAAGAGCCCGTATGGCGCCACGAGGGGATGATCGTTGCCGGTTCGCGGCGGCACCTGGCCGGTCGCGAAGAACTCGGAGGCCAGGTAGGCCATCAGGCTGACCGCCCCGTTCACCATCGCCGATTCGACGCGCTGGCCCCGGCCGGTCATGTCGCGGGACCGCAGGGCGGCCAAAATCCCGAAGGCGGCGTACAGGCCGGCCACCAAATCGGTGATCGGCTGACCGCTGCGCATGGGCTCCTGGTCGGCCGCCCCGTTGACGCTCATGAAGCCGCTCATCGCCTGGGCGATGAAGTCGAAGGCGGGACGGTCGACATACGGGCCGGTGCTGCCGTAGCCATTGACGCTGCAGGTCACCAGGCGGGGGTTGATTTCCTCCAGGCGCTCGGGACCGAAACCCATCTTGGCCAGCACGCCGGGCCTGAAATTCTCGACCAGGACGTCGGCGGTGGCGATCAGGCGGGCCAGGATCTCCTTTCCTTCCTCGGAGTAGAGGTCCAGCGCGATCGACTTCTTGTTGCGGTTGAAGCTGGCGAAGTACCAGCTCAGGCCCTCGCGGATCGTGCCCTGTTCGCGGACCGGGTCGCCGTTCTCCGGCTCGACCTTGATCACCTCGGCACCCATGTCGCCGAGCAGCATGGTGCAGAACGGTCCCGAAAGGACGCGCGTGAGATCGACGACGCGGATGCCGTCCAATGGAGTGGTCATGACTTCACCTCAACCGCAAGCCGTCGCGACGGAGTCGACGGGATAGAGCGATAGCCGCGGCCCGGCCTTCATCACCTGACCCGGCAGCGTCCGGCCGATAACCCGCTCAAGCCGTCGCGAGACCTCCACCAGGCGCGCGAGGTCGACGCCGGAGCGGACCCCGCACTCGTCGAGCATGTAGACGAGGTCCTCGGTGCAGATGTTCCCGGTGGCACCTGGGGCGAAGGGGCAGCCGCCAAGGCCCCCGATCGACGCCTCGTAGCGGGTCACCCCCTCCTCGAGCCCCGTGTAGACGCAGGCGAGCCCGACGCCGCGCGTATTGTGGAAGTGAAGCGTCACCTCGATGTCCGGCAACTCCCGGCACAGCGCGCGGCAGGTCGCCTTGACGATGGGGGGTGTCGCCATGCCCGTCGTGTCGCCCAGCGTCAGGCGGGTGATGCCGAGGTCCCGGTACGCCTTGGCGATGTCCACGACCCGGCTTACCGGAACGGAGCCCTCGAAGGGACAGCCGAAGGACGTCGCGATCGCGCCGTACACGGGAATGCCGGCCTCGCCGGCGACCCCGCATACCTCGCCGAAGCCGTCCAGGGATTGCGCGACGGAACGGTTCACATTCTTCCGGTTATGGCTTTCGGAGGCGGACAGGAAGACCACCATGGCGTCGATCCCCGCGGCGGCGGCGCGTTCGGCTCCCCGGGCGTTCGGCACCAGGGCGGTCAGCGCCGCGCCCTTCGACCGGTCGATTCCGGCGATCACCTCGGCGGCGTCGCGCATCTGCGGAACCGCCCGCGGCGACACGAACGATGTCGCCTCCAGCTGCCGGATCCCGGCGTCTATCAGGCCGTTGATCAGGGCGATCTTCTCTTCCGTCGGAATCCATCCGGCCTCGGACTGCAACCCGTCGCGCGGGCCGACATCGATCACCGTGACCTCGGTGGGAAAGCCCTCCATACGGATCGTCTGATCGTCAGTCGTGCGCTCTAGCATGCTCGTCCTTTCGGCTCGTTGGGGGTTGCGGTGGTCGACCAATTTGGCATACCGTCTACACCCAACCGGTGGCGCAAGGCCAGAGCGGAGTCGAGGGTTTTCGATGGGGAACGACGGCGACGGCAGCAGGCAGATCGGAAACCAGGTGTTTGCGCGGCTGCGCAAGCTCATCCTGGAACTCGACCTGGTGCCTGGGGAGAGAGTCTCCGAGCGGGACCTGCAAGCGCTCGTCGGCGCTTCGCGGACACCGATCCGCGAGGCGCTGCTGCGCCTGGAACGCGAGGGGCTGGTGGTTCGCGAACACCGCGGCTACCGCGTCGCCCCGATCAGCGAGCGGGAGCTGGCCTCCGTCTACGAGTGGCGGGAGATCGTCGAATCGCAGGCTGTGCGGCTGGCCTGCGCCCGCGCCCTGCCGGAACAGCTGGATGCCATCCAGGCGACGATCGATCGCGGGCTGCACGACGCGGCACCCGAGACATGGTTCCGGATCGGCAGCGACGTGCATGTCATGCTGGCCGGCCTGTCCGGAAACCCGTTTCTCATCCGGGCGGTCGAGGACATCATGCTGCGCATCGACCGCGCGCGCTGGCTGCTCGCCAGTACGCCCGAAGGCCGCGACACGGCGCATCGCGAGCACAGCCGGATCGTGACGCTCATCCGGGCGGGAGACGCCGAGGCGGCTGTCCAGGCCATAGCCGCCCATGTGCGATCGGGACGCGATGCCGTCCTGGCAGCGTTCGAGACCGAGATCCGCAAGTCCAGGCTCCGCGGCTCGGTGCTTGGCGGTGCCCGCGAACGTCTCGTGACATGAGGGAGATCCGCCTCGCCTCCTCGGGAACGTCATCGCTTCAATGATAAAAATGGAGAGGAACGCCAGATCATGATAACGGCCCTGAAACGCATCGTCGGCGGTGCCGCCTTGATAGTTTCGCTGAGCGCCTTCACGCCGGCGAACGTCGAATGCATCGCTCCGGCCGATCCGGGAGGCGGCTGGGATTTCACCTGCCGCACCGTGGGCAAACTGCTCTATGACCAGAACCTTGTTCCCGGGCCGGTGCAGGTCACCAACATGGCGGGAGGCGTCGGCGCCGTCGCCTATGCCAACGTCGCTTCCAAGCGTCCCGGTGCAGAGAACCTTATCGTCGCCACCAGCACGGTCGGCATCACGCAGATCGCCCAGGGAAAGTACCCGGCCGATGCCGACGTCATGCGCTGGATCGGCATGCTGGGCACCGATGTCGGAGTCGTCCTGGTTCCCAAGGAGTCTCCGATCCGGAACCTCGCCGAGCTTCTCGCCTCGCTGAAGTCGGATCCGGGTTCGGTGGTGGCCGCCGGATCTTCGGGCATCGGCGGCTGGGACCATATCCGCCTCCTCATGCTCGCGCAGGAGACCGGCGTGACCAGTGCCGACCTGCGGAAGATCCGCTGGGTCCAGTTCGACGGCGGCGGGCCCGCGGTGACCCAGATGCTCGGCGGGCATGTCGGCACCGTCGTCACCGACCTCGGGGAGGTTGCAGGCTTCGTCGAGTCCGGCGACGTCCGCATTCTCGCGGCACTCTCCGACGAGCGGATCCCCGCCTTCCCGGACGTGCCGACCGCCAAGGAACAGGGCATCGACGTGACCGGCTATAACTGGCGCGGCTTCTACACCGGCGGCGAGGTATCCGACGAGGCGTACCGGGGCTGGGTCGACATCCTCAAGAACCTGTACGAGTCCGAGGAGTGGAAGGAAACCGCCACGTCCAAGGGTCTCGTGCCGATCTGGCGCGGCGGCGAGGAGTTCCAGGCCTTCGTGAACGAGCAGGTCGCCGATATGCGGGAAATTTCCAAGGCGATCGGGATCATCAGGTGAGCGACCGCATCGCCGGACTGCTGTTCGCGGCACTGGCGGCGTGGGCCTTCGTGACCGCGGGGAGCTTCGAGGCCGGATTCTCGGACCCGGTCGGCCCCGCGGCCTTCCCGCGCCTGCTCGCGGTGCCGCTCGGAATACTGAGCCTGTTCCTGATCCTGCGGCCGGATCCGAACCCGCGATGGGCCGGAGGACGGCCCTTGCTTCGCCAGGCTCTGGCGGTCGCGGTCCTGGGAGGATACGCCCTGCTGCTGGAGACGCTGGGCTTCCCGGTGGCCACCCTGCTCGGCGTGACCTTCCTGGCGCGGCTGCTCGGGGCGCGCTGGCTGCCGGCCCTCGCGACCGGTACCGCCCTGTCCCTCGTGCTGTTCGTGCTGTTCGACCAGGTCCTCGACCTGCCGCTGCCGCTATGGCCCCAAACCGTCGGATAACCCCATGGACATCATGACGTCTCTGCTCGACGGGTTCGCGGTAGCGCTGACCCCGGGCAACCTCGGCCTGGCCATATTCGGCTGCTTCATCGGGACCATCATCGGAGCCCTGCCGGGTATCGGTCCGGTCAACGGCGTCGCCATCCTGATCCCGCTGGCCTTCTCGCTGCAGCTCAACCCGGCCTCGTCGATGATACTGCTGTCGTGCGTCTACTACGGGTGCATGTACGGCGGCCGCATATCGAGCATCATGCTCAACATCCCGGGCGATGAACCGGCGATCATGACGACCCTGGACGGCTATCCCATGGCCAAGTCCGGGAGGGCCTCCGAGGCTCTTGCCATATCGGCCGTCGCCTCGTTCGTCGGTGCCACGCTGGCGACGATCGGGCTGACGCTGTTCTCGCCGCTGCTTGCCGGCGCCGCCATCCATTTCGGGCCCACCGAGTACTTCGCGCTCTACGTGATGGCGTTCGCGACGATCGGCGGCATAACCGGCGCCAACCCGGCCAAGACGCTGATCGCCGCTTTCCTTGGGCTGCTCCTGGCGACCGTGGGCCTCGACCCTGCCAGCGGTGTCCAGCGATTCACGCTCGGCCAGTTCGAACTCTACGACGGCTTCGACCCGATCGTCGCGATCGTCGGCCTGTTCGCCATCAGCGAGGTCCTGATCTTCCTGGAAACCTCCCACGAACCCACCGCCGAAATGCCCCGGGTGGGACGCGTGCTCCCCAGGCTGAACGATATCCGGATCAGCCTGGGTGCGATGATGCGCGGCTCGCTGATCGGCTTCGTAGCCGGCGTCCTGCCCGGGGCCGGGGCTTCGCTGGGCGCCTTCCTCTCCTACATCGCCGAGAAACGCGTCTCGGACAAGAACGGTACGTTCGGCAAGGGAGACCCCCGGGGGGTCGCCGCACCGGAGGCCGGCAACAACGCGGCGGCCGGCGGCGCGCTGATCCCGATGCTGACGCTGGGGGTTCCCGGTAGCGGCACCACGGCGGTCATGCTGGCCCTGCTGATCTCGCTCAACATCACGCCCGGCCCGCTGCTGTTCGAGCGTCAGCCCGATATCGTGTGGGGCCTGATCGCCGCGCTGTACGTGGCCAACGTCGTGCTTCTCGCGCTCAATCTGCCCATGGTCGGGATGTTCACCCGGATGCTCCTGCTGCCGACATGGGTGCTCATGCCGCTCGTCGTGATGGTCAGCTTCGTCGGCGTGTACTCGATCAGCCACAGCAGTTTCGACCTGATGGTCATGATCGGCTTCGGCCTCCTGGGCTTCGCGCTGCGCAAGCTCGACATTTCCCTGGTGCCGATCGTTCTCGGCCTCCTGCTGGGTGCCGATATGGAGAACAGTTTCCGACGGGCGCTCAGCATCAGCGACGGCGATGTCGGGATCCTGTTCCAGAGCCCGATTTCCCTGGCTCTCTACGGGGTCACGGCGGTCATGCTTGCCATCGCGGTCGGGTTCGCCGTCAGGAAGAGACTTTCCTGACTGTCCGGAACGGCGCCCGGACCGTGGGCTTGTCCGGCGTCGTGGCCGAGACGACGGCGGTGCGGACGATAGCCTCGATGGCCGTGCTCCTGGTCCCCGCCATCGCCCCGGAGTGGCATTCATGACCCCGAAGATGCCCGTGAAGGACAGGCATGACCCGGATGGGTCCGGCTGT
Organism: Skermanella rosea; assembly: GCF_016806835.2. NCBI lineage: Bacteria > Pseudomonadati > Pseudomonadota > Alphaproteobacteria > Rhodospirillales > Azospirillaceae > Skermanella > Skermanella rosea. Next base: position 123,873 of record NZ_CP086113.1, on the reverse strand, counting down.
CGCCGCAAAATCGCCGGTACGGACCGAGGTTTCGAGGAATATGCCGTCCGCCCGGTCGTTCCGGGTGTCTGCGGTCGGCCGGGTGTCGTTCACGGCGCCGGCGCATGCACCGGCACCCTGGCGCATCACGGCACCTCCAGTTCGAGAATGCGCGCGCCGATCCCGTCGAGGCGGGCGAGATAGGCGGCGGGTTCGAGCAGCTGGTGCGGGAAATAGAGCCCCGGCGGGGGTGACGGCCTGCCATCGACCCCGGCGAGCCGTTCGAGGACCATGGCGACGCCCAGCCCCGTCAGCGGCATCTGCCCTTGCGGGTGAACGACGGCATGACGGGTGCGCAGCGGCCGGCCGGCATGGTCCTCGCCGGCCAGCCCGATCACGATCTCCGTCGACATCGGTTCGCCGCGCCGGCGGGAGGAGCTCACTCCGACCGCGAGATCGAACCGCACGTTCGGCGCACCGGTCGCGTTCGCGAGGCCGAGGACGTCGTTGGGGGACAGGGCGGACGCTTCCATCACGGTGCCGTCCACCGCGCGGAAGCTGCCCTTGGCGTCGTCGCCGACGCGCCAGACATAGGCGCCGTCGCGACGGGCAAGCGCTGCGGGCATGGTCCTGGTCTGACGCTCCAGGTCGGCTTCCGCCGCCGGGCCGAAGGCGTCCTCCTCGTCGAGCAGCGCGCCGATGGCGATGTCATGGACGCGGCCGAACGCCTTGGCGAATTCGAGCGTCGGGACGGTCGTGGCGCCGACCAGCCATTCGGTGCCGAGCACGACCGGCGCGGCATCGGGCTTATGGATGTAGGCCGCGACCTCGGGCGCGATCTCGGCGATTCCGGGAGAGATGCTGACGTGCGGCACGCCGCGTGCCTGGGCGAAGCGCAGCCCGGCGACCCTCTCGTCGGTGAACAGGACGGCGACGGCACCGACCGGACGGTCGCCCAGGCCGAGATCGTCGGCGGAGGGATCGAGCGCCACCCCTTCCGCGTTGCCAAGCCGGGCGGCGGCCTCCCGAGCCTTGGCAAGATCCCGGCCGCCGATCAGCAGCGGCACGTCGGCATGGGCGGCGCGCAGGAAGCGTGCGGTCCAGTGGCCGACGATTCCGGAACCGCCGACGAGCAGAATGGGATGCGATGACATTGCTATGCCTCCTTGCGTCACGGTATAACCTACCAATCGTAGGAATCAGACTAGCTACTGATGGTAGGTTATGCAAGAGGTCGATGACGTGAAGGGCACTGCGCACGGTCCGTCCCCCCGGACGGCGTCGCGGCGGCTCTGCAAGGAGGAGCGGCGGCGCCAGCTGCTCGACACGGCGCTCCTGATCATCCGCGAAGAGGGGGCGGACCGCTTGACGCTCGGGCACCTGGCCGCGCGTGCCAGCGTTTCCAAGCCCGTCGCCTACGATCACTTCGGAACGCGGTCGGGCCTGTTGATCGAGCTCTACAGGTGGATCGACACCGAGCGGGTCGACGCTTTCCGGGAGGCGATGGCCGACAACCGGCGCGACCTGCGGGAAACCAGCGAGGTCCTCGCGGACGCCTACATAAAATGTGCCGCCGATACGAAGGGAGAGTTTCACGCGGTGGGGGCGGCGCTGGCGGGAAGCGAGGACAAGGCGACGGTGTTCCAGGAGCTGGTCGAAAACTGCGTCCGGATGTTCGTGGCGGTGTTGCGGCCGCACAGCAGCTTGCCGGCACCCGATCTGGAGCGTCTCTGCGTCGGTCTGGTCGGCGCGGGCGAAGCGATGTCGGCCGCGGTGGTACGCGGCCGTTGCGGGGAGGCGGAAGCCGTCGAGACTTTCGCGGCTCTGATCCGGGGCGGATTGCACGCGGCGGGGTGACCGCGGATCCGGCAGGGCAGTCCGCCGCGCCGGCGTCAGGCATGCCGCCCGCCGGCTGATCGTCGTGTGATCGGGAACCGGGAGGTCGATGCCCAGAAGGTCCAGCAGCGATCCGAGCAGCCCCTCGGTCTGGCACAGCGACTGGTGAAACACCAGCCTGACCATCAAGGCTGTCTCGATCGCTGTCCGCGAGTGGCGCGCCTGACCGACCGGCATTTTCCGCGGCGCTGCCCTCCAGGCCGAGATGGCCTCACCGCTGACCATCGCGGCGGGTGTCCCGTGCGCGTGGGTGACGGCCGACAGCGTGTATGGGGGCGGCTACGCGCTGCGGCTGCGGCTGGAGCGCCAGCCGATCGGCTACGTCCTGGCGGTGACCGGCAAACCGCGTGCTCCGTCCGGCTTCGATACTGTCGAGGAACGCGCCGCGACGCGCTTCGGGACCGGGGACTGTCAGCGGCTGAGCGCCGGCGATGGCACCAAGGGAGCACGCCTGTACGACTGGGCCTACGGGGAGTATTCCTCTCTTCAGCCTGGATGGAACCGTGGCCTGCTGGTCCGTCGTTCCCTCACCGAACCGGACAAGCTCACGTATTACCTGACCTTCGCCCCCGAGAACACGCCGATCAGCACCCTGGTGAATGTCGCGGGAACGCGGTGGACCATTGAGATCGACCAGACATGATGCCTCCGTAATTACATCGGGCCGTCCTCGACAGGGTCGGGCGAGCCCGGGTTCCACATGCGTGGCGTCGCGTGCAAGGTCCGTAGCCGGGCCAGTTCGGCGTCGTCGGCCTGGATCATCCAGACTGACTTGCCCTCCCCGGTGACCAGCCGGCCGGTGATCACGCCCTTGCGAAGCCATGCGTAGAGCGTCGGCTTCGGGATGTCCAGGTGACGGGCCAGGGCCTCCAGCGTCCAATCGTGCGGGGATGCCGTCATGGTGCGCCGGGCCCGCTCGTTGGGCCACCGCTTCAGCCCCTGCCGGTAGAGCAGGCCCCGGACAGTTGCCGCCGAGAAGGGACCGCGGCGTTTGGGCGGGACCCAGCCCTCCGCGTTGAGCGTGTCGGCGATCGCCGGCGCCGTCCGGCCGTCGGCATGCAGGGCGGCGACCCGCTCCAGCAACGCCGGGTAGGTGCTCAGCTGTTCCAGGCGGGCGACCGGCCGGGCCAGCGTGGTGCGGGTGCTGTGGCCGCCGGCCCACCGGCACTCCAGCGTGACGGTCTCGCTGTGGCCCTCCACGCCGACCACCACCCGGTCGAGGATCTGGCGGACGACGGCCTGCCGGTCCGCCATGGTCGTCGTCGGGGCGTGCCAGAGCGCCGGCAGATCCGCGGCCAGGCGGCGGATCTCCGCCTGCTCTTCGCCGCTGAGGACGGCGGGCTGGTGCGCGAGGAAGCGCTCGTACTCGGCCCGCAGGTCGGCCTCGGCCGCCAGCGCCGCCTCCCAGTGCCGTTCCAGCGTGCGGGCGACCAGACGGTTCTCGGGCTCGACCGCGTCGTATTGCCGGAACGCCCGCTTCACCTCGTAGCGCGCCCGCTCGAGCCGCTGCGCCCAGTGCCGCTGCACCGCGGCGCGTTCGGCGGCGAGGTCCTCGGCGGCGCGCAGGCTGACCTCGAGGGCGGCCGGCTCCAGCGCCTGCAGCACCAGGGCCGTGACCGCCTCGTCCACGGTCGCCGCGACCAGGGATTGGCACAGCGGCGCGGCGTAGCTGGATGCCGCCCGGTTGCAGACGTAGCGCGCGGCGTGGCCGTTGCTCCTGTACTGGGTGGTCATCCGCTGGCCGCAGCGGCCGCAGACCACCAGTCCCGACAGCAGCGCGGTCCCGCCGCGGCTCACCCCCGTGGCCTGCGCCATGTTGGCCTCGAGTTGGCGAAGGTTGGCCTCATAGTGCTCCCAAGTGATGTAGGCGGGGAAGCGGTCCTTGAGCAGCACCGCCCAGTCGCCCGGGGCGGCGACCCGGCGGCCGGTCCCGGGCCGCCCGGCCTTCTGGCGGCGCGGATCGGTCGGCCGTCGGCCGTAGGAATAGGCCCCGGCGTAGATCGGGTTGTGGAAGAGGTTGCTCAGCGTGGCCCGGTTCGGGCGGTGCCAGGCGAGCGGCTCGCCGGCCCGCCAAGCCCCGGTCCTACCGCGGCTATCGCCTGGTCACTCTGGCGACGACATCAGCAACGCGCTCGCCGCTGCCGCTGCCGCTGGAGGTGTCATACCCAAACCGATGAAGACCGGCTCTTGCTCTAACACGGCCATGGAATCGATTACTGTCTGGAGCCCTATACACCGAAGGTCACGCCGGTCAGCGCCTCGGATACCTCCCAGAGCCGGGCGGCCACCGCCTTGTCCACAGCCCGGGGCGGGACCCTGGATGGAGCGGGGTACCCGCGCGTCTCGCCCAATCTGTCGGGGCCGTAATACCCACCCGGCTTGGCATCCGGCGATGTCGCGGCGTAGAGGACCGGCAGGGCTCCCCGTGCCGGCGGCTGAAACAGGAACGGGAGGACCGATCGAACCAGGCGGCTGATGTCCCACCGGCCCGTGGAATTGTAGAGAAGGTCGGTTCGCGCTATACCCGGATGCGCGGCGACGCTCTCGATGCCCCAGGCATTGGCCTCGCTGCGCCGTTGCAGTTCGAAGGCGAAAACGAGGCAGGCAAGCTTCGACTGACTATAGACGGACATCGGCTTGTAGGACCGTCTGGCATTCAGGTCGTCGAAGTCGATCGTCCCGCTCCGGGCGGCGATACTGCTCAACGTGACGACACGGGAGCGTTTCCCATGCCGCAGCAAGGGAAGGAGCTGCGCGGTCAGGGCGAAGTGCCCGAGATGGTTGGTGCCGAGCTGGAGCTCGAACCCGTCAGCCGTTTCCTGCCGTGTCGGCGGTACCATGATGCCGGCATTGTTGATCAGCAGGTCGAGGTGTGTGCGGGTCGCCCGCATCCTTTCGCCGAAGGCGGTGACCGAGGCCAGGTTCGCCAGGTCGAACCTTTCGAAGCCGATAGCGGCATCGCGGTCGGCTGCTCGGATCCGCTCCACCGCCTCGCCGCCCTTGGCCGGGTTTCTGCCGGCCAGGATGACGTCCGCCCCGGCGCGCGCCAATAGCCGGGCGCATTCGTAGCCCAGGCCGCCGGTCCCAGTGACGACGACCGAGCGCCCGTTCTGGGCGGGCATGTCGTCTGCGGTCCATTTCATCATTCTTCGCATCCCCTTGTCGGTTCCCTGGTCTGGCCAGCCGGCAGGAATGCCCGGCTTGGCGGATGGCCCGCGGTCGGTTCGCCCGGACACGGGTCGCGCGGCCCGGGCGCCGCGGACCACGGCGCCGGCGGGCCGGTCATGGCGACAGGTTTCGCCATCCCGGCCGATGCGGTCCGCGCCGGCTGATGCGGTAGACGGACGCCGGCGGCAGATTGCTGACGGTGCCGCCGATGCGCTGCGCCTTCAGCCCGAGCCGGTCGAGGATAGGCCGGGCGACCGGGCAGCGCGGACCATAGGTGAACTGGTAGAAGGCCCCGCGTGGCCGCAGGCAGGCGAACGCGCCCGTGAGTATGGCGATGACGGTCCGGGGCGGCATCGAGAGGAGGCCGAGGCCGCTCACGACCGCTCCGGCCGCCGCGTCAGGAAACAGGTCGAGGGCCGAAAGCCTGGAGGCGTCCTGGTGCAGAACTCTCGCCTGCGGGAACCGCTGGCGCAGAACCGTCACGAACTCGGCCCCATATTCGACCAGCGTCAGATCGGCCTGGTCAAGTCCGCGGTCGAGCAGCGCCTTGGTGAAGACGCCGGTCCCGGGGCCGAGTTCCAGGACCGGCGACTGCGCGGCTCCGATTTCCGACGTGATGAGTCGGGCGAGCGATGCGCTCGACGGCACCACGGCGGCGACGCGCAACGGCTCCGTGATCCAGGAACGAATGAAGCGCACGCGGTCAGACCATTGGACTTGCCAAGTGGTTGCGCCGCCGCCTCGCCCACCGGGAACCGGACCGGGAAGTTTCGGGAACGTCATGCCCGGCTCCCCGGCAGAACCGTGCGGGTACGCCCCTCATCGACGGTTTCGGTGGCCGCAAGCGGCAGCGAGCGCAGACGCCGGCCGGTGGCGTCGAAGATCGCGTTGGCAAGGGCGGGAGCGACCGGGACGACGCCCGGCTCTCCCGCACCGCCAGGGAGCTCGCCGCTGTCCATGATCTCGACGGCGACGTCCGGTGCGTTGTGCAGGCGGTGCATGGGAAAGTCGTGGAAATTCGATTCCACCACCGCGCCGTTCTCGATCGTGATCGCGCTCATCAAGGCGGTGGTGAGTCCGTAGAAGATGCTGCCCTCCATCTGCGCGATCACCGCGTCCGGATTCACCGCGATGCCGACGTCGATTGCGCAGAAGACCCGATCGACAGTGATCTCGCCGTCCGTGGCCACGGTGACCTCGACGACCTGGGCCACGATGCTCCTGAACGCTTCCTCGATGGCGATCCCGCGCCCCCGGCCCCGGGGCAGCGGTTCGCCCCAGCGGGCCAACGCAGCGACGCGCTCGAGCACGGCGAGATGGCGGGGGCTGTCGCGAAGCAGGGCGCGGCGGTAATCCACGGGATCCGCCCCGGCCAGATGCGCGCATTCGTCGATGAAGGATTCGGCGAAGAAGGTGTTGAAAGAGTATCCGTTGGAACGCCAGTGGCCGATCGGGAGGTGAGAAGGAACGTGATGGGAAGCCACGCGCCGCGCCGCGATGCCGTAATAGGGCTTGTCCAACCCTTGGACGGTTGTGAAGTCGCCGTCGGGGCTGCCGCCGTCGCCGATGGGCATCAAGCGGCTCCGGAAGGACTGGAGGAGGGACTGTGCCGCAACGACCGCCTCATAGGCGACCGGCAGGCCGTCCGGTCCCAGGGCGGCACGCAGGCGCCCGGCGGCATGGCTGCGGAAGACGCCACGGCCGATATCCTCTTCGCGCGACCACATCAGTTTCACGGGCCGGTCCGGGAAGAGCGCCGCCAGATACGCCGCCTGCAGCGAAACGTCCAGTTCGGTCCGGCGACCGAAGCCGCCCCCGTTCGTCAGGATATGGCAGGTGACGGACGACAGATCGACGCCGGCCCGGCCCGCGCCCCTCGAGACACCCCAGCGTAGAGCTATCGGAGATTGCGCCGGAACCCATGCTTCAGCCGTTCCATCGCTTCGGACGAGGACGGTCGCGTTCATCGGCTCCATGCAGGCGTGGGCGACGAGCGGCGCCTCGTAGGCCGCTTCGAGGATGATCGGCGAGCCGTCAGGAAAGCCGGGACCTTCCGCAAGGTTCTCGTAGGCATCGCCGCCGTCGAGCAGCGCCTGCATCCGTTCCGACAGACCGGCGCTGGAGACATCGTCCGCGTCCGTCCCGGTCCATTCAACATCGAGCCGGCCGGCAGCCTGTTCGGCCTGCCACCAGGATCGGGCGATCACCGCCACGCTCTCGCCATCGATCACGACGACGTCGACAACACCCGGCTGCGTGCGGACTTCCGCCATGTTGGCGACCCGGACGACACTGCTTCCGAACACCGGCGCCTGGCGGATCGACGCGTGCAGCATGTCCGGCAGCACCACATCGGCGCCGAACACCGGGGCTCCCCGGACTTTCGCCGGCAGGTCCAGGCGAGGCTGGGACGTGCCGATCAGCCGCCAGTCCGCTTCGGACTTGAGCGCCGGGATCCGGGGCGGGGAAACGGCGGCCGCGTCGAGCGCGAGATCGGCATAGGGGATCGCCAGTCCCGAGCCCGCGTGAACGACGGCGCCATCCCGGGTCGCAAGCTCGGCCGCCGGCACGCCGAGCCGCGCGGCTGCCACCGTGACCAGCATGTGCCTCGACGCGGCGCCCGCGGCACGCATCGGCGTCCACAGGCCGTACATCGACGACGAACCGCCGGTCGCGTTCGCACGCAGGGCGCCGAGGATCCGCCGGCCGATCCAGACGGCGGGCCCGCTCGCTTCCTCCGGACGGGTTCCGAGGGGCAGCGCCCAGTTGGCGTACGCCGCGAGATCCTCGATTGGATGCTCGACGGTGATGCGCCCGTCGAACGGCAGGTCCAACTCCTCGGCGACGAGCATGGCGAGCCCGGTGTGGATGCCCTGACCCATCTCGGTGCGCGGCACGTTGACAACCACCCGGCCATCCGGGTGGATCACGACGAATGCGTTGAGGACGGCGCGGTCGCCGTCGATGTAACCGGCGGATCCGTCCACATCGATCGTGGACAGATAGCCGACGCCGGCGACGGCGGCGGTGGCGGCCGTGCCGGCGATGACGGCACCGGTGATGAGGAAGGTGCGTCGTGACAGGTGGCGGGGCATGGCTTTTTCCCTTACCCCTCGGCCAGCATGGCGGAGGCGCGATGGATCGCGCGGCGGATGCGCGGATAGGTGCCGCAGCGGCAGATGTTGGTGATCGCCTCGTCGATGTCGGCGTCGGTGGGGCTGGGTACGCGTGCCAGGAGGGCCGTCGCGGCGACTAGGAAGCCCGGCTGGCAGAAGCCGCACTGGGGCACCTGTTCGTCGATCCAGGCCCGCTGCACGACGGACAGCGCGCCGTCCGCGCCGGCGAGGCCTTCCGCCGTGATCACGGACGCGCCCGCGACCTCGCCGAGGGAAATCGCGCAGGAGGGCGACGATCGACCGTCCACGAGGACGCGGCAGGCGCCGCATTGGGCGACGCCGCAGCCGTACTTGGCGCCGAGGATGCCCAAGTCCTCGCGCAGCGCCCACAGGAGGGGCTTGTCGTCAGGCGCCGCGAGGTCGATGACCGAGCCGTTGACGGTGAGGGTTATCATGCAGTCTCCATTGGCTGTGCCGGATCTTCCCGCGGAGCACGGGGTTCGTTGGGTCCGGCGTTCGATGAGCGTGACAGGCCTTTCCGATCCATCCCGTACTCCCGGGGATCGTTCGTGCGCCTTTCGAGGAATCGATAGGCATTCCTGGCCGAAATGCCGTCCGAGGGGGTGCCGGTGCCGAGATCGTCGCGGACGCTGGCTTGCGAGACCGGGAGGATGTCCCGTTCCGTCGTCCCGGCCGCTTCGAGGATCAACCTAACCGCTGCCTGTCGCAGCCCTGTGCCGGGATTGTCGGCCATTGTAACGGTTTGTATCAGCCGCGACGGTCGAAGCCCCAGCCGACGAGAACCTTGGCTTATTCTGATACAAATTCGTCCGGGCGGCTTCCGGCGGACTCGGCCCGGCGACGTCGTGGTCGGCATCCGAGGTCGATCAGGGGCTTCAGGACCTCGATGCCGGGCCGTACCGGACGTCGGCCGACCGGAGCGACGAAGCGATCCGCCCGTCCGTGCATGCCGCCCGCATGTTCCACCAGTTTCGAGGAGGACCCTTCATACTGAAGCTCTCCTGCCACTGCGGCCAGGTCCGCATCGAGTTCGACAGGCGACCGGACTACATCAACGAGTGCAACTGTACCCTTTGCAGCAAAGCGGGCGTTCGCTGGGCCTATTTCCATCCATCCCAGGTCCGGGTCGAGGGAGCGGCGAGCAGTTACATCCGGGAGGACAAGGCGGAGCCGGGCAATGAAGTCCGATTCTGCCCCAGGTGCGGATCGACGACGCATTTCACGCTGACCGAAGGCGCCGTCGAAAAGTTCGGAACCGCCATGATGGGCGTCAACATGAGGCTCGCGGACGAGAGCGATCTTGCCGGAAGCGAGTTGCGCTATTCCGGCGGGCGAGCCTGGCCCGGTCACGGCGACTTCGGTTCTGTGCGGGAGGCGCGCATCATCGGCGAATGAACGGACCCGCGCTCGCCGCGGACACGGGGCGGCGCCGGACCCTGCCGATCGGCTTGGGCGGGACCGGTGCCGTCGGGCGGATCGCGCGGCAGGGACGCGTCGCGGCCATACTGCCTGGGCGTGCAGCCCATGACCCTCTTGAAGGCTGTACTGAAGGCGCTTTCGGACTCGTAGCCGAGCGACAGGGCAACGACGGACACGGGGTCGGCGGTGTTCTCGAACCTGTCACCGGCGAGCAGCATGCGCCAGCGCGCCAGATAGTCCATTGCCGTCTCCCCAACCGCTTCCTTGAACCTCAGGGCGAAGATCGAGCGGGACATGCCGGCACGCTCGGCGAGTTCCCTCAGTGTCCAGCGATACCCGGGGTCGGCGTGGATGGCGGAAATCGCGGCGCCGAGCTGCTTGTCCGCGAGGGCGAAGAACCATCCGACGCCGCCGGCGGGCCCGTCGTCGAGATGCAGCCGCAGGGCCTGGACCAGCATCATGTGCGCGAGGTGCTGCGCAATGAGCGAACTGCCCGGCCGCTGCTCGCGCAGCTCCTCCCGCATCCGCTCGACCGACCAGCGCAGCGCCGCCTGCTCCGACCCCCTGCGGATCCGCACGACGGGCGGCAGCATCCTGAGGAGGCTGCCCGAGTTCCTGCCGCTGACGGCGAAGCGGCTGCCGACGAGGTAGAAATCGCCGCCGCCCTTGACCGTCACGACGCCGCCCGGGCGGGCCGGCGGAAAGAACTTGCCGGAGTCGACAGGCGTCAGGGCAGTATCGCTGGCAAGGCGGAAATTCCGCCCGCTCGGCAGCACGAAACACTCCCCCGATCTCAGCTTCACCGGCTCGGCGACGCCATCGACGGACAACCAGCATTCGCCCGACACGACGGCGTAGCACTTCATGCGATTCTGCTGGTTGGAAAACTGGATCGACCAGTCGCCTCCCGCATCGAACCCCGACGACACGTAGCTTCGCGGCTTCAGCAGCGACAATACATCCGACAGCGGATCCATGGAGCTCCTCCGGACGATCGCGAAGATATTTCGGACCCTGTAGCATAGACCGTATTTCCGCGACTGCCTATCGTAGCGGCGCCCGGCATCGGGTTCCGATGGTCAGCCGCTCGCCCCGGCCTTGTCGGCGCCGGGGCAACGGCCGCATGGCAAGCCTCCGTTCCGGCCGCGCCCCGCGACATCGACCATCGCGCAAGCCATCAGGCAGAGGAGAAACGTTCATGACGGCGTTCATCATCAATGGGCGCGCGGTGGATATCGCCGCCGGCCCCGAAACCCCGCTGCTGTGGGTCATCCGCGAACATCTCAAGCTCACCGGCACGAAGTACGGCTGCGGCATCGCGCAGTGCGGTGCCTGCACCGTCCATGTCGATGGGGAGCCCGTCCGCTCCTGCGTCACATGGCTTGAGGATGTCGAGGGACGCGAGGTCACGACCATCGAGGGCCTCTCGCCCGATGCCGGCCATCCGCTGCAGAAGGCCTGGGTCGCGGAGCAGGTGCCGCAGTGCGGCTATTGTCAGTCCGGGCAGATCATGCAGGCTGCCGCACTCCTCGAACGCACTCCCGTCCCCACCCGCGAGCAGATCATCGAGCACATGGACGGCAATATCTGCCGCTGCGGGACCTATGTCCGCATCATCGCCGCCGTCGAGCGCGCGTCGCGGGAGGGATGAGCCATGGCCACGACTTTTCAGCCTCGGACCCGCGCAGTGTCGCGGCGCAGCTTCCTCGTCACGGCCGGCGGCCTCGGGATCGCGGTCGCGTTCGGCAGCCTGCCGCTGCCTGCCGTCGGCGCTACGGCCGCCCGCGCCGCCGAGGGCGGCTTCCGCCCGAATGCCTGGGTGACGATCGCGGATGACGGAACGATCACCATCATCTCGCCGGCCGTCGAGATGGGCCAGGGCATCATGACCACGCTGCCGCTGCTCGTCGCCGAGGAAATGGACGCCGATTGGGACCGGGTGCGCATCGTCCAGGCTCCCTCCGACGCGGAGACCTATGGCAATCCGGGCTTCTACGGGATCCAGCTCACCGGTGGCAGCGAGTCCACGCGCGGGTATCACGCGCTGCTTCGACTGACCGGCGCCCAGACCCGCATGGTCCTGCTGGCGGCCGCGGCCGGCATGCTGCGCGTGCCGGTGGGCGAGCTCTCGACCGAACCCGGCAGGGTCGTGCATCCCGTCTCAGGCCGCGCGCTCGACTACGGTGAGATCGCCGCGAACGGACCGCTGCCGGAACCGCTCCCTCAGGTGAGCGAGGCGGATCTGAAGCCGAGCGACAGGTGGCGTTATATCGGGAAGCGCACGATCCGGCGCGTCGACGTGCCCTCGAAGATCGATGGAACCGCCGTGTTCGGTATCGACGTCCAGCTTCCGGACATGCTCTACGGAGCGGTGCTGCGGGCGCCGGTCCAGGGCGAACGGCCCACCGCCATCGACGATACCGAAGCCAGGGCGGTGCCGGGCGTGACCCATATCGTCCCGCTGTCCTATGGGGTCGGCATCATCGGCGAGACGGTCGAGGCGACCAGACGCGCGAAGGAGTTGCTTCAAGTTGCGTGGAGCACCGGGTCCCGGGTCCGCGACTACACCAGCCGGCACCTGCTCGAGGCGTATCGCGCCATCGGCCGCGATCTCGGACGCCGAGGCGTTCCCGCGCATGTTGCCGGCGACGCGCAGGCCGCCATCTCGGGGGCCGCGACGGTGATCGAGGTGGACTATATGAGCGACCATGTCTCCCACGCGACCATGGAGCCGATGAACGCCACGGCGCTCGTCATCGGCGACAGGGTGGAGATCTGGGCGCCGACCCAGGGACCGACGGGCACGCAGGGCTTCGCGGCCGAGGTGATCGGCACCATGCCCGACAAGGTCAGGGTGCACACGACCCTGCTCGGCGGCGGGTTCGGACGCAAGGCCGAGAGAGACTTCATCGTCGATGCGGTCTCGCTGGCGAGGGCCGCGGAGGGACGGCCGGTCAAGGTCATCTGGAGCCGCGAGGACGACATGCGGCACGACAAGTTCCGGCCGCTGGAGGCCCAGCACATACAGGTCGGGCTCGACGCCGACGGGCACATCCTCGGCTGGCGGCACCGCATCGTGGCTGACTCCGTGTTCGCCCGCACCATGCCGGAACTGTTCGATGGCAAGGGCGGTCACGACGAGGTCGTGACCGAAGGCGCTCATTTCAATTACGCGGTGCCGGCTCATCACGTCGAGTATCTGCGTCAGGAAAGCGGACTGGACATCGGGTTCTGGTTCGCGGTCGGGGTGGGCTACACGAGGTTCGCGATCGAATGCGTCGTCGACGAGATCGCAGCCGCCAGGGGCATCGACCCCGTCGCGCTCAGGCTGGAGCTCCTGAGAGACCAGCCCCGTGCGTGCGCGGTGATCGAGACCGTCGCCCGGATGGCGGACTGGACTCGGGAGCGCGAAGGCCGGGGAATCGGCCTGGCCTACTCCGACGCTTTCGGCTCGCATTGCGCTCAGGTCGCCGAGGTGTCGCTCGACCGGGAAACCGGACGGATCCGGGTGCACAAGGTCTGGTGCGCGATCGATCCTGGCATGGCGATCCAACCGCTCCATATCGAGGCCATGATGATCGTCGGCATAACGAACGGGACCGGCCATGCGCTGTTCGAGCAGATCAACGTCGTCGATGGCGAGGTGGAGGAGTCGAACTTCGACACCTACCGGGTGATCCGCATGTCCGAGGCGCCCGAGATCGAGGTCGCCGTGGTGCCCACGCCAGGAAGCCCGGTCGGCGGTATCGGCCAGGCCGGCCTTCCGCCCACCGGCCCGGCGATCGCCAATGCGATAGCCCGGCTGACCGGTGGCGTGAGGCTTCGGCATTTTCCGTTCCTGCCGGACCGCGTACTGGCGGCTCTCGAAGCCTGAACGGCACGGCCATGAACTCCGGCGCCGGCCGGGGCGGTCCGCCCCGGCCGGCGCCGGATCGGCGATTTTCCCGATGGCCGACATTCTCGATTGAGGAGAACCGAATGATTCAGGGTCTACGACGGAGCCTGCTCGTCGCCAGTGCTCTGGCCGTCTTGTTCGCGTCCGCCGCGACGGCAGCGGAGAACAAGATCCTGGGGAGTTGGAGGGTCGTGAGCGCAGTAGCCAATCCGGAGACCGACAACATCCTGCCCTACGGCCCGAAGCCGCAGGGCATGCTCGTGTTTGCGCCGGACATGCATTACATCGCCGTTCTTCACGATCCGCGCATACCGCGGTTCGGCTCCGATGCCCGCGGCGGGGGCACGGCCGAAGAGAACGCGGCGGCGATGGCCGGCGCGATCGGCTTCTACGGAACCTACACCGTCGACGAGAACGGGGAGTTCAGCGGAAATACCGTGGAGGGATCGACCTTTCCCAATTGGATCGGCAGTGCGCGCACCACCGAGCAGCTTCGGTTGACCGTGGACGGAGACAGGATGCGGGAGACGTTCACCAGACCGGGCGGTTTGAGAATCGTCATCGAGTGGGAGCGCGTCAGGTAAAGTTGCAGCCCGAATCGCTTATTGGGGCGCGGCGCCGCGCGCGCTAGCCTCCGCTGACCTGACGGGCCCCACAGCGGGCATGGGGCCGCCACGACGAGGCCCCGCGTTTCCCGCCGGGGCCGCCACCATCCCCCGCCGTGCTCAGGCCGGCAGGACGACGGCGGCTTTCAGACCGGGATGGCGCAGCGACAGGACCACGTCGCCGCCATGCTGGCGGGCGATGGCGCGGGCGATCGAGAGGCCGAGACCGACGCCGCCCGTCTCGCGCGAGCGCGAAGCCTCCAGGCGGAAGAAGGGCGCGAAGACCTCCTCCATGTTGTCGAGGGGAATGCCCGGCCCGTCGTCCTCGACGACGATCTCGACCGTCGAGCGCGTGGTGATCAGCCGCACCTCGGCCCGGCCCGCGTAGCGCACGGCATTCTCGATCAGGTTGCGGATGGTGCGCCGGAGGCCGTCCGGCCGGCAGCGGTAGTTCACCCGTCCGCCTCCGACGAAGACGACGGACTGCCCGATCTCGGCCAGGTCGTCGCAGACGCTCTCGACCAGGGCCGAGAGGTCTATCGTGCGGGTCGGCTCGGCATTGGTCTCCTGGCGCGCGAGCGACAGCGTCGCCTCGGTCATCGCCTGCATCTCGTCGATAGTGTCGAGCATCCGCTCCTGAAGGTCGGGATCCTCCACCAGCTCGGCGCGCAGGCGCAGCGTGGTCAAAGGCGTCCTCAGGTCGTGGCCGATCGCCGCCAGCATGCGCGTCCGGTCCTCCACGAAGCGGTGCAGGCGCTCCTGCATGCGGTTGAACCCCTCCGCCGTACGGCGGATGTCGTCCGGGCCGCATTCGCGCAGCGGCGTCACCGCCTCGCCGCGCCCGAGCATCTCCGCGGCCTTGGTGAGTTGGCGCAGGGGCTGCACGATGCGCCGCACGGTCAGGACGCCCACGAGGGAGACGAGGACCGCCGTCAACGCGAGCGACACCGGGAGGTGGGTGTCCCAGATCGACGGCATGAAATGCTTGTAGAAGGCGACGTTGAGAACCCGGCCGTCGTTGAGCGGGACGATCACCCCGGCGCCGTTGCGTTCGGCATAGTCGAGATAGAGCGCCCGCGCCGGCAGATCCGCCCGATCCGCGGGCGGCGCCGTCCAGGCCATACCCTTCAGGAGATGCGCGGCGGTCGCGTCCTCGGGCAGCGGCGTTCTCGCGGCCGGGCTGCCCGCCGGCATGGCTTGGCCCGATCCGTTCAGGAGCGTCCGCAGAGGCACCTTGAAACGCTCGAACGCCTCGCCCACCCACGGTCCGGGGGCGGGCGCCGGGTCCTCGGATATCCAGAAGCGGGTGTAGTCCGTGCTGTTGACGCGGGCGATATCGGATTGAAGCGCCGGCGGCAGGGTTTCGACCAGCCGGGCCACGGCCGCCGCGCGGCTGCTGAGTTCGGTGCGCGCGGCTGCGCGCAGGTCCGTGAGGAACTGATCCCAGGAAATGCACATCCCGACCGTTTGGGAGGCGAAGAGCGCGACCAGCATGGAGGCGAGAAGCTGGACGGACAGGCGCTTGCGCCACCAGGTGAGAAGGCGCGTCACGAGGAGAAGACCTCCGGCATGAAGCTGTAGCCGCCGCCCCAATGGGTCTGGATGATGGTCGGGGACTTCGGGTCGGCTTCCACCTTGCGGCGCAGGCGGCTGACCTGGTTGTCGATGGAGCGGTCGAAGGGATCGGCCTCGCGCCCGACGGTGAGGTCGAGGAGCTGGTCGCGGCTGAGAACCATGCCGGGATGCTCGACGAACACCTTGAGCAGCCGGAACTCCGCCGTCGACAGCGGCACGCCCACCCCGTCCTCGCCCTGGAGCTCCCGCCGGCCGAGGTCGAGGACCCAGCGATCGAAGCGCACCATCCCGGCCCTGCGGGCGGTCCGCTGGTGCGGCAGGCTGTTGGCGCGGCGCAGCACCGCCTTGATGCGCGCCAGGAGCTCGCGCGAGGAGAACGGCTTGACCAGGTAGTCGTCCGCCCCGAGTTCCAGGCCGATCACACGATCGGTCTCGTCCGTCCGGGCGGTCAGGAAGATGATGGGGACCCCCCCGCCGGGGCCGGCCCGCAGCTCGCGGCAGAGGGTGAGCCCGTCTTCGCCCGGCATCATGATGTCGAGGACGATGAGATCCGGTGCCTTCCGCTCCAGGAGGCGGCGCAACGCCGCGCCATGCTCCACCGTGCTGACGCGGTAGCCCTGCTGCTGAAGGTATTTTCCGACAAGATCGCGAATGTCGCGATGGTCGTCGACGACGGCGATGTGGGGCACGGAGTCCATGATCGGTCCCGAACGCTGAACACAGTCATCCTTATACTGCGTCCGCCGCGAGATGCCTGGACGGAATTGTATCAAGATATTCCAGGAGCCCTGTAAACCGGGGCTTTGGCCGCAGCGCTGATACAATTCGGTACAAGGGCGGACAGTCCCGGCACAGGAGTGCGACAGGCGGTGGTTAGGGTGATCCTGGACGCGGCGGAGGTGATGGCGCCAGACACCCTCCCGCTTCCCGAAGCAGACCGTCCCAGGGGTTCGGGCGCTTCCGTTTCTCAGCACGCAACCGGGAACCAGCCAGCATGACATGTCCCAGGAGATTCTCCGCCGCTCCCGCCGAGGCCCTCGGTCCCGGCTCCGAGCACCGGGGGGCACGCGGCGAAACCCGGGGCAGCCCGGGGTCCGTGCAACGCAATGCCCGGTGACGCCATGCCGCCATGAGCGGCGGGTTGAGCCGACTTCCCAAGCCAACTTTGTCCGGAGCCGATCCCGATGGATCCCCACAGCATGCCAGGGACGCCCGCCTTCCTTCCGGCGCGCCCCGACTCCGATCGGAATGGCCGGGCGGTCGCGCCGTCAGGGCGTGCATCGGCCGCAGCCCTCCGTGCGCGCTGCCCGGCGGTCCGCCGGCGTCGACCCATCGATGCGACCGTGCCGGCATTGTCCGGCAGCCTTGAGGAAGAACGGCCGGAGTTCCGAACATGAGGCGCAAGCTCGCAGCGATCCTGGCGGGAGATGTCGTCGGTTTCAGTCGTATGATGGCCAGGGACGAGACCGCGACATATCGGGATCTCCGCTCGCTGTTCGACGATATCGTCGACCCGGCGGTCGCGCGGAACCAGGGCCGCATCTTCAAGCAGACCGGCGACGGTTTCCTTGCCTCCTTCGCCAGCGCCCACGAAGCCCTGGAAGCGGCCGAGCAGATCCAACTTGCCTTGGCGTCCTGCCGTTTCGATCTGCGCATCGGCGTCAATGTCGGCGACGTCATCGAAGAGAATGACGATACCTATGGCAACAGCGTCAACGTCGCGGCGCGGCTGGAATCGATGGCGAGACCGGGATCGATCTATGTCAGCGATGCCGTCCGCCGCAGCGCGGAGCCGTCGGCCAACTGGGCTTTCCGGTCTCTCGGACGCAAGGTGGCGAAGAACATGTCCGTGGGGATCGACGTCTACGAGGTCGTCGCGGCGGGCACGGTCGGGAACCGGCCCCGCTCACCATGGCAGCGCCTGCCGACCCAGCGGTCCATGGTCATGACCGCGGCTGCGGCGGTCGTCCTCGCGGTTCTGTCCGCAGGAGCGATGGGAAACCTCGGTCGGGGCGCGCGCTGGATCGCGGAGCTACCGTCGCGAGGCGAGCGCACCGCGGACGGCATAGCTTCCGTCGCGGCGTTGCCCTTCGCCACACTCGGCGGCCGGACCGGTCATGCCTATCTCGCTGACCGCTTGAGCGAGTACCTGATCGCCGGCCCGGCACGCCGTTCCGAACCTGCGGGGGAGGCGCGCGATCCGACTTTCGCCATGGGCAACCCCGCCGACATCCGAAATTCCGACCGGGCTCTGCCAAGCGGAGTGTTCCTTGGAAGGCAGTGCCCGGGGGCAGGATCCGCCGCCGCGCATCTCCGCTCACCCGATTGCTGTCGGACTCGCGACGGGGCTCCGGGCACAACCCTATGACTCGCTGCCCTGGTTCCCCACCAGCGTCTGCGCCGCCCCGATCGGTACGACGACGGGCGGGGTCATGTCCTTCGCTTTCCTGGGCGTCGTCGCCGGCTCCTCTCCCTGTCGCTTGCCCACGACGCTTTCCCAGGGTATGCGGCGAGCTTCCTGATGCTGGTTCTGGTGGCATCCCTCGGGGGACTCTTCGCAATGACGGTACGGAATATGCGGGATATCGATCCGGAGATCATGCGGACGGCGGTCGAGACAGCGATCGTCACCCGGCGCAGCGTGCGCGGCTTCCTGCCGACGCCGGTCGGCCGCGAGACGGTCGAACGGCTCCTGGAAGTGGCCAGCCGCGCGCCGAGCGGCAGCAACATGCAGCCCTGGAAGGTGCATGTGCTGTCGGGACCGGCACTGGAGCGCCTGAAGGCGGAACTGATCGGCCTCCATGAGAGCGGAGCTCCGGAGGCTCGGGAATACGACTATTACCCGCGCGACTGGCGGGCACCCTATCTGGACAGGCGCCGCGCGCTCGGCTGGAACCTGTTCGCCCTCGCCGGGGTGGCCAGGGGCGACCGCGAGGGGTCGGCACGCCAGCGCGGCCGAAATTACGCCTTCTTCGGCGCACCGGTCGGGATGATCTTCACCATCGACCGGGACCTCGGCCAGGGGAGTTGGCTCGACTTCGGGACGTTCCTGCAGAACATCATGATAGCGGCGCGCGGGCATGGGCTCGACACGTGCCCACAGGCGGCACTCGCCAACTATCCCGCCGTGCTCCGCCGCCAGCTCGGGATCCCCGACACCGAACTCGTGCTGTGCGGCATGGCGCTTGGTGTCGCCGATCCCGACGAGCCGACCAATCGGTTGGCCGCGGAGCGTGAGCCGGTCGCCGCTTTCACCAGATTCCACGACCGCTGACATTTCACCTGGATCCCGGGAGGGCGATCGGCCGTGCCGCGGAGCGGGTAGAAACCGTCCGATCGGGCCGTCCGTCAGGCGACGCGGTTTCCCGCCCGCCAGACGCACCGGACGATCGGCGGTTTGGCCGGAACGGCCGCGACCCTCACGAGGTCGCCCCGGCGTCCCGTGGCGATCTCGCCCCGGTCCGCCAGCCTTGTGGCCTCGGCGGGGTTGGTCGAGACCAGACGGATCGCGCGGGGCAAATCGGCCAGTCCCTCATCGGCGAGTTGGAATGCCGCCTGCAGCAGGCCGAAGGGCACGTAATCCGACGACAGGATGTCGAGGACGCCGGCGGAGAGCAGCCCGGCGGCGCCGATATTGCCGGAATGCGATCCTCCCCGGACGATGTTGGGCGCTCCCATCAGGACCTTGAGCCCGGCGGCATGGCTGAGCCGGGCGGCCTCGACCGTGGTCGGAAACTCGGCTAGGGAGATGCCAAGCCGGACGGCCTCGGCGACATGGTCGGCGGTCGCGTCGTCGTGCGACGCGACGCTGATGCCGGCCGCGTGGCAGCGCGCCGCCAGGACGATCCGGTTCCGATCGGCATTCTCCTCGGATTCCGCCAGCCGCCGGCGCGAGAACTCGGCGAATTCGGCGTCGCTGAGCTTCATCTTGCGCTGATAATAGGTCTTGTAGGCGGTGGGATCGACGAATTGCCGCTGGCCTGGCGCATGATCCATCAGCGACGCGAGCCGGATCAGCGGATTGTCGCCGATCCGCTCGAAACCGTCGACCACGTCGGGAGAGGACACCTCGCAGCGGATATGGAGGAAATGATCGGCGCGCAGGCGTCCTTCCGCCACGCAGTCGGAAATCGTCTGGGCCAGATCGCCGACGTCGGCCGGGGCGAAATCGGCATTCTCGTCCTCGCCGACGCGGAGCGCGTCGAACACGGTGGTTATGCCGGATGCCGCGATCTGGTTGTCATGGGCCTGCACGGCGGCGGTCATGTTCCAGCGCACCCTCGGGCGCGGCAGGAAGTGTCCCTCGATATGGTCGGTGTGCAGTTCGACCAGGCCGGGGATCAGGAAATCGCCTTCCAGGTCCTCGCCGGCCCGATGATGGCCGGTGGCGATGGGACCTGGGCATATCTCCTCGATCCAGCCGCGGCGCAGACGCACCGAACCGGTCACGACCTCGTCGCGCAGGACGATCCGGGCGTTCCGGAAAATCTGTTCTTCTGGCTGTCCGTGGGACATGTCGCCTCGTTCGCCGGTGTCTTCACCGGCTGCTTTCCGGGAGGGGGGATTGTGGTCAGATCACCAGCTTGCGGATCTGCTGCGACAGGATGTCGGTCACCGACACCGTGACGATCACGATGGCCAGGATCGCCGCCGCCTGGGGATAGTAGAAGCCTCGGATGGTCTCGAACATCACCTGTCCGATGCCGCCGGCGCCGATGATGCCGAGCACCGTGGCCGAGCGGACGTTGGACTCGAAGCGGTAGAGCGAGAACGAGATCCACAAAGGGAGAACCTGGGGGATCACGCCGTAGACGATTTCCTGAAGCTTCGAGGCCCCCGTCGTCCGGATAGCCTCCACCGGGCGCGGGTCGACCGCCTCGACCGCTTCGGAGAACAGCTTCGCCAGGACGCCCGTGGTGTGGACGAACAGCGCCATCACGCCGGCGAACGGCCCCAGCCCGACCGCCACGACGAACAGCACTGCGAAGACGATCTCGTGGATGGCGCGGAACAGGTCCATCAGCCGGCGGACCGGTTGCAGGACGTACCAGCGGCTCATGTTGTGGGCCGACAGGATGCCGAAGGGGATGGCGAACACGATCGCCAGGAAGGTGCCCCAGACCGCGATCTGGATGGTTATCACCATCTCCTCGACGTAGTAGCGCCATTCCGAGAAATCGGGGCGGGCGAAGCCGGATGCGTATTCCGCCATGTTCCCGGCATCGGTGAACAGGTAGGTCCACCGCCCCATCTCCGCCGGCGCCCAGCTCCAGAGCAGGATCCCCGCAAGGGCGAGCCACAGCAGCGGGCCGGATACCGCCCGGCTCCAGTCGCGGCGGACGGCGTCGGGCATGCCGGCGCGGTCTTCGTCTCGAGCGGCGTTGCTCATGGTAACCTCTTTCACGTCCTGCTCCGGATGCGCCGGGCTTGTCCGTCAGCCCTGCTGCCCTGCGGCCATCCGGCTCTCGTAACCGGCCTTCTCCGCGTTCAGCCTGGACAGCTCCGCCGCCCTGGCGTCGGCCGCCATACCCTGGTCGGCCTCGACCTGGGCGATCCGGCGGGTCAGCTCCATGACGCGGATCGGCAGGAGCTGATCGTCGGTCGAGGCGCGGAACGGCGCCCAGGCCAGGTCCTGAAGCACCTTCTTCTCGGCCGCGACATCGCCCGTCGATTTGTCGGTTCCATAGGTCAGGAAGAACGTCTTGATCTTCTCCTTGGCGTCGGCGCTCAGGTCCTTGCGCCAGACCAGCGGGTCGGCGGGAATCAGCGGCGACTTCCAGATCACCTTGATCTTCTGGAAGGCGGCCGGATTGTTCTTCTCGATCGCGGCCAGGGACTCGGTATTGGCCACGGAGGCATCGACCTGTCCGTTGGCCGCGGCCATCAGGTTCGTTTCGTGGTTGGCGTTGACGACGCGCTGGAAGCACTGCTTGGGATCGATCTTCTTCGCGGCGAAGATGAAGGTCATCGGCACCAGATAGCCCGAAGTCGAGTTGGGATCGCCGATCCCGAAATTGAGCGACTTGTCGCATGTGAGCAGATCGTCGAGGCTGTCGAGCGCGGAGTTCTTCGGCGTCACGACAATCGACCAGTAGCCGGGATTGCCGGAGACGTCGACCGACTGCGCGAAGACCTCGCCGTCGGCCCGGTCGACCGCCTCCATCGCCGACTTGTTGCCGTACCACGCCACCTGGACCTTGCCGAAGCGCATGCCTTCGATCACGCCCGCATAGTCGGACGCGAAGAACGGCTTGACCTCCAGTCCCGTCCGCTTGGTCATGTCGGCCAGCAGCGGTTCCCAAGCCTTGCGCAGGTTGGATTGGGATTCGGTCGAGATGATGCCGAAGTTGATTGCTTCCGCAGCCCGTGCCGCACCGGTCGTGACGGCGGCGGCAGCTACGGTGGTTGCGAGAAAGGCCGCGAGCGGGAGCGCCCTGATGCCGCGGTGGTTGATGCTCATCGTTGTTCTCCGGTTTCCGGTGAATTTGGGTAATCGAGTCCGTGGTCGGGGATGAGGGATCGGGGATCAGGCCAAGGCGGTCTTGCCGGGCGGCATGGCGTCCGCCGGGTCGTCGAACAGGACCAGCTCTTCCGAGGATTCCCCGTAGAGGTCGGACAGGAAGGCGTTGGTCAGTGCGGTGGACGGGCCGTCATAGACGATCCTGCCGTCGCGCATGGCGATCGTCCGGGGACAGTAGCGGCGCGCGTACTCGACCTGGTGGAGCGACACGAGGATGCTGATCCCGTCCTCGCGGTTGATCTGCGCCAGGATGTTCATCACGCGCCGGGCCGACGCCGGATCGAGCGCCGATATCGGCTCGTCCGCGATCAGGATCTTCGATCGTTGGACCAGCGTGCGGGCGATCGCCGCGCGCTGCTGCTGACCGCCCGACAGGGTCGAGGCGCGCTGATGGCAAACCTGAGGGATGCCGACGCGGGCAAGCGCCCCGCGCGCCGCGTCGCGCTCGGGCCGGGTGAACAGGCCCAGGGTGCCGCGCCAGCCGGGGACGCGGCCGAGATGACCGATCATCACGTTGGTCATCACCGACAGCCGGCCGACCAGGTTGAATTGCTGGAAGATCACGGCGACGTCGCGGCGGATCGCGCGGGCCTGCGGCCCGAACCTGCCGTCGTGCTGGACAAGGCCGCCGAACACCTCGATGCGG
Organism: Skermanella rosea; assembly: GCF_016806835.2. NCBI lineage: Bacteria > Pseudomonadati > Pseudomonadota > Alphaproteobacteria > Rhodospirillales > Azospirillaceae > Skermanella > Skermanella rosea. The sequence goes on along the minus strand of NZ_CP086113.1, from coordinate 101,033 downwards.
CCCTGTCCGGGATCGGCGATCTCCAGCCCGGCGATGTGCCGGATCAGCGTGCTCTTGCCGGAACCGGACGCGCCGATCAGCGCCACCATCTCGCCGGGCCGGATCGTCACGGCGACGTCGCGGAGAGCCCTGGTCCTGCCGTAGCTCTTCGACAGGCCGCGCACGGTGACGGCGGCCGGAACGCCCTCGCCCGGCTGTTGGGATCGGGCGGCATGCCCGGATCGCTGGTATCCATGGGAGCCTGCCGCGTCTCCGGCGCTGTCGAAACTGTTCGTCCAGGTCGTCATGCTGCCCTCCGGGCGGAAAAGCGGGATACGTCGATGACGCGGGTGGCGACTTGGGCGCGGACCGCCTCGTCGTGGAAGATGCCGAGGATCGCCGTTCCCGCCGCCTGCTTCTCGCGGATCATGGCGGTGACGACGGCGCGGTTCGCGTCGTCCAGCGACGCCGTCGGCTCGTCCAGCAGCAGGATCGGGTGATCGGTGATGAAGCCCCGGGCAATGTTGACCCGCTGCTTCTCGCCGCCGGAAAATGTGGCCGGCGGCAGGTCGCACAGGGCCGGCGGCAGGTTGAGCCGGCCCAGCAACTCGGCCGCCCGCAGGCGGGCCTCGTCCGGCGGCACGCCGCGCGACGTCAGGGGCTCGGCCACCACGTCGAGGGCTGAAACGCGCGGCACCGCCCGCAGGAACTGGCTGACATAGCCGATCTCGTTAAGCCGCAGGCCCAGGACCGTGCGCGCATCGCCCGCCGCGAGATCGACGAAGCCGCCGCTGCGGCTCGACCGGACCAGGATCTCGCCGGCATCCACCGCGTAGTTGCCGTAGACCATGCGCAGGATCGAGGACTTGCCGACGCCCGACGGCCCGCCCAGCACGGCGCATTCGCCGGCGGCCAGGTCGAACGAGACGCCCCGGACCACGGGAAGGCAGAGGCCGCCGCGCAGATGCATGGTGAACGACTTGGCGACACCGGTCACCCGCAGGACGACCGGCCGCGCCCGGCCGCTGTCGCCGAAGGATTCGAACGGCATGGTCATGACTCCGGGATCGAGGCGACGAGAAGCTGGGTATAGGCGTGGTGCGGATCGTCCAGCACCCGGTCGGTCAGGCCGTGCTCGATCACCCGTCCGTCCTTCATCACGATCATCCGCTGCGACAGCAGCCGGGCGACCGCCAGGTCATGGGTGACGATCACGACGGCGAGGCCCATGTCGGACACCAGCCGGCGCAGCAGGTCGAGCACCCGCGCCTGGACCGAGACGTCGAGGCCGCCGGTCGGCTCGTCCATGAACATCAGGCGCGGGTGGGTCACCAGGTTGCGGGCGATCTGGAGGCGCTGGCGCATGCCGCCGGAGAAGCCGGTGGGACGGTCGTCGATTCGCCCGGCCTCGATCTCCACCCGCTCCAGCCAGTCCCCGGCGGTATCGCGGATGGCGCCGTAATGCCGCTGGCCGACCGCCATCAGCCGCTCGCCGACGTTCGCGCCGGCCGACACGCGCATGCGCAGGCCGTCCGCCGGGTTCTGGTGGACGAAGCCCCAGTCGGTCCGCATAAGGAAGCGGCGCTCCGCCTCGGTCAACTCGGCGAGGTCCCGCAACGCGCCGTCGCGCAGCCGGTAGCGGACCGACCCGGAAGAACGCTCAATCCTGGCCGAAACGCAGTTCAGCAGCGTCGTCTTGCCTGACCCGGACTCGCCGACGACCGCCAGCACCTCGCCGGGCCAGAGGTCGAACGAGACGTCCCGGCAGCCCCGGCCACCGCCATGGTCCTTGGTCAGGCGCCGCACCTCCAGGATAGGGCCTTCCATCACGGCGTCTCCCCGGCCGAAGTCACAGGCAGTCCGGTTCCGGCATGTCCGCCGGCCCGGCGGGCTTCGCAGTGGTCGGTGTCGGAGCAGACGAACATCCGTCCGCCCCGGTCGTCGGTCACGATCTCGTCCAGGTAGACGCCGGAGCCGCCGCACAGGGCACAGGGGAAGTCGAAGCTCTCGACCCGGAACGGGTGATCCTCGAAATCCAGGCTGACGACGCTGGTGTGGGGCGGCAGGGCATAGATGCGCTGTTCCCGCCCGGCCCCGAAGAGCTGGAGCGCCGGCGACCGGTCGAGCTTGGGATTGTCGAACTTGGGGATCGGCGACGGGTCCATCACGTAGCGACCCTCGACCTTGACCGGATAGGCGTAGGCGGTCGAGATATGGCCGTGGGTCGCGATGTCCTCGTACAGCTTGACGTGGACCAGTCCGTATTCCTCAAGCGCGTGCATCACCCGCGTCTCCGTCTCGCGCGGTTCCAGGAAGCGCAGCGGCTCCGGGATCGGAACCTGGAAGACGATGGTCTGGCCCGTCCGCAACGGCGTTTCCGGGACCCGGTGGCGGGTCTGGATGATCGTCGCCTCGGCCGTGCGGGTGGTCGTCCGGATGCCGGCGGTGCGGGCGAAGAACGCGCGGATCGACACGGCGTTGGTGGTGTCGTCTGCCCCTTGGTCGATCACCTTCAGGACGTCGTCCGGTCCCAGGATCGCCGCCGTGACCTGGACCCCGCCGGTGCCCCAGCCATAGGGCATCGGCATCTCGCGAGAGGCGAACGGGACCTGGTATCCGGGGATCGCGATGGCCTTCAGGATCGCGCGACGGATCATTCGCTTGGTCTGCTCGTCCAGATAGGCGAAGTTGTAGGCGGGAAGCACGGGCCCGGTCATTCCGCCGCCTCCCGCCCGGATTCTCCGGCTTCGGCTTCGGCGCGCATCCGGCGCACCAGCTCCAGCTCCGCCTGGAAATCGACGTAGTGGGGCAGCTTCAGGTGCTCGACGAAGCCGGTCGCCTGGATATTGTCGCAGTGGGCGACCACGAATTCCTCGTCCTGGGCCGGGGCCGTGCGTTCCTCGCCGAACTCGTCGGCGCGCAGCGACCGGTCGACCAGCGCCATCGCCATGGCCTTGCGCTCCGACTGGCCGAGGACAAGGCCGTAGCCACGGGTGAACTGCGGCGGTTCCGTCCTGGAGCCCTTGAACTGGTTGATCATCTGGCATTCGGTCAGGCGGACCCGCCCGATCCGGACGGGAAATCCAAGCTCCGGTACCTCGACCTCGATGTCCACCAGCCCGATGCGGACCTCGCCGACGAAGGGATGGGTGCGCCCGTAGCCGCGCTGGGTCGAATAGGCCAAAGCCAGCAGGAACCCCTCGTCGCCGCGCGCCAAGGCCTGGAGCCGCAGGTCCCGGCCCAGCGGGAAGGCGACGGCGTCGCGGGTCAGGTCGGAAGGTTCGGCTTCGCCGTCGGGGGCGCTGTCGTCCCGCTCGACCAGCCCCTCGCCGTCGAGGATGTCGCTCACCCTCGGGCATGGCTCGCTCGATAGGCGATCGGTGCGGCGTTCCGGCGGCTCGACCGGTTCATCGCCGGCCATGGCCGGGTCGATCAGCCGGTGGGTATAGTCGAAGGTCGGTCCCAGAAGCTGGCCGCCTGGCAGGTCCTTGTATATCGCGGAGACGCGCCGCTCGACCCGGATCGCGGAGGTATCGGCCGGCAGCGACGCCGCGAACCGGGGCAGGGTGTTGCGGTAGGCGCGCAGCAGGAAGATCGCCTCGATCATGTCGCCGCGCGCCTGCCTGAGGGCCATCGCGGCTAGATCGGGATCGTACAGCGAGCCTTCGGCCATCACCCGGTCCACGGCCAGCGACAGCTGGCCCTTGATCTGGTCGAGACCGAGTGCCGGCACATCCCTGTCGCCCCGGCGGCGGTCGGCCAGGAGCCGATGGGCCTTCCCGATGGCGGCCTCGCCGCCCTTGACGGCCACATACATGTCAGATGCTCCGGATGCGGGTGGTGCGCGGCAGTGCCGTCGCGGCGCCGCCGCAGACCAGCAGCACATCGACGCCGCGCGGGAAAAGCGCGTTGTTGCGCGCCCAGGCGGCGGCGAAACCGTCGGGCAGCCCCCGGGGCGCTATCCGCCGCTCACCGTCGATGCCGGGACCGGACAGAGGCAGGGGAGCCCCGCCGTCCAATGCCGAAACCGTGACGAGCAGGGTCGCGGACCGGTCTGGATGTTCCGCCGTGCCGATGGCGAAACCGTCCGGCACGGACGGGCAGGGACCGCCGCCGAGGATCGCGAAAGCGCAGGCCTCCGCGTCGCGGGTCAGACGCGCGCCGGTATGGAATGCGATCCAGCCGGCCAGACCGGGCGCCTCGCGCAGGCGCTCGTCCAGATAGACCGGCGTGTCGCCATCGGCCAGCGCGGCGACGACGGCGGCTGCCGCCGGTGCCAGCGCGGCCGGCGCACCCATCCGGGAGTCGAGGACGGCGATCGTGCCGGGATTGGCGAAAGCGTTCATGACGGCGGCGAAGACCGCCTGGGAACCGAACACCGGATCGTGGAACCCGCCCTGGACAGCCGTATCGGCCGCTCCGGATGACGGGGCATCGGGAAATCGCTCCGCCATCAGTCCTCGCCCCGGGCCATGGTGAAGAAGTCCACGCGGGTAGCCGCAGTCTCTTCCGCGAGCACCCGGTCGGCGGCGGCTTCCGCCGCGATGGCGGGTTCCACGACGTTTGCCTCGATCCGGCCGCGCCAGTCATCCCGCTGCCAAAGGGCGTCCAGGTGTGCCGCAAGGCTGGCCTTGGCCGTGTCCCGGCCCAGCACGATGGCGTGCCCGACTTCGCCGCTGGACAGCCGCACGCTGGCCCTGGTGACCGTGGCCTCGCCAAGGTTGAAGGGAGATCCGCCGCCGCCGATGCGCCCGCGCAGCATGATCAGCCCGACTTCCGGACCACGCACGGGCAGGGCCTCCGGGATCGCGTCGCCGAGCTTCGTCAGAGCGTTGTCGAGCCAAGCTCCCGAAGCGCTCGCGAACGCGGTGATGGCACGCTGCCGGCCGACGGTTTCCGCGGGAACCGGCCCTTCGGAACCAAGCCCATCGGTTCGTTCTGATATCCCGCTCTGACCCATGCATCACTCTCGGAAACGGCTGGCTTTGAACAAATTGTCTATTCATCTAGACAATTATTCCGGTGTGATGCATATTGACGTCTGCGAGTGACATACTGATGACGGTCACGTGACTCAAAAGTAAAGACTGCATACGGCGGAATTACCGTGACGCCCGATCCAAACCTCGGAATCAGTGGAATTCCGCTGGCCGAGCGAGGCTGGATGTTGCGTGCGAAACGGTCCGGCGCTGGATCGGCAAGGCAGGGTTTGCCCGCCGCCGCGCGTTCTCCTGGAATTCGCCACACTCCTTACCAGAACAACGACGGATCAGCCTCGATCCTCATGCCCGCCCGTCGCTCGAATTTGGCTTGCCTTCACCTCAACTCCCCTCTTAAGCGCTCTTACCCGAACCGCCCGAACCGGCCGGCCCAGCGATCCAGGCAGGCCAGGCCGAAGGCGGTCGGCTTCAACGCCGGGTTCCGCTGGACCGGGTCGTGCAGGCCGAGCCGCCGGGCGGCAAGCAGCTTGCCGTAGGTCAGCAGGCTGTCGATCGATTGCATGACGAAGACGATCAGCGGAAGGATCTCGGCATAGCGTTCCCTCGCTCCGTGCTCGTCGCCGGCCGCGAAGGCGGCATGGATCCCGATCAGGCGATCGGCGACGTCCGGGGCCGGGATGATGCCGGCACAGCCGGCCGCGAGATTGTCGACGATCTCCAACCCGCCCCGGCCGTTGAAGACGGTGAGCCGATCCCCGGTGTCCCCGATCAGGGCGGCGATGGCGACGGCCGACGCTTCGCCCTTCAGCAGGCGGAACTGCGGGCATCTCGACGCCAAAGTCCGCAGCCCCGGCGCGGTCAGCCCGACCCCCAGATATTCGGGCGCGTTCTGGATGGCGAACGGCAGTTCGACGGCCGATCCGACCGTGCTGAAGAAATCGACCAGGTCGTCCTCGGGCGTGCCGCCACCCGGCGGCGGCTGGAGGATCAGCCAGTCCGCCCCGACCGAGCGGGCATGGCGCGCCGCCGCGATCTGAGCCTCGGCCGTGGGCTCGAAGATGGTCACCGCCAGGGGAACCCGGCCGCCGACATCCTCGGCGGTCCAGTCCATCAGCATGCGGCGTTCGGCGGGCGTCAGGCTGCGGACCTCCGTCGCCAGTCCCAGCACGGCGATGCCGTGCGCGCCCATCGCGATCAGGGCGTCGACCTGACGGCGCATCGCTCCCCGGTCGAGCGTGCCGTCGGCGTTGAAGAAGGCATACAGGATCGGGTGGATGCCGGCGAGCGTACTGGGACCGGCCCCTGGGCTGGCGGACATGGCGACTCCTCTGGCGACGGACTGGCGATCGGCGCAAAGATGCGGCGGCGGATCACCAGTCGACGATGGTGCCGTCGTCCATCACGGCCTCCAGGGATGCGAAGACTTCCTGCTCGAAGGGATGGCGGGCTGCCGCCTCCTCGTCGACCTCGATGCCCAAGCCCGGGGCGTCCGGCACAAGCCACCAGGCGCCCTCGCGCCGTACGGGAGTCCGCACCAGCACCTCGTCGTACCAGGGAACGGACTTGTCCATGACTTCCTGGATCACGTGGTTGGGCGTGGCGACGGCGAAATGCAGGGCCGCTGCGGCGGCGATCGGGCCGTTGGGATTGTGCGGCGCCACGCCGATACCGGCGACCGATGCGGCGGCGGCTATGGCCTGCGCTTCGAGCAGGCCGCCGCAATGGTTCAGGTCGGGCTGGACGATATCGACCGCCCGGGCGGCGATGACAGGCTCGAACTCGTCATGGCCGATCAGGCGCTCTCCGGTCGCGATCGGACAGGCGGCGGCCCGCCTGATCTCGGCCAGGGACTGGACGTCGCCCGGCTGGATCGGCTCCTCGACGAACATCGGCCGGAACGGCTCGACCGCCCGCACATATTGCAGCGCCGCCTTCGCCGACGCCGGTCGGCCATGGAAGTCGAGCATGATCTCGACATCGTCGCCGACCGTCCTGCGCAAGGCCGCCATGGTCGTTTCGACCAGCCGAAGCCCCTCGCCCGTGGCGGTATGGTGGGTATAGGGCGAGAGCACGACCTTGAACGCCGTATAGCCCAGCGCGACGAGGCTGGCGGCAGATTCAGCGAGCCGGTCCGCTTCCAGCGCGCCATAGACGGCGCGCATGTCGCCCAGACCGAGATGGGTGTATATGCGCACCCGGTCGCGCACCCTGCCGCCCAGCAGGCGCCAGACCGGCAGCCCGGCCGACTTGCCGAAGATGTCCCACATAGCATGTTCCAGGCCGCTGATCGCGGTCATGCCGATGGCGCCGACCTTCCAGAAGCCGTGCTTGACCAGCGCTCGGACATTCTGCCGGATATCGCGGGGATCGCGGCCCAGCAGAATGGGCTTCAGGTCCTCGATGGCGCCGACCACGGCCCGGGTCTTCCACTCCAGGGTCGCCTCGCCCCAGCCGTGCAGGCCCTGGTCGGTGGCGATCTTCACGAACACCCAGTTCCGCATCTCCGCGTTCACCACGGTCGTGGTCACGTCGATGATCTTCATCTGGTCCTCCCGCCCCGGTCCCGATCGCAGCCTCCGGGAGGCTGCGCCGTCCGGTATGATATTCTTGATGATAACGTAACCATAAGCTCGGCCGGACGGCAAGCGCCCGGCGGATCAGCCCGCCGGCACCGGCGGCGTCTCGTAGAGCGTCGCGCCGTCCACCTCGATGCGCACCTCGACCAGATAGCGGCGCACGGTCTCGAAGTCGATCGTCATGCCCAGGCCGGGCCGGTCGGGCAGCCTGATCATCCCGTCCGCATCGGGAACCAGCCGTTCCACGGTCAGGTCGCGCGCGACCGGCTTGGTTTCGATCGGGTACTCGCAGATCTCATGGCCGGCCAGTCCCGCGAACGGCTGGAGCGACGCGCTGAGCGCGAGGTTGGACGTGAAGGTGTGATTCACGAAGGTCACGCCCCTGGCCGCGGCGTGACGCGCGACCTCGAAGGCCGGGCCGATGCCGCCGATACGTCCTGTGTCGATCTGGACGAAGCCGAGGCCGGCGCCATCGATCATGTGGCGGGCCATGTGAACGTCATGGCACCCCTCGCCGCCGGCGAGACGGACCGGCGACTGCCGGGCAAGCGCCGCATAGGCCTCGATCGCGCCGGAGACGAAGGGTTCCTCCAGCCACGTCGCCCCCGCTTCGGCGAGTGCCGGAAGCCTGGCAGCGGCGGCCTGGACGTCGTCCTCCCAAACCGTTCCGGCATCGATCAGCAGGATGCCGTCCGGACCCAGCCCCTCCCGCGCGGCGTGGACCTGGTCGCGGTCCGCGTCGACCGATCCGGTACCATAGGGACCCCAACCGAACTTGGCGGCCTTGAAGTTCCGGGCCCGGATGCCGCGGGCCTTCTCCAGGGTTTCCTCCGGCGTGTCGCCGAACAGCACGGAAGCATAGGGCTTCTTGGCATAGGCGCGGTCGTACCCCAGGAGACGCCAGACCGGCTCCTGGCGGCGCTTGCCGAGCAGGTCCCACAGGGCGATCTCGATCCCCGACAGCGTGTGGTCGGTCTGCAGCAGGTCCAGGCTGTTGCGCTTCACCAGCCGGGCGATGCGGGCGATGTCGGCGGCCGTGTCGAACGCCTGACCCAGGACGGAGGCGATGACCGGCTGGCAGGCGCCGTGGCTGCGCGGGCAGACGAGGCTGGCGATGGAGACCAGCGGCGCCGCTTCGCATTCGCCCCATCCGACATAACCTCCGGCCGCGACCCTGACGAGCAGCGCGTCCTGGCTGCCGTCGCCCTCCGTCGTCACGTCGGGCATCTTGACATAGAAGAAATCCACCGCTTCGATTTGCATCGCCTTTACCCTTGCTGTTGAATGCCGGCTATCCGCAGGATCGGCTTCGAACGTTTCCTGCCGGTTGCCCACCATCGAGAAGCGACTTTTTCCGGATGCAGAACCGCCCGACTTTGAAGGACGTGGCCAAGGCGGCCGGCGTCTCCAACATCACTGTGTCCCGGGTGGCGAACGGTTCCGGGCTGGTCCATCCCGACACCCGCCTGCGCGTGGAGGAAGCGATGCGCACCCTGGGATACCTGCCCAACCTCGCGGCGCGGGCGATGCGGACCAACCTGACCGGCACGATCGGTTTCCTGGTGCCCGACCTGACCAACTATCCGAACGCCGCCGTTGCCCAGGCCGCCGAACGGCGGCTGGCGGAAGCCGGCTTCGGCATGCTCTTGGCCAGCAGCGCGCTCAACCCGGTGCGCGAGGCGAAGGCGCTGGCGTCGCTTCAGACCAGGCAGGTGGACGGCGTCGTCCTGTACGTATCCGACGAGGCGGACCCGGAGTTGCTGACCACCCTGCGCCGCTTCAAGACGCCCGTGGTGGTGCTCGACCGGACATTGCCGCTGAACGCCGAGGTCGATTCCGTGATCTGCGACCATGCCACGGCGATGCGCGAAGTCGTGCGCTATCTGATCCAGCTCGGCCATCGACGCATTGCCCTCCTGGTGCCCGAGCTGCGCATCCGGCCGGTGACCGAGCGGTCCACCGCCTTCAGGACCGCCGCGGCCGAGGCCGGGATCGCGGAGTCCAACGCGACGGTCGTGCAGGTTTCGGCGGCGACCGCCGCCGGCAGCGTCCCGGCCCTGACGCTGCTCGAGGGGCCGACCCCGCCGACCGCCATAATCGCCGACGGCAACCGCCTGCTGCGCGGCGTGATCCTGGCATCGCGCGCCCTGGGCCGGGCCATTCCGGCCGAACTGTCCGTCATCGGCATCGATACCGACGACATGGCCCTGGTCTGTACCCCCGAGATCACGTGCATCGTCCGCGACTTCAACGAAATCGGCCAGCTGGCCGCCGACCTGATGCTGCGCCGGCTCACCGCCCAGGCCGCGGCCCCGCAGCAGGTGATCCTCCCCTCGCAGGTGGTCCTCCGAAGCTCCTGCGGGCCGGCTCCGCGCGGTTCCCGCTGACACCATTCCAACATATTCATTGTTGACGTTACCATTGTTATCTTTGAGGATGAAACGGGCGGGACGGCACGGTCGTCCCTGACCCGGGCCGCCAGATAGGCCCGATCAGATAGGCCCGATCGGTCTGGCCCGATCCGGTCGGGCAGGGAAAGCAGCGGGAGGAACTGCGCCGGCCAAAGCCGGCAAGCAACAAATCACGGACAAGAAATAACGGGAGGGGAAAATGCCGAGAACAAGGTGTTCCATGCTTGCCGTCGCGGGTCTGGCGTCCGTCATGGCCCTGGCGGCCACGATGATCTCCGCCCAGGCCGAGACCTGGCGTGTCCAAACGTCGATGACCGCCGGCGAGTCCTTCTATACGGATATCGAGAAATACTGGCTGCCCCGGCTGGCGGAGATGACCGACGGCAAGCTGACGATCGAGCTGACGCCCGTCGGATCGGTCGTCCCCTACAACGAGACCATGGACGCCATCGGACAGGGCATCCTGCAGGGCGACATCACCGCCACCACCTACTTCACCGGACGCAACAAGGCGTTCTCCATCCTCGGCGACCTGATCGCCGGGTATGACCGCCCCGAGCAGATCAGCATGTTCTGCTATCACGGCGGCGGCCGCGAACTGCTTCAGGAAGCCTACGACAAGTTCACCGACGGCACTGTCCAGGTGATCGGATGCAGCCCGATCGCCCGCGAGGCCTTCGTGGCCAAGGTGCCGATCCGGAGCGTCGAGGATTTCAAGGGAAAGAAGGTCCGCGCACCCGAAGGTCTGGCGTCGGAAGTCTTCAAGCGGGCGGGCGCGTCGGTCGTCGTGCTGCCGGCGGCGGAGACCTTCTCCGGCATCGACAAGGGCGTGGTCGACGCGGCCGACTTCTCGACCTACACGATGAACGACAGCCTGGGCTTCAACAAGATCGCCCAGCACCCGGTCTATCCCGGTATCCACTCCATGCCGCTGATCCATTTCACGGTCAACAAGGCCGCCTACGACGCGCTCAGCGCCTCGCACAAGACGATCCTCGACGTCTGGTACCGGGCGATGATCGACGACCTGCGCATGCGCAACGACATCAACGACCGCCAACTCGTCGCCCGCGACCTCGCGGCGGGGATCGACGTGGTGGACTGGCCGCAGGCGGAGCGGGACAAGTTCCGCGCGATCGCGGTCGAGGCGTGGCGCGACTACGCACAGGGCGATCCGCTGGCGGAGAAGGCCTATGCGGCGCAGGTGAAGTTCATGAAGGGGATCGGCCTGCTCCAGGACTGACCGTACCGAACGCCCAGCCTCAAGGCCGGGCTCCCCTTCCAGGGAGATCTCCATGCGCTGGATCGAACGGCTGAACGACCTCCTCGGTGGGGCCGTGGCGTGGTTCTACATGCTTTCGGTACCGGTCATCGCCTACGAGGTGCTGATGCGGTACATCCTCAATTCCCCGACATCCTGGTCCTTCGACCTCACCATCCTGCTGTGCGCCGTCGGGTACCTGCTGTCCGGCGGCGCCGTCACCAAGGCCGAGGCGCACATCGCGGTGACCAGTCTCCAGGACGTCGCCCCGTTGCGCGTCAAACGGGCGATGAAGCTCTTCGGCCATCTGGTCGGCATCTTCGCCATGGCCGGCCTGGTCGCGGCGTCGTGGAAGTCCGGCCTGCGCGCCGTCACCATCGGCGAGCGCACCGGCGGTGCCTGGGATGCCCCGACGCCGGCCATCATCAAGCCCCTGATCACCGTGGCGGCGATCCTCGTGCTGCTTCAGCTGCTGATCCTCGTGGCCCGGGAACTCACAGGGAGCGGCGCGGCGGCGCCGGCCGGCAAGGGGACCCCCGGCGAAGGCGGGCCATAGTGGATATCGCAACCATTTCCCTTCTCATCGTCGCCATCATGGTCGGCCTGATGATCGCCGGCGTGCCGCTGGCATGGATCACGATGAGCCTCGCCATCGGTTGCACGCTGGCCTGGCTGGGTCCCGCCGGGCTGCCGCTCGTCGCGAGCCGCGTCTATGGCTTCGTCAACGAATACGTCTTCGTCGCGATCCCCCTGTTCGTCCTGATGGCCTGCATCCTGGAGCGGTCGGGAGTGGCCAGGGACCTGTACGACGCCATGCGCCTGTTCGCCGGCAACCTGCCGGGCGGAGTCGCGGTGCAGACGACCCTGGTCGCGGTGGTCATGGCGGCGATGACCGGAATCATCGGCGGGGAGATCGTCCTGCTGGGCCTGATCGCGTTGCCCCAGATGATGCGTCTGGGCTACGACAGGAAGCTCGCCATCGGGATCATCTGCGCCGGGGGGTCGCTCGGCACCATGATACCCCCGTCGGTCGTCCTGATCGTCTACGGGCTGACGGCCGGCGTGTCGATCAGCGAACTGTTCCTCGCCTCGGCGCTGCCCGGACTGCTGCTCGCGGCGTTCTACATCGCCTATGTCATGATCCGCTGCATCCTGAACCCGGCGCTGGCCCCGCGCCCGCCGCGCGAGGAGCTGGATATCCCGTTCGGGCAGAAGATGAAGTTGCTGAAAGGCCTGATCCTGCCGATCCTGGTGGTGATCTGGGTGCTGGGCAGCATCTATGGCGGCATCGCCTCGGTTACCGAGTCCGCGGGCGTGGGGGCGTTGGGCGCCATTATCGCCGCGGCGGCCCGGGGCGAGCTGAACTTCAGGATGCTTCGGGAGTCGGCCATGCGGACGATGATCACGGTCGGCGTGATCATCTGGCTCACCCTGGGCGCCAACGCCTTCATCGGCATCTATAACATCATGGGCGGCACGACCTACCTGCGCCAGACGATCGGAGACCTTCCGCTCCCGCCGTTCGGCATCCTGCTGGTGATGATGGGAATCCTGCTGGTGCTGGGCTTCGTCATGGACTGGATCGGCATCTGCCTGCTGACCATGCCGATCTTCGTGCCGGTGATCAAGGCGCTGGGCTACGATCCGGTGTGGTTCGGCGTGCTGTTCTGCATGAACATGCAGGTGTCGTACCTGACCCCGCCCTTCGGCCCGGCGGCCTTCTACCTGAAGAGCGTCGCGCCGCCGGAGATCGAGTTGCACACGATCTTCAGCAGCCTGCTGCCCTTCATCCTGCTCCAGATCGCGGCGCTGATGCTCGTCATGCTGTTTCCCGGCATCGCGACGCTGCTTCCGAGCCTGATGGGGTGAGGCAGAGCTGCCGGGCCCCCCGGCCCGGCAGCTCCGAATCCCCGGCGCTGAAGCTTAACCGCCTGTCACCCGATCGCCGGGAGGGGTTGAGGATGAACCGCCGCCGGTCAGACGGCCGCCTTGGACCTGGTGAAATAGGCGTTCTTCAAGGTCCGCTGATTTTCGTAGATGGAGCCCTGATGACGCGATGGCGGCAGCGGCAGGCGGACCGGCACGGCGGTCGACCGCGGGGTCACCGAGGGGTCGTCGCCGCACAGCATCAACGCCTGCCACTCCTGCCAGGACGGCTGCTGGGAGCCGACCAGCGGCCAGGCGTCGGCGGCGCGGTACTGGAAGAGCAGCAGGCGGCGCGGCTTGGACGAGACGTTCGTGGCCGAGCCGTGGATCGTCCGGACATGGTGGATGCTGACGCTTCCCGCCGGGCCGGTCAGCGGGACCGCCGCGCCGAAATCGATGTCCGACTCCGACGGATCGATGGCGCCGCAGAACTCGCCGTCCGAATGATGGTCGAGCACCGGCCCGCGGTGGCTTCCGGGAATGCACAGGAGCGGTCCGTTCTCCACCTCGCAGTCGTCCATCATGACGCCGACCGCGGCGAGATCGTCGTTGGTATGGGGATAGAAGGCCCAGTCCTGGTGCCATTCGACCGCGGCACCGTAGTTCGCCGCCTTTACGTTGAGCTTGGACGTGTCGAAGCGGATCGCCGGGCTGACCAGCTTCCGCAGGATCTCGAGGATGCGGGGATGACGGGCGATGCCGTCATAGACCTCATGCTGCAGGTGCGGTGTCTTGATCCGGCGCACCCGCGGCTCGGCCGCGCTATGGCCCGGTTCCAGGTCATAGACGGCGTCGTGACTGCTGACCTCGCGCGAGCGGGCGATGAACTCGTCCGTCACCGCGCGCAGGGCCGCGACCTCCTGCGCGGACAGCACGTTCTGGACCACGAGGAAGCCGTTCTCCGCGTAGGAGCGGATATCCGTTTCCGAAATCATCGTTCCTCCCTGCCGAAAACCGGCGCGGCATCCCCGCGCCGCCTTGATGATGTCGCAGTTCGATGAGACCATTTTTTGGTAACGTTATCATAAAGCAATCATCCGGACTGGCAAGGTGGATTGCGCATCACCGTTCCCGCAGTTCGGAAAACAGTCCCGAGGAAGCTTGCCGATGACCGGCCCTTCGGCGCCGGGAGCAGCCACGGGGCCGCGTTTGCTGCCGCCCGCCCGCGATGGTCAGGGCACGGGATTCGACATCCCGTTCTCGACGAAGCGCTCCGCCCAGTCCAGTGTCCTGCCCAGTTCGGCGAAGAGCCATTCCCTGAAGCTTCGGATTTTCGGCAGGTCCGTCTTCGTGCGCAGCGTCACGAAGCCGTGGCCTTGGGCCTTCATGCAGTCGCCCGGGAAGGGGACGATCAGTTTTCCGCTCCGGATCTCCTGCTCGGCAAGCAGCAGGCTGTCCAGGCAGACTCCGAGCCCGTCGACGGCGGCGGTGATGGCCATGAAGGAGCGGTCGAACCGGGGGCCCCGCTCCATGTCGAGCCTCACCCTGCGATGGCGCCGGCCCCAGTCGCGCCAGCTCAGGATCGTGATCTCGGAATGGATCAGGGTATGGTTGGCAAGGTCGGCCGGGCGCCGGATCGGTTTGATCCCGTTCGCCAGGGAGGGCGAGCACAGCGGCACGATCGTGTCGTCCGGAAAGGGGACCATGACGGCGCCGGCGGCGGCGGTGCCGGGATTATAGCGGATGTCGACGTCCACCGTACCCTGGTTCAGGGTAACGGGCAGCATGGAGGCGTTCAGGCGGATATCGATGCCGGGATGCGTTTCGCCGAACCGGGCCAGTCTTCTCATCAGCCACTGCGAGGCGAAGCTCGGCGTGGAATGGACGGTCAGGACGGCGCCCGTCCCGGCGACCGCGACGGTGCGGGTGGCGGCATCGATGCGGGAGAATGCGGCGATGACCTCCGTCGCGAGGTGCTGCCCGGCCTCGGTCAGGACCACCGCGCGATGGACCCGATGGAAAAGCGGGACCCCGAGCTGCTCCTCCAGGAGCTTTATCTGATGGCTTACCGCCGAAGGCGTAACGGCCAGTTCATCTGCTGCGGCAGCGAACGAACCGAGCCTCGCGGCAGCCTCAAACGCTTGAATCGACTTGATCGACAGCCTGTTTTGCATTGCCGTATTCACATGAACTGAATTCAACAATAGCCCATTTTATTCATTTGAGCACATTACCTCAACCAATTAGATTCAGCTCACCACAGCGACACTGGGCAACTACAGCAGACGGCGCATCAAGATCATGGTGTGGATTGGTGCGAGTCGTAGTTCGACTTGATCGCCCTGTAGAACAATCTAAAAGAGGTGAGGGAATGCTTCTCGCAAACAAGGTTTGCGTCGTCACCGGCGCGGCTTCGGCGCGGGGTATCGGCCGGGCAACCGCCAAACTGTTCGCCCTGCATGGCGGACGCTCGATCATTCTCGACTTGAACCAGGAGCAGGCCGCGGCGGCCGCGTCGGAACTGGGCGAAGCCCACCGGGGCATCGCCTGCGACGTGACCGACAGGGAAGCCTGCGCAGCCGCCATCGAGCGCGTGGTCGGCGAGTTCGGCCGGGTCGACGTGCTGATCAACAACGCCGGCATCACGCAGCCGCTGAAGTTCATGGACATCGCTCCCGAGAACTACGACGCGGTGCTCGACGTCAATCTGCGGGGCACCCTCTACATGAGCCAGGCGGCGGTCCCGCACATGCGCAGGCAACGCTCTGGCTCCATCGTCTGCATGTCGTCTGTGTCGGCCCAGCGCGGCGGCGGCATCTTCGGCGGACCTCACTACAGCGCCGCCAAGGCCGGGGCCCTCGGGCTCGCCAAGGCGATGGCCCGCGAACTGGGACCGGACAATGTCCGCGTGAACTCGGTGACGCCCGGTCTGATCCAGACCGATATCACCGGCGGCAAGCTCACCGGCGAGTTGAAGGCCGAGATCCTCAAGGGCATACCGCTCAACCGCCTCGGCGACGCGGAAGACGTGGCGCGGGCCTGCCTGTTCCTGGCGTCCGACCTGTCCTCGTACATCACCGGCGCCACCATCGACGTCAACGGCGGCATGCTGATCCACTGACGGGAGTGGCCGTCCCGCACGGCCGCCCTTCGGTCCGAGTGCCGCCACCCACGCGTCACGAGCCCGACCGCGCCGTGACACCGAGGACGCTGGAGAAAAACATGCAGACCAATCCGCTGGGACACAATGTCGACCTGGCCGAGCGCGCCTACCGCATCCGCCGCAACGCGCTGCTGATGGGCGAGGTCCAGGGCCAGGGCTATATCGGCCAGGCGCTCGACATCGCCGACGTGCTGGCCACGGCGTACTTCCACGCCATGCGTTACCGCCCGGAAGATCCGGAATGGGAAGGGCGCGACCGCTTCCTGCTGTCGAACGGACACTACGCCATCGCCCTCTACGCGGCGCTGATAGAGGCCGGCATCGTGCCGGAGGAGGAGCTGGAGACCTACGGCAGCGACGGCAGCCGCCTGCCCATGTCCGGCATGGCCGCCTACACGCCCGGCATGGAGATGTCCGGCGGCTCGCTGGGGTTGGGGCTGTCGATCGGCGTCGGCATGTGCCTGGGATTGAAGCGCAAGGGCTCGCCGTCCCGCGTCTATACCCTGTTCTCCGACGGCGAGCTGGACGAGGGATCGGTCTGGGAAGCGATCATGTCGGCGGCCCACTGGAAGCTCGACAACCTGATCGGGATCATCGACGTCAACAACCAGCAGGCCGACGGCCCCTCGACCCAGGTCATGGCCTTCGAGCCGCTGGTCGACAAGCTGCAGGCCTTCGGCTGGTTCGTCCAGCGGGTGGACGGCAACGACATAGAGGCCGTCCGCGCGGCGTTCGACGCAGCCCGCGACCATGCCGAGCCGAAGCCCCGCATGATCGTCTGCGACACCCGCATGGGCCGGGGCGTCCCGTTCCTGGAAGCCCGCGAGAAGAACCACTTCATCCGCGTGGATGAGCACGAATGGCAGATGGCCCTCGAAGCCCTCGAGGCCGGGAGGACGGCATGACCAGCACCACCAATACCAACGTCGACACCAACGAGGGCGCGAGTCCCAAGCCGCGCCTGAAGACCTCGGCGATGATCGCCTCGATCGCCGCCGAGGGCCAGCGCACGAAGCCGGCACCGTTCGGCCACGCCCTGGCCGAGCTGGCCGAAAGCCGGCCGGAGATCGTCGGCATGACCGCCGACCTGGGCAAGTACACCGACCTGCACGTCTTCGCGAAGGCCCACCCCGACCGCTACTACCAGATGGGCATGGCCGAGCAGCTTCTGATGGGTGCCGCGGCCGGCATGGCGCACGAGGGCTTCGTGCCCTTCGCCACCACCTACGCGGTGTTCGCCTCGCGCCGGGCCTACGACTTCATCCACCAGACCATCGCCGAGGAAAACCTCAACGTCAAGCTGGCCTGCGCCCTGCCGGGCCTGACCTCCGGCTACGGGCCGAGCCACCAGGCCGCCGAGGATCTGGCGCTGTTCCGCGCCATGCCGAACATGACCGTGCTCGACCCCTGCGACGCGCTCGACACCGAGCAGATGGTGCCCGCGATGGTCGCTCACCAGGGTCCCGTCTACATGCGCCTGCTGCGCGGACACGTGCCGCTGGTGCTCGATGAGTACGGCTACCGGTTCGAACTGGGCAAGGCGAAGATGCTGCGCGACGGCACCGACGTGCTCGTCATCTCCTCCGGCATCATGACCATGCGCGCCCTGGAAGTCGCCAAGTCGCTGGAGGCCGACAAGGTGGACGTGGCGGTGCTGCACGTCCCGACGATCAAGCCGCTGGACGCGGAGACGATCCTGCGGGAATCAGCCCGTACCGGCCGGATGGTGGTGGTCGCCGAGAACCATACCGTCATCGGCGGCCTGGGCGAGGCGGTCGCCGGCCTGCTGCTCCGCTCCGGAGTGGCGCCGAAGTTCAGGCACATCGGCCTGCCGGACGAGTTCCTGCTCGCCGGCGCGCTTCCCACCCTGCACGACCGCTACGGCATCTCGGCCGAGGCCGTGTCCGCCAGCATCAAGGGCTGGCTCTAGGCCGGGCCGCACGACCGGCGAACCCGTTCCGACGACCGGCATCAGGGTGCCGGAGCAGGCATCGCGCGCGGGGTGCCTGGCAGATCCCGATCCGATTTCCCGCGCGACCCCACGACCCATAACGCGACCCCAACGACCAATAACTGGAGGAAACGATGAAACGGTTACTTGCGGCGCTGGCAGTCGGCGCCACCCTCGTGGCGGCCCCGGCCTGGGCACAGCAGGTCCTGCGTCTCGCCCATAACGCGGCGCCGGGCAACCCCAAGGCGGAAGCATCCCTGAAATTCGCGGAACTGGTGGCCCAGAAGACCGAGGGCCGCGTCAAGATCGAGGTCGGCGGCAGCGCCCAGTACGGTGACGACGTCGAGGCGCTGACCAACATGCGCCTGGGAACCCTGGCCTTCAGCGCCAACTCCCAGGGTTCGACCTCCGGCGTGATCCCGCAGTTCGCCGTGCTGGGCCTGCCTTTCCTGTTCCAGGAGCTTCCGCAGGCCTGGAAGGTGCTGGACGGGCCGGTCGGCGAGCAGCTCGCCGCCGATGCCAAGGCGAAGGGGCTGGTCCTGCTCGCCCTCTGGGACAACGGCATCCGGCACACCAGCAACAACGTGCGCCCGATCGAGAAGCCCGAGGATCTGGCCGGCGTCAAGGTCCGCACGCCCCCCGACCCCATGACGGTGGACATCTTCAAGGCGCTCGGCGCCAATCCGACGCCGATGGCCTTCTCCGAACTGTACATAGCGCTCCAGCAGGGCGTGGTGGACGGCCAGGAGAACCCGCTGATGAACATCTGGTCCTCGAAGCTGCACGAGGTCCAGAAGTTCATCTCCCTGACCGCCCACAAGTACGAGGCGACGCCGCTGTTCGCCAGCGCGGTCGTCTTCGGCACCCTGCCCAAGGCCGACCAGCAGGCGGTGCTCGACGCCGCGGCCGAGGCGGGCAAGCTGAACCGGGAGCTGTCGCGGAAGGCGGACGCCGAACTGCGCGGCGAGATGGAGAAGGCCGGCGTCAAGTTCAACACCGTGGACCCGGCCGCTTTCGTCGCGAAGACGAAGCCCGTCTACGACAAATGGCAGGCGCAGTTCCCGGACCTGGTGGCCCTGGTCCAAAAAGAAGCCGCCGCGGCGAAGCAGTGATGGAAGTCCTCCATGAACGGGAGATGACGGGGGCGGGCTTGCCCGCCTCCATCATCCAGGGGGCGGACACGGTCATCGCCGTCGCCGCCACCGTCATCGCCATCGGGGCACTGGTATCCCTGTTCCTGTCGCTCATGGCCGAGGTCGTCGTCCGCTACCTGACGACCCAGGGGCTGGGGTGGCCGTCGGAGATGCCGAACCTCCTCTTCCCCTGGCTGGTCATGGCCGGGATCGTCCTGGCCGCGCAGCGCGGGGCGCACATCTCCGTCACGCTGGTCCTGGACATGCTGGGGCGCCGCGGAGCCCGGCTGCTCCTGCTGGCCATGCAGGTCGTCGTGGCGGCCACCTTCTTCTACCTGGCCTATATCGGCCTCGCCGTCATCGAGATCACCGGGAGCGAGGTCTACCCGGTCACGGGGATCTCCGCGCGCTGGGCCTATCTCTCGCTCATCGTCGGGTTCATCGGCGTCGGCCTGACCGCCGTCACCACCTTCGGGCGGCTTCTCCTGGTCGAGGATCCGCGCTCGGTACGGGCCCATGTCGCGGAGGAAGAACTATGACACTGGTTATGGTCGCGGTCTTCGCCGTCCTGCTGCTGCTGGCGTTCCCGGTCGGCTACGCCCTGGTCATCAGCTCCGGCGCCGCCGTCATGACGCTCGGCGCCGTGCCGACCGTCATCGCCGTCGTGAAGCTGTTCCAGCCGACCCAGAGCTTCCCGCTGCTCGCCATCCCGTTCTTCATCCTGTCCGGCGCCCTCATGATGAGCGGGACGCTCGGCCAGAAGCTGGTCCGCTTCGCGGCCACGCTGGTCGGGCGTTTCCCCGGCGGCCTGACGCAGGTCACGGTCGTCGGCTCCACCATCTTCGGCGGGGTCTCGGGCTCGGCGGTCGCCGAGGCTTCGGCCCTGGGAACCATGCTGATCCCCTGGCAGAAGCGCGAAGGCTATCCGGCCGCCTTCGGCGCCGCCACGACCGCGTCCTCCGCCGTGATAGCGGGACTGATCCCGCCCTCGATCCCGCTGATCCTCTTCGCCGCGGTCTCCAACGCGTCGATCGCCTCGCTGTTCCTGGCCGGCATCCTGCCGGGCCTGCTTCTGGCCTTCGGCATGATGCTGGTCTGCTACGTCAGCGGACGTGTCCGGAAATTCCCGCTGCTGACCGAGCGGATCACCGGACGGGACATCCTGGGCGCCTTCCTCACGGCGCTGCCGGCGCTGCTGATGCCGGTGTTCATCCTGGTCCTGCTGCGCTTCGGCATCGCGACGCCGACCGAGGTCAGCGTGATCGCGGTGGCATACGCCCTGCTGGTCAGCCTGCTGATCTACCGCGACCTGACGATCGGGCGGGTCTACGGCGCCCTGGTCGGGACGGTCGTCACCACGGGCGTCGTCATGCTGGTCATCGCCGCGTCCAACCTGGTCGGCTATGTGCTGATCACGGAGGCCATTCCCAACGCCGTGGCGCAGTATGCCCAGAACGTCCTGCAGGATTGGTGGCTGATCATCCTGGCCATGAACGTGATCATGCTCGTGGTCGGCATGTTCCTGGACCTTCCGGCCGCGATCCTGCTTCTGGGCCCGACCTTCGTCGCCGTCGGCTCGGCGATCGGCATGGACGTCATCCAGCTCGGCATCATGATGGCGGTCAATCTCAGCATCGGTCTGTTCACGCCGCCGATCGGGACGACGCTGTTCATCTCGGCCGCGATAGCGCGCGAGCCGATCGGCGCCATCGTCCGGGAGCTCTGGCCCTTCTACCTCGTGGCCCTCGTGGTCCTGGGCCTGGTGTCCTACGTGCCGGCCTTCACGCTGTACTGACGCCGAGAGGCGCCGTATCCGAAACTCTGACAAGAAACCGACCGGGAGGGTTCGACATGACGACCATAGGATTCATCGGCCTTGGATCCATGGGCCTGCCCATGGCCACCAACCTGCTGAGGGCGGGCTATGTCGTGCGAGGGTTCGACCTTCGGGCGGAGTCCGTCTCCGCCCTGGAGCGGGCCGGTGGCACCGGCGCCGGCACGGCCGCGGAGGCGGCGCGGGGTGCCGACGCCCTTGTCCTGATGGTCGTGAACGCGGCTCAAGCCGAAACGGTGCTGTTCGCGGACGGCGCGCTGGGCGGGGTGGCATCGGACGGGATCGTCGTCCTGATGGCGACCTGCCCGCCGGGCGAGGTGGCCGGCCTCGCCCGGCGCGTCGAAGAGACGGGACGGAGTTTCGTCGACTCCCCGGTCTCGGGCGGCGTCGTCGGCGCCGTGGGGGCGACGCTCACGATCATGGCGGCGGCGCCCCGGTCGGTGTTCGAGAAGGTCAGGCCGATCCTCGAGGCGCTCGGGGACAAGGTCTACCACGTCGGCGAGGAGCCGGGGCAGGGGGCGACGGTCAAGACCGTCAACCAGCTGCTCTGCGGCGTCCACATCGCCGTGGTGGCCGAAGCCTTCGCGCTGGCCGTCCGGAAGGGGGTCGACCTGAACATCCTGCTGGAGATCATGGGCGGATCCTCGGCTTCGAGCTGGATGCTGAAGGATCGCGGTCCGCGCATGCTCGAGGCCGATCCGGAAATCACGAGCGCCGTCGACATCTTCGTCAAGGACCTCGGGATCGTGCTCGAGGCGGGCCGCGACGCCAAGGTGGCGCTGCCGCTGGCGGCCGTCGCCCACCAGCTGTTCCTCGCCACGTCCGGGCGCGGCGAGGGCGGTGCCGACGACAGCCAGGTGATCCGCACATACCATGCGATGAACGGAACCGGCGGTTCCCGGTAGCGGCACGCCGACGCCGCAAACCCCACGGCCCCATCCGCCGGCCGCGCAGCAGCCCAGAAAGGCCAGACCATGTCCGAGACTATCGTCTTCCTTGATCATGAAACCCTCGGTCCCGAGGTGACGATGCGCCGCCCCTCCTTCAGCCATGGCTGGGAGGTCCACGGCAAGACCACTCCCGACCAGGTGCTCGAACGCGCCCGCGAGGCGAGCATCCTGATCGTCAACAAGGTCCCCCTGCGGGAGCCGGTGCTGGATCAGCTCCCGAACCTCAAGTTCGTCGCGGTGGCGGCGACCGGTACCGACAATGTCGACCTGGCCGCCTGCCGCCGGCGCGGGATCCCGGTCTCCAACGTGCAGGCCTACGCGGTCCATACGGTCCCGGAGCATACCTTTTCCCTGATCCTCGCGCTCCGCCGGTCCCTGATGGCGTATCGGGAGTCCGTGGCGTCCGGAGCGTGGCAGCGCGCGGCCCAGTTCACCCTGCTCGACCATCCGATCCGGGATCTCCACGGCTCCACGCTCGGCATCGTCGGCGAAGGCGCGATCGGCCAGGCGGTCGCAGCCCTCGGCCGGGCCTTCGGCATGCATGTGCTGTTCTCCGCGCACAAGGGCAGCACCGGCATGGGGCCGCTCTACACGCCGTTCGAGGAGGTCCTGGAGCGGAGCGACGTGCTGACCCTCCATTGCCCGCTCACTCCGCGGACGAGGGATCTGCTGGGCGCGGCCGAGTTCGCCCGGATGCGGCGCCGGCCCATCGTCGTGAATACGGCGCGCGGGGGGCTGATCGTCGAGGCGGACCTGGTGCAGGCGCTGGAGAGCGGCCAGATCGCCGGCGCCGCCGTCGACGCGGTCTCGGTCGAACCTCCCCCGGCGGACCATCCGTTCATGCGGCTGGCGAAGCGGCCCGACTTCATCCTGACGCCCCATGTCGGATGGGCGAGCCGGGAAGCCCGGCAGGAGGTCGCCGACCAGGTCACCGCCTGCATCGAAGCCTTCGTCGCCGGACAGCCCCGGAACCTGGTCACGTGAGAAATCCGTCACCGAACCGCCAAGAAGGACCCGCCGCCATGACCAGCGTCGATCCCCGCCTGATGGCCAACGCGATTCGCTTCCTGTCCATGGACGCGATCGAGCGTGCCGGCGAGGGCCATCCCGGCACCCCGCTCGGGGCCGCCGACATCACCACGGCGCTCTTCACGCGCCATCTCAAGTTCAATGCGCGCGACCCGCTCTGGTTCGACCGCGACCGCTTCGTGCAGTCGAACGGCCACGGCTCCATGCTCCTCTATTCGCTGCTCTACCTGACCGGCTACGGGAAGATCGGCCTGGACGAGATCAAGCGCTTCCGCGTCCTCGGGTCCCACTGCGCCGGCCACCCGGAATACGACCCGGCCGCGGGCATCGAGGTCACGACCGGCCTGCTCGGCCAGGGCATCGCCAACGCCGCCGGCATGGCCCTGGCCGAAGCCATCCTGAACCGGTGGTTCGGCCCGGGCATCGTGGACCACCATACCTACGCGCTGGTCGGCGACGGCTGCCTCCACGAGGGCGTCGGCCAGGAGGTGGTCTCGCTGGCCGGACACCTGCGGCTCGGCAAGCTGACTTTCCTGTGGGACGACAACCGGATCACCGACGACGGCGATATCGGTCTCGCCCTCTCCGACGACATGGCCGCGCGCTTCCGCGCCAGCAACTGGCATGTCCAGGAGGTCGACGGGCATGATCCGGAGGCGGTATCCTCCGCGATCGCCCGGGCCAAGGCGGACCCCCGGCCGTCGATGATCGCTTGCAACACCACGATCGGGCGGGGAATACCCCGGGTCCAGGGACAGCGGGCCGCCCACGGCGGCCGTGTCTTCAAGGAGGACACCGATGCCGCGAGGCAGCATCTCGGGTGGCCCCATGCGCCGTTCGAGATTCCCGACGCCATCCTGTCGGCCTGGCGGGAAGCCGGGCGCCGGAGCGAGCCCGAGTACGAGGCCTGGCAGGGCCGGGTCGCGGCCCTGGACCCGCAAAAGCGCCGCGACTTCGACCGTCTCCGCGAGGGGCGCCTGCCGGAAGGCTGGGAGACGGCGTTGCTGGCCTACAAGCGGCGGGCCGCGGAGACCCGGCACGTCGACCACGGCTACAAGATCTCGGGCGACATCGTCGACCTCCTGGCCGAGGCGATCCCCGAACTGGTGTCGGGGGCACCCGACCTCGAAGGCGCCACCCTGCACAAGCGGCGGCTTTCCGCCTTCACCGCGGACGACCGGAGCGGCCGCTACGTCCATTACGGCGTGCGCGAGCACGTGATGGCCTCCATGCTGAACGGCATGGCGTCGCATGGCGGGGTGGTGCCGGTCGGGGTGACCTACCTGGTCTTCTCGGACTACAACCGCGCCCCGATGCGGATGTCGGCGTTGATGGGCCTGCCGGTGAAGTATGTCTTCAGCCACGACTCGATCGGCGTCGGCACCAACGGGCCGACCCACCAGCCGGTCGAGTTCCTCGCCTCGTTCCGCGCGATGCCCAACATGCTGGTGCTGCGCCCCGCGGACGCCGTCGAGGCGGTCGAGTGCTGGGAGATCGCCATGAACCATCGCACGGGTCCCTGCTCGCTGATGTTCCCGCGTCAGCCGCTCGAAGCGGTGCGTACCGACGGATCGGACGGGAACCGGTCGAGCCGGGGCGCCTATGTCCTCGCCGAGGCCGAGGGCGGCGCCCGGCGGGCGACGATCCTGGCGACCGGCTCGGAGGTATCCATCGCCCTGAAGGCCCGCGCGGCGCTCCAGGCCGAGGGCGTTCCGACGGCCGTGGTCTCGATGCCGTGCTGGGAGCTGTTCGACCTGCAGGACGCGGCCTATCGGGCCCGGGTCATCGATCGCGGCACGGTGCGGGTGGCCGTCGAGGCGGCCGTGCGCCAGGGCTGGGACCGCTATGTCGGCGAGGATGGCGGGTTCGTGGGCATGGACGGCTTCGGCGCCTCCGGCTCGGTGCCGGACCTCTACGACCATTTCGGCATCACGCCGGAGCGGGTCGCGGCCGAGGTCAGGGCGCGCCTGTAGGGGGCGCCCGTGGCGGCCGGCCGGTCACCTGCGCGGCTTCCGCAAGGCGACCCGGCTTCGGCGCACGACCTTTTCGGCGTTCATACAGTGTCCGGCGGATAGCAGTCCTGGTGCGGCAAGACGGCCGGACTTCGAAATCGTCGCTGCACAGCCGTTCATTGCTGAACAGACACTCAGTTCACGAACAGACCGGGTACCAGCAGTCCGAGGCGTCACGCGCCCCGGGCCGGTGCCGGAGCCCGGCTTGGGCGCTTCGGCGGTATCGGGCCACGATCGCGCTGGCGAGCGCTCGCGTTGCGGCGCGGACCTCCATCGCGCACCGGCTCGATCCGGATCTCGCCGTCGTCGCCGTCCCGCCCGTCCGGCCCGGATGGCTTGCGCCGGATCGCCGCGATGAACCGGGCGGCCGCGCTGCTGGTCACCTCGAACTCGGTTTCGCGGTCGAACACGCGGATGCGGCCGATCTCTTTGCGGGTCACGTGCCCCCGACGGCACAGGAACGGCAGCAGCCAACGCGGGTCGGCATTGCCTGCCCGGCCGATGTTGATCCGGAACCGGGCATAATCTTCATTGCTCCCGCCGTCTTGCGGTCGCTCGGACCGGTCGCGCCGATCCCCGCCGTCAGCGCCCGCCGAGAGCTCCTCGGCGGCGGGCAGCGGCGCGCGTAATGCGCGCACCAGGGCGGCCGCGATGCGCTCGGGATCGCGTTCCGCCAGCAGGGTCCTGGCCACGGCGAGATCGTCTTCCGACACGTCCTCGGCGGCGAGGGATATCGCTTCGCGCTCCAGCCGCTCGCGGTCGCGTGCCAGCACCTCCTCGGCGGCCGGCGGGGCGGACCAGGCGGCTTGCACACCAGCTTCCCTGAGGAGGCGTTCGGCGGCCCGGCGTCGCGTGTGCGGCACGAGCAGGACGCAGGTTCCCTTGCGGCCGGCCCGACCCGTGCGCCCGCTTCGATGCAGCAGCGTTGCCGGGTCGCGCGGCAGGTCGGCGTGAACCACCAAGCCAAGGTCCGGCAGGTCGATGCCGCGCGCCGCCACGTCGGTCGCCACGCAGACCCGCGCCCGGCCGTCGCGCAGCGACTGCAGCGCCCGGGTGCGTTCCGCCTGGCCGAGTTCCCCCGACAAAGCCACCGCCGAGAAGCCCCGCTCCAGCAGATTGCCCTGAAGCCGCGCCACCGCCTCACGGGTAGCGCAGAACACCAGCGTGCCTCGGGCCTCGAAATAACGCAGCACGTTGACCAGGGCGCGCTCGGTTTCCAGCGGTGCCGCGAGCATGGCACGGTACTCGATGTCGCCGTGCGGCTCGCCGCCCGCGGTCGCCTCGATCCGCAACGCGTTGCGCTGGTACCGCTTGGCCAGGGCTGCGATGCCCCGCGGCACGGTGGCGGAGAACAGCAGGGTGCGGCGCTCCGGCGGCGTCTCGTCGAGAATAGCCTCGAGGTCCTCGCGGAAGCCGAGGTCCAGCATCTCGTCGGCCTCGTCGAGCACCACTACCCGCAAAGCGGTTGCATCCAGGCCGTCCCGCTCCAGGTGATCGCGCAGCCGTCCCGGTGTTCCGACCACCACGTCGGCGCCGTCAGCCAGGGCGCGACGTTCCCGGCGCATGTCGGTGCCTCCGACGCAGGTGACGATCCGGAACCCGAGCCGGGCATACAGCCATTCCAGTTCGCCGCCGACCTGCAACGCCAGCTCCCGTGTCGGCGCAATCACCAGCATGCGGGGCGGACGGGATCTTCCGTCGCCCCTGTCCGGGTCGAGGAGATCCGGGGCCGCGCCCAGGCCGTAGGCGACTGTCTTGCCCGAACCGGTCTGGGCCGAGACCAGCAGGTCGCGCCCAAGGGCCTCCGGCTGCAGCACTGCGGCCTGCACCGCCGTCGGCTCGGCATAGCCACGCGCGGACAGGGCTTCCAGCAACGCGGGGTCGAGAGATGGGAATGGCATAGCGGGCAGGTGAGCTCCAGACAGGGTGATTGACAGATATCCGTGTCACGCTTCAGGCCAGTCAAGGAAGGACCGGGACTGCTCGTCACACAGGGCGGCGGCTAGTCCAACAGCGCGATGGCGAACGGATCGCGGCGATCAGCAAAAGAATGCAGCAGCGGCAGTTCGGTATCAAACCGTGCAACCACGCGGCCAGGGCCTGACCGGCTGCCGTCCCATGGCCGCCCGGGATCCTGGTGACGCCGAGCCCTGCGGCATCCGGCGGAAGTCAGGCTCCGGATTCGTGCTCCAGCATGTGGCGGATGGTTCGGCCTTGCGATGGCCGATGCGCAGGGATGGTGGGCCAAGCGTGCTGGTCGAGGTTCAGGTTCTGATCGCCGCCACACGCTTTCGAAAAGCCGCTGCATCAACCTCATTCTCGAACCAAATCGACAGGGTGCCGAAATGGCACGATCCGCTTCGTCGAGGTGCCGGATCCGGATCGCCCCGGAGCCTGATGCCGCCCCTTCAGGCGAGCAGCAGGCCGGCGATGCGCGCGGGGGCCGAACTGTCCGGCAGTGCCGCCGGCAGCACGACCTGGAGGTCCTTCTCCAGCGTGACGCCGTCCAGGCAGACGGCCGCCAGCGTGCCGTGCCGCACCTCCTCGGCCACCGAGCTCTCGGCCACCAGCGACACGCCGAGCCCGGCCCTGACCGCGTGCTTGACCGCCTCGGTGCTGCCCAGCGCCCGGTCCACGCGCAGCAGCCCGGCCGCGTCGCCCAGCGCCCGGCGCAGCAGCGTGCCGGTCCCGGTGCCGGGCTCGCCGCCCAGCAGCGGCTGGGTCGCCAGTTCCTCCACCGTGACGCCGGCGCGGCCGGCCCAGGCATGGTCCGGCGACACGATGATGACCAGCCGTTCGCGCCGCCAGCGCCGGGCCACGAACCCGGGGCGGTCGTCCCACCATTCCAGGACCGCGATGTCGATCTCGCCCGCTTCCAGCTTGGCGACGATGTCGGGATTGGGGCCGATCCCGAGCTCGAACCGGACCCTGCCGCCCTCCAGCTCCGCGATGCGCTTCAGGTGCGGCTGAAGCAGGTAGATGCCGATGTTGCTGCTGGCGCCGATGCCGACATCCCGCCCGGCGATCGTGAGGCGCGCCCGTTCGGCCACCGCCATCAGGCTGCGGGCATAGGGCAGGAACCGGCAGCCGTCGATGCTGGGGATGCTGCGCGCCCGGCCGCGGACGATCAGCGTCGCACCCAGCGCCTCCTCCAGGCTCCTGACATGCAGGGACACGGTCGGCTGGGCGACGCCGAGCCGCCGCGACGCCTCGTGGAAGCTGCCGGTCTCGACCACCGCCAGGAAGGCGGCGACGTGCCAGAGGTTCAGCATCCCGCCGTCCCGGCCCGGAGACCCAGGGCCGCCGCGTCGGGCCGGTTGACGGCACCGCGCGGCGCCCGGCCCTCCAGCACGTCGATGATGTTCGCCGCGGCCTCGCGCTCGATGGCCAGGCGGACCCGGCCGACCGCCGATCCCGGGTGGGGCGTGAACAGCGTGCGGTCGCGGTCGGCGAGCAGCCGCGGGTCGACCCCGCGCGGGCGGTCGGGGCGGGCCCAGTCTTCCATCTCGAACACGTCGGCGGCGTAGCCGCCCAGGTGCCCGGCGGCCAGCGCGTCGGCGACCGCCGCCTCGTCTACCACGCTGCCGCGCGCCGGATTGACCAGCAGGGCGCCGGGCTTGACCGTCGCCAGGGCGGCTCGGTCGATCAGGTGCAGCGTCCCGTCGGTCAACGGGAGCGCCACCACCAGGATGTCGGAGGTGGCGAACAGGTCGGCCCGGTCCAGCCGGCGCAGTCCCGGCGCAATCCCGGCCGCGGCGTCGGCCGGCCGGCGGTCCCAGAAGACGAGGTCGGCGCCGAACCCGGCGAGCCGCCCGGCGATGGCACGCCCGATCGCGCCCATCCCTGCGGCTTGCCGCTACTGGGTCAGGTCGAGGCCGAGGAGCGTCGCCAGTTCGCGGACGACGTCATAGTCCCCATCGGCGATCGGCGCGAAGCCGTCGGCCTTGAAGGGCTTCAACACGGCGGGGTCCTTCAGGTCCAGGAAGGCGGCCCGGATGCGCTGCTTCAGCCCAGGTTCCAGGTCCGAGCGCATGGTCCAGGGATATTGCGGGAACGGGGCGGACTCGGTGATCACCGCCACCTTGTCGCGGCTCACCAGCCCGCGGTTGACCATGCTTTCGAAGATCGGCTTGCTGTCGAGGCTGGCCACCGGCTCGTCGGCGAGGATCAGCGCCGGTTCCTGGGCCAGCGCCCGGGCGACGCCGACTCGCTGGCGCTGTCCGCCGCTCAACTCGTCGACCCGGGTCAGGGCACGGTCCTTGAGCCCGACGCGATCCAGGCATTCCAGCGCCACCAGCCGGTCCGCCCGCGGCAGCGGCAGCAGCGTGCGTCACGGCGAATGATAGCCGAGCCGGCCGGTCAGCACGTTGGACAGCGCGGCAAGGCGGCCGATCAGGTGGTGGTGCTGGAACACCATGCCGGTCCGCCGGCGGTGGCGCCGAAGCACGCCGGGCTCGGACAGCCGGCCGAGGCCGTCGACCCGGACCTCTCCCTCGGTCGGTGCCACCAGGCCGTTCAGGCAGCGCAGGAGCGTGGACTTGCCGGCACCCGACCGGCCGAGCAGGACGACGAACTCGCCGGGCCGGAAAGCGAGCGTGATCGGCTTCAGCGCCTGCACGCCGTTCGGATAGGTCACCCCCATCCCGGTGATGTGAAGCATGGCTTCCTCGATCATCCTTTGCAATCGAACCGTGGTTTCCAGCAGGAAACCACGGTTCGATTGCGGATGACGTTGCCGTGAAGTGTCGAAGAAGCTTTCTTGCCGGTCGGGCAGGGCCGCCGCGACGACCGGCACAGGCACGGTGTCTTCCGGGTTCGGACCGTGCGGGAGCGTGCGATCGGCGGCACTGCCCGAAAACGGGAAACACGCGCGACAAGCCGTCGGTGCCGGGGTGGAAACGTCCTCCAGCCGACGGACCCGCGTCATCGGGACGGCTCGCGGCAAGCCGGCGGATAGAAACACCTTGTTCTTGAGACGCATTCGCATTATTGGATGCGCGCGCGCAGGCGGACCGCCCGAAGGCACCTCGTGACGGCGGGGCCGAGGGTCCGGGGATGCCCCTGGAACGCTCCGCGGCTTCTTCGGACATCGGGCCGTCGTCGGGCGCGACCGGTCGGCCCACGGCAGCGAGCGGACCATCCTCGACCAACCGAGAAGACCACCCGGCTTAGGACGCTCCCATGAACCTCTTGAAATCACTCCTGACCGTATCCGGCCTGTTTGCTCTGGTCAGCCTTGGCGCGACCCCCTCCTCGGCCGAGCCGACGCGCTATCCGCTGACCATCGAGAACTGCGGGACGCAGGTCACCTTCCGGAAGGCTCCGGCGCGGGTGATCGGCCTCGGCCAGAACAGCGCCGAGATCCTCTTGCTCCTCGGCCTTCAGGACAGGATGGTCGGAACCGCCTTCTGGCCCAGCGCGGTCCTGCCCCAGCTTGCCGAGGCCAACGCGAAGGTCAAGCTCCTGACCGTCGAGTTCCCGACCTTCGAATCCATCCTCGCCGAAGACCCGGATTTCGTCGCGGCGGCGCTGCCCAGCCTGCTCGGCCCGAACAGCAAGGTCGCCAAGCGCGGGGACTTCGACAAGGTCGGCGTCCCGACCTACCTGTCGCCCAGCACATGCCTCGATACCCAAGGTGCCAAGGACGTTTACGGCAGCCGCGCGCAACTCTGGAGCATAGACCTGCTCTACAAGGAGATCGACGAACTCTCGCGGATCTTCGACGTCGCCGACCGCGGCCAGGCGCTGATCGCCGATTTCAAGGCGCGCGAGATGGCGCTCCGCGCCGTCGTCCCGAAAGCCGACCGGAAGCTTTCCTACGTCTTCTGGTTCTCGAGCCCGTCGCCGGCCGCCGACGCCTTTCTCGGCGGCAAGAACGGTGCGTCCGGCTTCATCGTCGATCTGCTCGGCGGCACCAACGCCATCACGACGGAGGCCGAATGGCCGACGCTCGGCTGGGAGGGCATCATGGCCGCCAATCCCGATGTCATCGTCGTCGCCAGCCTCGACCGCAACCGGTGGGAGCTCGACAAGTCGGAAGCCAAGATCAAGTTCCTGACCACCGATCCGGCCGTCAGCCAGATGCCCGCGGTGAAGAACAAGGCGATGGTCGTCATGGACGGCCAGGCGATGAACCCGACCGTCCGCACCCTCTATGGGGCCGAGCAGGTGGCCGGGCAATTGAAGACGCTCGGTCTGGTGAAGTGACCGGAACGCAGCGCATCGTCGGCCGGTTGACCGTCCTGGGAGGCACGTTCCTGGCCTCCCTGCTGGCCATCGCCCTCGTCGTCGGAATCAGCGTGGGCATCGGCGACCTGCCGATCCCCCTCTCCACGACCTGGTCCGCCGTGACCAACCGGCTGGGATGGACGACGGTCGAACTGAGCCGCATCCACGAGACCGTGATCTGGGATTACAGGCTCAGCCGGGCGCTGGTCGCAGCCTTCTGCGGCGCCGGCCTGGCGCTGTCGGGGGCGATCATGCAGTCGCTCCTGCGCAATCCGCTCGCCGAACCCTATGTCCTCGGGATTTCGGCCGGCGCCTCCTCCGGCGCCGTCGCGATCGTCATCCTCGGCATCGGGTCCGGAGCCTTGTCGCTGTCGGCGGGCGCCTTCGCCGGAGCCTTCGCGGCCTTCCTCTTCGTCGCGCTGCTGTCGAACGGCACGCGCGGCGGCGCCGACCGCACGATCCTGGCCGGCGTCGCCGCATCGCAGCTCTTCAACGCCGCCACGTCCTACATCGTCACGACCTCGGGCAATGCGCAGCAGGCGCGCGACGTGATGTTCTGGCTGCTCGGCAGTTTCGGCGGCGTGCGCTGGCCCGAGTTCATGCTGGTCTCCATCGTCGTCGGCCTCGGACTTGCGGCGTGCCTGACCGCCGCGCGGGTCCTCGATGCCTTCGCCTTCGGCGACGAGGCGGCGTCGGCGCTCGGGGTCGATGTCGGTCGCGCGCGGATCACGCTCTTCGCCCTGACCGCGCTGATGACGGCCACCATCGTCAGCATGGTCGGCTCGATCGGTTTCGTCGGCCTGGTCGTGCCGCATGCGGCGCGTTTCTTCGTGGGACCCACGCATATCCGGCTGCTGCCGGCCTGCGCGATCGCCGGAGCGATCTTCATGGTGCTGGCGGACATCGCTTCGCGGGTCCTGATCCCGCAGCAGACGCTGCCGGTCGGCGTCGTCACGGCCCTGGTCGGCGTGCCCTTCTTCTCGCTCATCCTCTACCGGTTCCAGCGCGCGTCATGAGCATCAAGGCCGAACAGCTTACCTGGAGGATCGGCGGCAAGACCGTGCTGGATGCGGTCTCCCTGGAGGCCGAACCGGGCGAGATGCTCGGCCTGATCGGGCCGAACGGGTCCGGCAAGACCTCCCTCCTGCGCCTGCTTGCCGGGCTGAAGCGGCCGCATTCCGGTCGGGTCATGCTCGACCGGAAGGATGTCCGGGCGATCTCGCGCCAGTCGATCGCCCGGCGCGTCGCCTTCGTCGAGCAGCACGCGACGACGAACGCCAACCTGAAGGTCGTCGACGTCGTGAAGCTCGGCCGGTTCCCGCACCGTTCCATGTTCTCGGGCTGGTCATCGGCCGACGAGGAGGCGGTCGAGGACGCGCTGGCGAAGGCCGGCATGACGGAGAAACGCAACGACTCCTGGCAAAGCCTGTCGGGCGGCGAGAAGCAGCGCGCCCACATCGCGAGGGCCCTTGCGCAGACGCCCCAGGAGCTGATCCTGGACGAGCCGACCAACCACCTCGACATCCAGCACCAGATCGGCCTCCTCAGGCTCGTATCCGGTCTCCCGGTCACCAGCATCATCGCGCTTCACGATCTCAACCACGCCGCCATGTTCTGCGACAGGCTGGCCGTCCTGAGGCAGGGCAGGGTCGTCGCGTCCGGACACCCGGCCGACGTGCTGACCGAGGACCTGCTGAGGAACGTCTTCTCGGTCGAGGCGCGCATCGAGCTGACCGCCCACTCCGCGCGGCCCCATATCCACTATCTGCGTTGAGGCATGGCCTTGAACGCATCGGCGAGGATGTACCGGTAACCGCGCCGACCGCCTTTCGGCCGGGACGCGACGGCAGCGCGGTCTTGAGTCTCGACGGCACGAGGAATATCTTACTTTCATCTTACCTCTCGAGTGTGAGCCCATGGCGCAAGCTGAAAAGCTGATCACGACCGTCTCGACCAAAGGACAAGTCATCCTCCCGAAAGCCATCCGCCAGCGGCGGGAATGGGATGTGGGCACCCGGCTGATCGTCGAGGAAACACCGGACGGCGTCCTGCTGAAACGTGCCCCGGCTTTCGCGGCGACGCGGCCCGACGAGGTGTTCGGTATCCTGCCCTTCGACGGCGAGCCGAAATCCCTGGAAGACATGGAGGCCGGTGTGCTGTCCGAGGCCCGCCGCCGTCATGATCGCGATTGATACCAATGTGATCGTCCGGTACCTGACCGGCGACCACCCGGAGCAATCCGCCCGTGCCCGGGCGCTTGTCGACGGAGGGGGCGTCTTCGCCGCCGTGACCGTGATGCTCGAAGTCGAATGGGTGCTGCGCAGCGCCTATGGTTATCGCCCCGCCGAAGTCGCGCGGGCGTTGCGGGCCTTCGGCGGTCTGCCGACGGTCACCGTCGAGGATGCGGAAATGGTTGCCGAAGCGCTCGACCATGCGGAACGGAGAATGGATTTCGCCGATGCGCTGCATCTCGGGAAATCCACGCACTGCGAGGGCTTCGCCACCTTCGACCGGAAATTCGTGAAAGCGGCGCGGGCCGCGGGCCACGCGGAAGTCCGGGAGGTTTGACCCGCGCCGGGTTTATCGGAGGCCGATTTGGTTGAGCCACGCAGTCCTGGCGACGTCCCCGGTTTGAGTATAGTAGCGTGCTTCGGCTTCGGCGGGCGGAATACTGCCGATGTAGTCGAGCAGGCGCCGGGTGTTGAACCAGTCCACCCATTCCAGGGTACGCCATGGCCTGCGGCCCCGGGGACCGTGCACCTGATCTGGATTCCGCGGTCGAAATTCAATCGACCGGTGCCGCCCGGCGTGAAGCGGCTGCGGCCGGCTCAGCGCGCCAGGGTTTCGAGATAGGCCACGACGTCGGCGATCTCGGCATCCGACAGGGACAGGTTCGGCATCGGCGGGTGCGGATCGGCCAGCCACCGCCTCACCCGGGCGGTGGCCGGCTCTCCCTGGCCGGAGGGAATGCCCCTGGCGATCCCCTCCAGGCTCGGGACCGCGTCGGTCCCGGCTCCCGAGACGACGTGGCAGGACGAGCACCACCGTTCGGCCAGGCGCTCGCCGGCGGCGGGATCGCCGCTCCGCGCCTGGCTTCCGGCGGTGGCGAAGACGACTGCCGCCGCGCCCAGCAGTAACGCGGCCTTCCACGATGATCCGGCCATCTGGTGCCCCTCATGAAGGTCACGGACGGCGTCGCCGCGCGTCCCCTCCCACAGGCCGGTGATGGCACGCCGCCGCCCTGGCCGCATTAACCTGGATCAGGAAACCTGCCGGACCTCAGGATGCCAGGGCGCGCTCGGCGAAGGCGGCGACAGCCAGAAGGCGGGCATCCCGCCGCCAGGGCGCCACCAGCTGGATGCCGAGCGGCATGCCGTTCGGCCCCCTGACGCAGGGCAGGGTGATCGCCGGGGCGCCGATGAAGGTCCAGGGCGCGCAGAGCGCCGGGTCGCCGGTGTCGTCCAGTCCCTTCGGGGCTTCGCCCGTGGCGGGAACGGTCAGGACGGCGTCGAACCCGTCGAAATGGGAGGCCATGCCGTGCCGCAGGCTCTTCTGCCGCCCCAGCGCCCCGACATAGGTTTCCGCGTCGATGCCCCGCCCATCGTTGACCAGGTTCTGGAGATGACGGCTGGTCCGGTCGGGAAACCGCTCGACGCGGTCCCGGAAGATATGCCTGGCCTCCACCCTCAGCACGGTCATGATGTCGTCCAGGGTCCTGCCGTACGCACCGTCCAGCTTGACCGTCTCGACGATGGCGCCGGCCGCCGCCAGGGCTTCGGCCGCCCGGTCGCGGGCGGCCCGCTGGTCGGGACCGACCCGATCCCATGCCGGCGGATCGATCACCGCGATACGCGGCGCCGGCAGGGCGGAAGCGTCGCCGCCCAGGCCGTCCGGGACCATGCCGTGGGGGTCGGACGGGTCCGCCGCCGCGAAATGCCCGAGGGCGTAGGCCGCGTCCGCGACCGACGGGGTGAACAGCCCGACATGGTCGAGCGACCACGCCAGCGGATGGACGCCGGTCCTCGGGATCGCGCCGAAGCTCGGCTTGAAACCAACCACGCCGCAGAAGGCGGCCGGCCGGATCACCGAGCCGATGGTCTGGGTGCCGATCGCCAGCGGGACGATGCCCGCCGCGACCGCCGCCGCCGACCCGCTGGAGGAGCCGCCCGGCGTCCGGGACTCGTCGTGCGGATTGACGGTCGGGCCGGGGTTGCGCCAGGCGAACTCCGTCGTGACCGTCTTGCCGATCACGGTGCCGCCGAGGCGCCGGATCCG
Source organism: Skermanella rosea (assembly GCF_016806835.2). Taxonomy (NCBI): domain Bacteria; kingdom Pseudomonadati; phylum Pseudomonadota; class Alphaproteobacteria; order Rhodospirillales; family Azospirillaceae; genus Skermanella; species Skermanella rosea. The sequence goes on along the minus strand of NZ_CP086113.1, from coordinate 65,425 downwards.
CTCGACGATCCAGGCGTCGGCCGCCGGCCGGAAATCGGGATCGATCCGCGAGCCGTAGCCGGTCGGCATGTCCGCGGTATCGATGATGTCCTTGACCGCGACCGGCACCCCGGCGAGCGGGCCGCCGGCCTGCGCCGTAGCCTCGCCCGGCAGGTGGGCGAAGGCGTGGAGCCGGCCGTCGAGGCGGGCCGCTTCCGCCAGCGCCGCGGACACCGCGTCGCCGGCACCGCCGCCCGCGATCCGCCGAAGGGTGGATGGGAATGCCGTCACTGTCCTGCTCCCGGGCGAATGGCTTCATGAAGGCTCATCGGGAAAGCGCCTTGGTGATGAACCGCTTGTCCACGAACTGCTCGAACTCCGGCTGCGATCCCAGGTTCCCCAGCGCGATCTGCACGCCGAGGCTGGTGCTCATCCCGTCCTCGGTGATGTCAACGCTGGGGGCGTAGACGCCTTCCTCGACCATCCGCTCGACCGCCGCGGCGACGACCTTCTGATCGAGGTTGGGGAACTGGCCCTGGGCGATCCGTGCTGCCTCCTGCGGGTCCTGCTGGATCATGGCCAGCGCCTTCTGAAGGCCGTTGACGAAAGCCTGGGCCTTGCCGGCATCGACGTTGCTGCGCGCCATGATGGTGGAGAAGGCATAGGCGCCGTATTCCTTCGGGAAGGAATAGACCACCTTCTTGCCCTGGGCCACCGCCTGGTCGACGCCCGGCTCGTACATCACGGCCAACGGCGCCTGGCCGCCGATGAAGGGCGCCGGCTCGGCGCCGATCTGGACCTGGGTCATGCGGACGGACTCCTGGGAGACGCCGCTCTCCTTCAGGAGCTTGAGGAACAGGGACGTGCTGGTGGTCGGCATCATTCCGGCGACCACGGTCTGGTCGGCGAAGCTCTCGGGACCCTTGTAGTCGAAATCCGCGTCGGCCAGGATCCAGACGGCGGCGCCGTTGACCACGTTGGCTATGGTCTTGACCGGAGCGCCCTTCTCGAAGGCGATGGCGGTCCATTCCGGCCCGTGCAGCGAGAAATCAGCGCTGCCGGCGATCACCGAATTGAGCGCGGTAGGCCCGGAGCCTGCCGTCTCCTTGGTGACGTTCAGACCTTCCTCGGCGAAGAAGCCTTTTTCCATGCCGACATAGAGGGGCAGGTAGAGGAGCGACTGGAACGCCTGCGAGATGGTGACGTCCGTCTTGGCGCCGCCCTGCGCCAGCGCCGGGGCGGTGAACGACAGCAGGGCGGCGGATGCCAGGGCTGCGACGAGTTTCTTCATGTCCAACTCCGGATGCGTGAAAGGTCGGGTAGGGGGCGGGGGCCGGAGGTCAGGCCGCGACCTGCCGGGAGGTCTGCTCCTGCTTCCAGGGCAGGACGCGCCGTTCGACGAAGTTGACGAGGTGGTAGAGGGCGAAGCCCAGGATCATCAGCGAGAAGAGCCCGACCCAGACCGTGTTGAGGTCGTAGAGGTTGGACGCGGTGAAGACGAGGTGCCCCAGCCCGTGCTGGGAGGAGATGAACTCGCCAACCACCGCGCCGACCAGCGCGAAACCGATATTGATCCGGAAGGTGGCGATGACGGCCGGAAGCGACGACGGGATCACCGCCTTGTAGAAGATCCGGTGCTTGTCGGCGCCCATGGAGGCCAGCAGCCGCTGGAGGTCCTTGTCGGAATCCCGCGCCGCCTGATAGGCGGTGATCAGCGCGACGATCGCGGTCATCGCGATGACCAGGGCGATCTTTGCGGAATAGCCGGTGCCGAACCACAGAATGATCAGCGGCGCCAGCGCGATCTTCGGCACGCTGTTGAGCGCGATCACGAAGGGCTCGACGATGCGCGCGACATTTTCCGAATACCACAGGGACAGGCCGAGCGTGGTTCCCAGGAGCGTCCCGATGGCGAAGCCGACGATGGCCTCCAGCGCGGTGTAGCCGGCATCGACGAACAGCGACCCGTCGGCGATGAAGCGGCCGAAATTGGCGAAGATCCCGGACGGCTGCCCGACCAGGAAGCCGGAGATCGCGCCGGTCCTGACGCCGATCTCCCAGGCGGCGAAGAAGGCCGCCACCGCCAGCACCTGGATGCCCGCCCGGGCGAACCCGCCGCCGGCCTCTCCCAGGGAAAAGCGCGACCAAGCCCGGCCCGGCAGGGCTTTGGCCGAAGCCTGGATGCGTGATGCGGTCATTGTCATGATGCGATCCTCAGCATGTCTGGCCTCAGCGTGTCTGGATTTCGAGTTCGCTGCACAGCAGGTTGAAGTATTGGGAAAAGTGCGGGTCGCTCCGCGATTCCACGGGGGAGTGGCAGGATATCTCGATGTCGTGGACCGCCTTCACCCGCGACGGCCGACCGCTCAGCACGACGACGCGCTTCGACAGCGCCACGGCCTCGTCCACGTCGTGGGTGATCAGGATGACCGTCTTGCCGGACTTCTCCACGGCATCGACCAGCACTCCCTCCAGGTGGAGGCGGGTCTGGTAGTCGAGCGCCGAGAAAGGCTCGTCCAGCAGCAGGATGTCGGGGTCCATGACCAGCGTCCGGATCAGCGCCACGCGCTGCCGCTGCCCGCCGGACAGGGTGCTCGGATAGGCGTTCTCGAACCCGGCGAGGCCGAAGGCCGCCAGGTACTCGCGCGCCCGCTCCGTCGCGACGCGCGGATCGACGTCGCGCATCTCCAGCCCCAGCAAGGCGTTCTGGAGCACGGTGCGCCAGGGGAACAGGAGGTCCTTCTGCATCATGTAGCCGATGTGGCCGCGCAGGCCGGTGACCACCTCGCCCCTGAAGCGCATGGTGCCGGCATCCGGCTCCAGCAGGCCGGCGATCATGTTGAAGATCGTCGTCTTGCCGCAGCCCGACGGCCCGATGATGCTGACGAAGTCCCGCTCGTGGATTTTGAACGTCAGGTCGTTGACGACCGGTACCGTGCCCGTCCGGGTCCGGAAAGACTTCGCGATGCCGGTCAGCTCCAGTTGCGTTTCTCTGTCCTGCATGATCGTCCCTCACGATGAGTGATAGACGATCAGTAGCAAAACGCATGCCAGAGTATGTTACTTACAGATCTGATCGAGGTGCAAATCCGCTCCGGTTCCGGGCCGGCACGAAATTATCAATTGCGATGAGGTAAGTTAAGGAATTTATCTTGCAATGTACTCGCCGGATCGCGCGGCGAGCTTTCGAGGATTGGGACGGGGGCCGGCCGTTGCTGCGGCTTCTGTCCAACATCGCGGCATATGGTGTGGAAACTGGGCGCTTGATGTGCATCGACCCCAGCCCGGCCCCGCGGCCTTTCCGCCGCGGAGCCGGGCGTTCCTTTACGCCGCCTCGAACCGGATCTTCCGGGCGCCCTGCCACAGGGCGCGGCGGCCGACCTCGGGCAGGTTCTCCAGTCCCGAGGTCAGGGTGATGAAGTGGTTGCCGGCAAGCTGGCCCATCTTGCTGGCGAACTGCACCCCGCCATAGGCCAGCAGGATCTCGGTCTCGCTGATCCCGCCGGGATACAGGATGATCTGCCCCGGCGCAGGATAGCTCGTGTGGTTCTCGTATCCCACGCCGAAGTCATAGTCGCCGAGCGGGATCCAGACGCCTTCGCCGCTCCAGCGGACATGGACGACCTGGGAGTCGAACGGCAGGCGCTCGATGAAGGCGGCACAGGTCTTCGGCGCCGCCTGGAGTTCCAGCCGCGCGTCGAAGACCATCTCGTCGATGGTGACCTTAAGCTTTTCCATGATCTCTCTTCCTCCCCGTCAGGGGGTTGGTTTCGTCCCGAGCGCCCAGCGCCCCAGCATGGCATGGATGCCCTTGCGCCGGTTCACCAATTGCGTGACGCGGAGGTCGGCCGCAAGGCTGCACAGCCGATAGGCTTCCTCCTCGGACAGCGAGGTGCGTTCAGTGATCAGCCCGATCATCTCTATCAGGGCCGTGCGCGCGGCCTCGTCCAGGTCCTCGTCGAAGCCCATGGTGATCAGGTGGCCCGGCGTTTCCGCCCGGGGAAACGCCAGTCCGGCCCGCTTGACCAGATCAATGCGGAAGGTTCCGGTCAGGCCGGTCTCCACCGCGGTCAGGCAGACTTCCCCGTCGCCCTGGGCGGCATGGCCGTCCCCGGCGGAGAACAGCGCGCCTTCCGTCCAGACCGGCAGGTACAGGACCGACCCGGCCGTCAGCTCCTTGTTGTCGATGTTGCCGCCGAAGGCGCCGGGAACGATCGAGGTGAGCCGCCCCAGCTCCGGCGCCGGCGCGGTGCCCATCACGCCGAAGAAGGGGCGGGCGGGGATCTCCAGCCCCCAGGGCGTCAGCACCGTTCCCGCCGCCCTGTCGATCGGCAGATGGATGCGCCGGTGGTCGGGGAACCGGTCGGGCAGGGCTCCGGCGCCCGGCCGGATCAGGTTGAAGCCCCAGTCCTCGCGTAGCGCCACGTCCAGGATCTCCACCCGGAGCGCGTCGCCCGGCTCGGCGTCCCGGACGGCGATCGGGCCGGTCATGATGTGCGGCCCCATGTCCGGCTCGACGGCATCAAGGATGCGCCAATGCTCGGGCCGGACCGTCATGCCGGAGCCGGCCGGCGGCAGATCGTCCCGCCCGCCGCTCACGGTATGGATGACAATGGTGTCGCCGCCGGCGATCTCGGCGACCGGGGCCAGCGCCGCGTCGAAATGGCCCCAATGCACCGTTCCGGGTTCGGGGAGGAGTTCGATCCGATCCGCCATCGGCTCAGGCCCGTTCCGCGATGATCGCGACCGGTCCGCCGCCGTCCGGTCCCTGGTGCTCGGCCCCGCCGGAGACGAACAGGTCGGTCATGCCCATCGTCCCGGCCAGCACGCCTGCGACGAAGGCGCGGGCATGCCGGGTGGCGGAGATGTCGCTGTCGTCCAGCATCGTGTGCCGCAGGCCCCGCACGGTGCCGGTCCGCGACGCCTCCGCCTTGGCCAGCACGGCCCTGACCCGTGCCCTTGCGGGGCCGTCGAGCTGCCCCTCGGCGTCGAGGCCCAGCCGCGCCAGCGCCGCGCGCACCGGCCCGACGTCGGCGGCATCCCCCATCACCGCATGGTCGATGGCGAGCGGACCGGTCCAGTCCGGGCTCATGCCGAGCACCAGGATCTCATGCCCCATCAGCTCGATCCCTGCGGAGGTGCTGGCCCGGCCGGACCACAGCCGCATGTCCGCGCCGTTGGCGTCGTCGGGAATCTCCCCGATCGCCAGTTCGCCCAGCGCCACGGCGACGCCCAGCGCGCTGGCGCCGCGCGACAGCCCCATGGATTTGAGGGTGTCGCGCGTGGCGGTCGCCCGGCCCCGGGCCACGGCCTCGGCGGCGCGGGCCGCCGTCAGCAGCGGGCACTTGACCTGGACGAAATGCACGGCGGCCGGATCGGCGATGCCCGCCCGCTCCATGGCGTCGGCAACTCCCCGGGCGACCATTTCCACCTGGGCGCGGCGGCCCAGATGTTCGGGCGGCAGGTCGGGGGTGATGGCGCTTCCCATGGCGAGCGCCGGGCCGCGCGCCGGCTCGTCCGACTCCCGGCGCTCGAACACGATCCAGTGGGGGGAGAGGGCGCCCTCGGTCCCGCCGGACATGACGAGGCAGACGCGCCCGGCCGCCTCCCGACCGACATGCCCCTGGAGGAACAGCTTGAGGCTTTGCGTCGCGAAGCCCCGGCTGAAGTCGTTGACGCAGCCGTTGCCTTCCGTCTTGCCGAGGATCGCGACGATTCCGGCCGGGTCCAGGTCGCCCGCCCGGACCAGCCGTTCGAGCCCGGCCACGTCGTCGGGGCCGGTGGTCGCGACGCGGTGGACCGCGACGCCGGGGCGAATACGTGATGTCATGCTGTGTCCTGGTCTTCCGTTCATTGGGCTGCCTCAGCAGCAGGGTGCCGCCGCGAAATGCCGGTGCAGCGCGCGGCCCAGTTCCGGCAGGGCGGCCCGCAGGGCGTCATTCTCCTTGATCCCGTGGCGCAGCCGGTCCAGCAGCTCCGCCTGGACGGCGTCGTGGTCTATGCCGGTCAGCTTCCCCCGCCGCGCGACCGTCCGCCCCGCCACGATCACCTCGGCGATATGGCCGGCGCCGGCGCGGGCGAACAGCAGGTCGCGCGGCGACAGGTCGGGCACCAGCCGGTCGGAATCCAGCTTGTCCGTGTCGAGCAGCAGCAGGTCCGCGGGCGCTCCGGGCTCGATGGCGCCGCCCTCGTCCCGGCCGGTCACGGCGGCGCGCCCGTTGGCCAGGGCGATCCGCAGCATCTCCCTCTCGTCGATCGCGGTGTCGAATCCCCAGCCGCGATGCAGCGCGTTGGCGAGGCGCATCTCGCCCAGCGCGTCGTCGTCCTCGTCCAGCGTCAGCCCGTCCAGGCCCAATGCTACCTTGCAGCCGCGCGCGACCATCTCCGCCACCGGCGCGATGCCGGACCGGATGCCCAGGTTGGAGCCCGTGTTGACCGCGATCGTGGCGCCTGATTCGGCTATCAGCTCAAGCTCCTCCGGCCGCGCCCAGGTGCAGTGGGCCAGGGTCAGGCGCGGCGACAGCAAGCCGATCCCCTTCAGGAAGGCAAACATTCCTTCAGGGAAGTTCCGGTCCGCCCAGTCCCGCTGGTAGCGCGTCTCCAGGCAGTGCATGTGGACCCGCCGGCCGGTGCGGGCGGAGGCGTCGGCGACGGCGCGCAGCAGCCCGGGCGAGCACCACTGCACGCCGGTCGGCCCGTACTGCACGTCCACCAGGTCGCCGGCCGCGGCGCCGGCCACCTCCTCGACCAGGCGGATCTGGTCTTCCACGGGCATCGGGGCATTGCCGGTCCGCCGGGCGATCTCGCGCCGGGCGTCCTCCGGCAGCAGGGCCAGCACCTCCTCCGACGGGCCGTAGACCAGCGGGTTGCGGTCCTTCAGCGCCACCGCGAAGCCGATCCGCACCCCGATGTCGGCGGCGGCGCGGGCGACCTCGGCGGCTTCCAGGGGCAGCGGGGTCAATCCCTGCACCCGCGTATGGTGGACCATGACGGCGCCGGACCCGCCCAGGGCGCTGCGGCCCAGCGAGGCCGCGGCGGCGAGGTACGGGTCCACCGCCGGCAGCAGCGCCAGGTACTGGAGCCAGAGCTCCAGCGGCTTGCCCGCCGCCCCGAAGGAGCTGGACCGCACCGGCCGGCCGTGGTCGTGGGCGTTGACCGGCACCGGCAGGGCGAACAGCGGGTCGGCCTCCCCGCCGATCCCCGCCACGCCGGCGATCCGGCCGCCGTCGAGCGAGAGCCGGCTCGGCCCCCGCAGGTCGTAGCCCCTGCCGTGCAGCAGGCCGGCGCAGGCGATGGATCTTTCCGTCATGTCTGGCCTCAATTCCCCGCGCCGGCGACGAGGCGCTGGTCCTGCGGCGGCAGGAACGACCGGTCGAACACTTGCGACGGCTCGGGCTTCCGCGGCAGGTCGTAGGCTTCGGCCATCACCGCGATGGACCGCTCCAGCCGGGCGTCGTCCACGTCGCCCAGCCCGATCTTCCGCGTTTCCGGCGTGATCATCAACCGGTCGAAGGCGAACCGCACCCGGCGCCCCTCGCTTCCGGCATCGACCAGCGGCTCGACCGCGGTCAGCGCCTTCACGCCCATGTCCGGATCGGCCATCACGTCCTGCACCGCCCGGTTGATCGCCCGGACCAGCCCCCGAACCGCCTCCGGCTTGTCGCGGGCAAGATCCCGGGACACCATCACGCCGTTGGAATAGAGGTCCAGCCCGTGGTCGGCATAGTCCAGCCACCGGAAATCCCCGTCCGGGTCCTGGCCCTGCTGGATCAGGTTGACGTAGCTGGTCACGTTGAAGACCAGGGAGGCCGCGACCTCGCCGCGGATCAGCATCTGCTCCTGCAGGTTGGGCTGCATGTTCAGCACCTCGACCGACGGCACGGCGACGCCGTTCCGCGCCAGCAGCGCCGGAAGCAGCCGGGTCGCGGCACTGCCGGCCGGGCCGCCGACCTTGCGGCCGGCCAGGTCCTTCATGTCCTCGATGCCGCTGTCCGTCCTGGTCAGCACCGCGAAGGGCGGACGGTTGTAGATCTGGTAGACCATCACCGGCGCCTCGCCCGGCTTCTGCGCCGCCTGCTGGATCACGGCGTTGATGTCGCCGAACCCGGCGTCGTAGGCGCCGGACATGATGCGGGTGACGGTGGCGGCGGAGCCCTCGCCCTGGTCGATGGTGACCTCCAGCCCCTCGTCGCGGAAATAACCCCTGTCCCGGGCGACGAAGTACCAGGCGTGGATGCCCTGGTACTTCCAGTCCAGCGTGAAGCGGATCGGCGTCGGCTCCTGGGCCTGGGCGGGGGTGGCTGCGAACGGCTGCGCTGCAACGAGGGCGAGGCCGAACCCGGTCGCCAGGGCGGCCCGGCGTGAAATGTCGATCATGGTGTTCTCCGATGCTGTGCGGGGGCCTCAGCCCATCGCGAATTCGGTCTTGCGGTTGGCCCAGCCGGTGACGCGGCGCTCGATCAGCGAGAAGACGACGTAGAGCGCGATGCCCAGCCCGGCCAGGATGAAGAGCCCGGCGAAGACCAGCGGGACGTTGAAGTTGGAGGAGGCGATCAGCATCATGTTGCCGATCCCCCGGTTGGACGCGACCGTCTCCGCGATGACCGTGCCGACGAAGGACAGCGTGACGGCGACCTTGAGGGAGGCGAACAGATAGGGCATGGCGCGCGGCAGCCCGACGTTCAGCAGGATGTCGCGCTTGGTCGCCTTCATGGTGCGCAGCACGTCCTCCAGCTCCGGTTCCGTGGTCGCCAGCCCGGTCGCCATGTTCACCACCACCGGGAAGACCGAGATGATCATGGAGGTGAGCACCGCCGGCACCGTCCCGGCGCCGAACCACAGCACGAAGATCGGCACAACCGCGACCTTGGGAATGGACGAGAAGCCCACCAGCAGGGGGAACGCCACGTTGTAGGCCAGCCTGGACGAGCCGATCAGCATCCCGATCAGCACCCCGGCGGAAACGCCCAGCGCGAACCCGACCAGCGTGGTGTAGAGCGTCTGCACCGCGTGCGGCATCAGGGCGGGCCAGCGCTCCACCAGCACCATGACGATCTGGGACGGGCGCGGCAGGACGTATTCGCTGATGCCGAACAGCAGGCAGCCGACCTCCCATGCCACGAAGACGCCGGCGATCAGGCAGGCTGACGCGATCTTCTCCCGTTTCAGGCTGGTCATGGGGTACCTCCCGCGGCGCTCCGGGCCTCGACGATCAGGGTGCGCAGCTTGTGGGTCAGGTTGGTGAATCCCGGCTGGTAGGTCGTGTCCAGCGTGCGGGGGCGGGCGAAGCCGACCGGCTCGTCCACCAGGATCCGTCCGGGGCGGGCGCTCATCACGACGATCCGGTTGGCCAGGAAGGCGCTCTCGCGCAGGTCGTGGGTCACCAGCAGAACGGTCGGCTTGCCGTCGATCCACAGCGTCTGGAGGATGTCCCAAAGCTCCTCCCGGGTGAACTGGTCCAGTGCGCCGAACGGCTCGTCCAGCAGCAGCAGGTTGGGCTCGTGGATCAGCGCCCGGCACAGCGAGGCGCGCTGCTGCATGCCGCCGGAAAGCTGCCAGGGATACTTGCCGCCGAAGCCGCCCAGGCCGACCTTGGCCAGCAGGGCCTCGGCCCGGTCGCGGTACTCGCCGTGCCGCTTGCGCTTCCAGTCGGCCCGGAACGGCTGCACGATCTTGAGCGGCAGCATGACGTTGTCGCGGATGCTCAGCCAGGGCAGCAGGGTCGGGTTCTGGAAGGCCATGCCGATCCGCACGTCCTGGGCCCCGACCTCCCGCCCGGCCACGAAGACGTGGCCGCTCGACGCCTTCAGCAGGTCGCCGACCAGCTTCAGGATCGTGCTCTTGCCGCAGCCCGACGGTCCGACCAGCGCGATGAAGTCGCCCTCATCCACCTGGAGCGAGATCTCGGCCAGCGCCTGCGTGGCGCCCGGACCCTTCCCGTAGGAGACGGTGACCCGTTCCAGCTCGATGAACAGCCTGCGCGGGGGCTGGGGGTCCGGTTCCGGCACCATGGGCACGGGGACCAGCGCGGGTGATTTCGCCGTTTTCATGGGTGTCCTCGGATCCGTCTTCACTCGGCCGCCCGGGCCGCCGGAAAGGTGCCGGTGATCGCCGCGGTGGTTTCCTCGACATGGCGGAGCCGGGGCTCGGGCATGGACTGGATGCGGCCGACCGACTGCCCCCAGCCGGTGGAGTCCTCGACCAACCGGCGGCCGCGCATCACGAAGCGCCCGCGCACCAGGGTGTGCATCGGCGCCCCCACGGTCTCGAACCCCTCGAACGGCGTGATCCTGCCGCGGGAATGCAGCGCCTCGGCCCGGATCGTCTCGCGCCGGGCCATGTCCACCAGCGCCAGGTCGGCGTCGGCGCCGGGGACGATCGCCCCCTTGCGGGGATGCAGGCCGAACGCCTTCGCCGGCGCCGTCGAGGACAGCCGGACATAGTCGCTCAGCGACAGCCGGCCGGCGTTCACCTGGGTCAGCATCAGCGCCATCTGGGTCTCGACCCCGGGGAAGCCGCAATCGGCCGTCCAGATGTCGTCGCGCACCTTCTCCGCGGGGTCGTGCGGCGCGTGGTCGGTCGCGATCATGTCGATCGTGCCGTCACGCACCCCTTCCCACAGCGCACGCTGGTGGTGCTGTTCGCGGACCGGCGGGTTCACCCGGATGATCGAGCCCAGGTCGTCATAGGCCCGCTCGTCGAACAGCAGGTAGTGCGGGCAGGTCTCGCCGGTGACGTCGACGCCGCGCGCCTTCGCCTCCCGCAGCGGCCGCAGCTCGTCGCCGGAGGAGATGTGCAGCACGTGGATGCGGGCGCCGGTCCATTCCGCCAGGATCGCGGCGCGCGACACCGCCTCGGTCGCGACCACGGCGGGGCGCGACGCCAGGTGGGCCAGCGGGTCGCGCCGGCCGGCGGCCATCAGCTTCCGCTGGCGCCACGCCATGATGGAGGCGGTCTCGGCATGGAGCGAGATGCGCAGCCCGTGCCGCGCGATGATCTCGAACCCTTCCAACATGGCGCCGGTGGAGGGGGAGGGCAGGTTGCCGAAGGTATTGCCCATGAAGCACTTGAACGCGGCGACGCCGCCCGCGACCAGGCCGTCCAGCTGGTCCAGGTTGTCCTCGGCTAGCAGTCCGTACAGGCCGTAGTCCACATGAGCCTTCGCCGCCGCCCGCTGCTTGATCCTCAGCGCCTCGACGGTGCCGGTCGGCGGGTCGGTGTTGGGCATCTCGAAGACGGTGGTGACGCCGCCCATGGCCGCCGCCGCCGTTCCGGTCCGCCAATCCTCCTTGTGGGTATAGCCCGGTTCGCGGAAATGGACGTGGGCGTCGATCGCGCCGGGCAGCAGGTGCAGGCCGGCCGCGTCGAAGGTCTCCCGCGCGGCCGGCATGGACTCGTCCGCGCCGACCGTCAGGATGCGGCCGTCCTTGACGGCGACGGCGCCCCTGAAGCTGGTCTGGTCGGTGACGATGGTGCCGCCGGTGATGACGAGGTCGGCGAGGGTCTTTCCGGTTTCCATGATCCTGTCGTCCTGTGTCAGAGGGAGGCCCAGCCGCCGTCGACCGGCAAGTCGACGCCGGTGATCTGGCGGGCCGCGTCGCTGGCGAGGAAGAGGCACGCCTTGGCCACGTCCTCGCCGGTGGAGACTCGGCGCAGCGCGTAGTCTGCAGCGTGCCGCTCGGCCGCCTCCTCCTCGGTGATGCCCAGCCGCCGGGCCATTTCCGGCACGACCTTGCCGCGGAAGCGCGGCCCCTCGACCATGCCCGGCGCCACGCAGTTGACGTTGACGTTGTAGGGGCCGGCCTCCAGGGCGAAGGACTTGGTGATGCCGCGCAGGCCCCACTTGGATGCCGAATAGGCCATCCGGCCGGCCCGGCCGCGCATCCCGAAGGTGCCGCCGACATTGACGATCTTGCCGTAGCGCTGGTCGATGAAGGTCGGCATGACGGCGCTCATGGTGTTGAAGCAGCCCGCCATGTTCAGTTCGACGATCTCGTCGAATTCCTCGCGGGTGGTCTCCCAGCCGGTCTTGCCGACCGGGCCGGAGCCGCCCGCCACGTTGACCAGCACGTCGATCCGCCCGAAGGCCGCGAGCGTCCGCTCGGCCGCCCCGGCGCAGTGCGCCCCGTCGGTGATGTCGCAGGGGATCACGATCGCCTCCGCGCCCAGCGCCCGGACCTTGGCGGCGACCGGCTCGATCACGTCGAGGTCGCGCCCGACCAGCGCCAGCCGGCAGCCCTCGGCCGCGAAGGCCAGGGTGACGGCCTCGCCCATTCCCTTGGCGGGGCCGGTGATCATCACGACCCGCGATTTCAGACCCAGTTCCATGGTTCTTCTTCTGTCTATTGCTTGATGACGGAGGTCGGTCGCTCGGACAGCGGCGGCAGGTAGGCGTCGGTGAAGACCGCGGACGGTTCCGGGGCGTTCTCCAGGCCGTTGGCCTTGGCCACCATGTCGATGGCGCGCTTCAGGCGATCGTCGTCCACGTCGCCCAGGCCGATCGTGGCGATCTCGGGATGGTTCATCTCCATCCGCAGGGTGGCGACGGTGCGCTCGATCTCGACCTTTTCGTTCAGCAGCGGCTCGCGCTTCATCACGGCCGCGACCGAGCCGGCGGGGTCGGCGATCATGTCCTTGGCCGCGCGGTTGATCGCCCGGACCAGGCCCTTCACCGCGTCCCCGTTCCGGTTCAGGAACGGCTTGGACACGACGATCGCGTTGGAATAGAGGTCCATCCCGTAGTCGCCGTAATTGATGAAGCGGAAATCCTTGTCCGGGTCCATGCCGGCGCTCTTGGCGCTGAAGGCGATGGTGTTGACGTAGCCGAAAACCCCGTCCACCTGGCCGCGCTGAAGCATCTGCTCGCGCAGGTTCGCCTGCATGTTGGTGACGGAGACCTTGCCGGCGTCGATGCCGGCGACCTGGGCGAACGCCGGGAACAGCTTCAGCGCGCCGTCGTTGGCGGGGCCGCCGATGGTCTTGCCTTCCAGGTCCCCGGGTGTCCGGATCGGGCCGTCCGCCTTCACCGCGATCGTGAAGGGCGGCGTGTTGTACATCATGAAGACGGCGACCGGCGCCTCCTCGGGCGACTTGGCCGCCAGGGTGATCAGCGCATTCACGTCGCCGAACCCGGCGTCGTAGGCTCCCGTCGCCACCTTGGTGATGGAGGCGGCCGATCCCTCGCCCTGGTCGATGGTGACGTCCAGCCCCTCCGCCTTGAAGTATCCCTTGTCCTCGGCGATGAAGAACAGTGCCTGCGGTCCCTGGTATTTCCAGTTGAGAACCATCTTGACCGGTGTCTGGGCGGATGCCGCGCCGGCCAGGCCGACCGCCCCGACCAGGGCGCCCGCCAGAACCGCGGGCCATTGGCTGATGACGCTGCGCATGTGGCCTGTTCCTCCTATGGGGTGGGGAAGGGGAGAATGCCCGTCGTCCGGACGCAGACGACGCTATGCGCGATCCGATGGCGCCTCAAACGCCGTTTTCCTGTTAGGGTGTAGACGGAAAGTCTACACTGCGGGGTATGCCGGTATGAGGCACATGCGGATCTGGCGCTATGTCGACGAGGCGGCGAAGTTCGGCTCCTTGCGGAAGGCGGCCGAACAGCTGAACGTGACGCCGTCGGCGCTCCAGCGCCGGATCCAGGACGTGGAGGAGGACCTGGGCGCCGCGATCTTCGAGCGCTCCGCCCATGGGATCCGGCTGACCGCGGCGGGGGAGAGCTTCATCCGCTGGGTGCGTACCCAGTCGGCCGACCTGGAGCGGGTACGCTCGCACATCGAGGACCTGTCCGGCATGAGGCGCGGCCATGTCCGGATCGCGTGCAGCCAGGCGCTGGTGAACTACTTCCTGCCCCGTCAGATATCGGAGTTCCGGCAGTCTTTCCCGCTGGTCAGCTTCCAGGTCTCGGTGGTGGACCAGGGATCGGCGATCCGGATGCTGCGCGAGTACGAGACGGACCTCGCGATCATCTTCAGCCCGCGCCGGACGCCCGAGTTCCAGCCGCTGATGACGCTGGGCCAGCGGGTCGTCGCCATCGTCGCCGCCGACCATCCCCTGGCCGGGCACAAGGTCGTGCGCCTGCGCGATTGCGCGCAGTATCCGATCGCCCTGCCGGACGGCAGCTTCGGGACCCGCGCCATCCTGGAGGACCTGCTGTCCGTCAGCTCGGCCAAGCTGTCGGTGGAGCTGGAATCCAACTCCTTCGAGATGCTGCGCAACCTGGCGCGGTCGGGCCGCGTGGTGACTTTCCAGATCGAGATCGGCGCGCCGGTCCCGGAAACCGACCCCGGCCTCGTGGCGCTTCCCCTGAGCGACCTGGACATGGCGCACGGCCCGCTGGTGCTGGGCCAGCAGCGGGGCCGCACCCTGCCGGTCGCGACCGCCAAGTTCGCCGAGCAGCTCGCGCGCCGGCTGGACGACGCCCGGATGAAGCCGCAACCCGAGCAGTGAGCCGCGCGGGGGTTTCCGGATGTCCCGGAACCTGCCGTTTTCCAACCCGTAGTCTCACTATGCCCGGGCCGCCGTTCGCCCTCATAGGGTCTACGGCACACCGCTCCGTCGAAAGTCATCTTCATTTTCTTCGATGCGTTGGGGCGCGCCAGTCATGTTGCCCCCCGAAACTGCGCTCCCGGTAGGGAACGGCGCAGGACCAAACCGCAGATTCTCCTTACGTCGCCCTGCCCGCACAACGATCCGCTCTGCGCGGCACCGCCGTCATGGGTATAGCCCCATCCGCACCCTCTGTTACCAGCTATAGCTTATTCCGATACCGACCTTCGTTAATTGGTATTTCCCACGTATTCCGGGCACGTCTATCCTCAGGACCGTCAAGAATAAAAATGTGACGGGGAGAGATGGAGTTGGATTGATACGTCATCTCCAGCGGTACGTCCGACCATTTGCAGTAAAGCAAACCAAGAACCCCGTCGCATCTCAAATAAAATCTCTGGACCGCGCACCACGAGAGTGAGGGAACATGCCTTTCGACCAGATTCTCATCAATAACAATTGGTCTTCGGGGTCGGGTGGCCAGACAATTCCGATGCTGAGCCCGAGCGACGGAAAAGAGATTTCCCGCATCGCCCGCGGCACCGCCGAGGATATCGACAATGCCGTCCGCGCCGCCCGCCGCGCCTTCGAGGGCGGCTGGGGCCAAACCCCGGCGCTGGAGCGGGGCCGCCTCTTGACCCGTCTCGGCCAGCGGATTCTGGAGAATGCCGAGGAACTGGCCCAGATCGAGGCGAGCGACACCGGCAAGCCGCTCAAGCAGGCCCGCGCCGACATCGTCAACGCCGCCCGGTATTTCGAATTCTACGGCGGCGCCGCCGACAAGATCCACGGCGACACCATCCCGTTCCTCGACGGCTACACCGTCATGATCCTGCGCGAGCCGCGCGGCGTGACCGGCCACATCATCCCGTGGAACTACCCGGCCCAGATGTTCGGCCGCACGCTCGGCCCCAGCCTCGCCGCCGGCAACGCCGCAGTGCTCAAGCCGGCCGAGGAGGCCTGCCTGTCCTGCATCCGGCTGGCAGAGATCGCCATGGAGATCGGGTTCCCGCCCGGCACCATCAACGTCGTTACCGGCTACGGCGAGGAAGCCGGCGCAGCGCTGGCCGCCCATCCCGGCATTGATTTCCTGTCCTTCACCGGCTCGCCCGAGGTCGGCACGCTGGTCCAGAAGGCGGCGGCGGAACACCACGTTCCCTGCGTCCTGGAGCTTGGCGGCAAGTCGCCGCAGATCGTGTTCGAGGACGCCGACCAGCGCCTGGCGATCGAAAGCATCGTCAACGCCATCGTCCAGAACGCCGGGCAGACCTGCTCCGCCGGCAGCCGCGTGCTGGTGCAGCGCTCGATCTTCGACACCTTCATCGCCGATCTCGCCCGTCGGGTCGCGGCGGTCCGCGTCGGCCCCCATGGCGACGACCTGGACTGCGGTCCCGTGATCAGCGCCGGTCAGCTCGACCGCGTCCGGGGCTTCCTGGCCCAGGCCAAGTCCGACGGCGTGCCGGTCCTCGCCGAGGGCGTCATCACCGAGGGCGCTCCCGAAGGCGGCTACTACGTCAAGCCGACGCTGTTCGGCCCCGTGCCGCTCAAGCACCCGCTGGCCTGCGAGGAGGTCTTCGGGCCGGTGCTGTCCGCCATCCCGTTCGACGACGAGGCCGACGCGATCCGGATCGCGAACGGAACCGACTTCGGGCTTGTCGCCGGCATCTGGACCAGGGACGGCGCCCGCCAGTTGCGCCTGGCGCGCGCGGTGCGGGCCGGACAGGTCTTCGTCAACGCCTACGGCGCCGGCGGCGGCATCGAACTGCCGTTCGGCGGCGTCAAGAAGAGCGGCCACGGCCGCGAAAAGGGCTTCGAGGCGTTGCGCGAGTTCACCGTGGCGAAGACCGTCGTCCTCAAGCACGGCTGAGCGCCCGTCGGGCCACCGGTAAAGACCAAGCAACAATAATCAACCGTAAATCCCAAGGGGAGGATCGCCCATGTTGTCCCGTCGCGCCCTGTTCGGTGCCTGCGCCTGCGCGCTTGCCTTCGCAACCTTCAATGCCATGCCGGCGGAGGCCCGCGAGATGCGGGGCCGCCTGGGCCACGTCTTCGCCACCAACAGCCCGGTCGATCAGGCCAGCCAGGAATTCGCCCGCCTGATCAAGGAGCGGTCGAACGGCGAGATCGACATCTCGGTGTTCCCCAACAGCCAGCTCGGCGGCGACGAGACGCTGGGCCGCGAGCTGGCGCGGGGGTCGCTGGAACTGGCGTTCCTCAATCCCGGCTCGCTGACCGGCCTGGACCCCCTGCTCGACATCCACTACCTGCCGTACATCGTCAACGACTTCGCGGAGGCCGACAAGGTCTTCTACAACGAGAACGGCATCCTCCAGAAGACGCTGCGGGAAACGCTGCGCAAGCACAAGATGGAGACGCTGGGCTTCTTCGAGCTGGAGTTCCGCTCGGTCACCAACTCCCGCCGGGCGGTCGAGAAGATCGCCGATCTCCAAGGCCTCAAGCTGCGGGTGCCCGGCTCCGCCGGCATCAAGGGCTTCTTCGCCGCCGCGGGCTCCCAGCCGATCACGATGCCCTTCCCGGAACTGTTCACCGCCCTCCAGCAGGGCACGGTCGACGGCCAGGACAACGGGCCGAGCATCACCTACAACTCGCGCCTGTTCGAAGCCCAGAAGTTCATGACGACGACCAACCACGTCTACGCCATGGGCACCATCGTCGCCGGCGACCGCTTCTGGAGCCGCCTCAGCGACGAGCAGCGCGCCATGGTCCGCGACACGGCGGCGGAGGTCAGCCGCAAGCAGATCGAGAACAACCGGGCGCTCAACAAGGAATTCCTCGCCAGAATCGCGGCCGGCGGAGTCCAGGTCACCGAGCTTTCCCCCGAGACCCTCAAGGAGTTCGCCGAGTTCGGCCGGGCGCAGTGGGACGGCCTGGGCAAGATCTATGGAGAGGAGCGGGTCAAGCTGCTGCGCGCCGAGATCGCGGATCTGGACTGATGTCCATGGCGGAGCGAATCCAAATGGATCGCGGCGTCGCGGTGGCGCCGGGTCCAGGGTCCTCGGCGCTCGACCGGGTCGAACGGGGGATCTACCGGGTGGAGGCGTTCATCGCCGGGGCCTCCATCTTGGTGATGCTCGCCACCATCGTGTTCAGCGTCGTCGCGCGCTATTTCGAACTGCCGGTCCCGAACGTCAGCGAACTGGGCATCGTCGCCATGGCCCCGCTGACCTTCGTCGGCGCAGCGCTCTGCACCTACGCCCGCGCCCATATCAGCGTCGAGATCGCCCAGCAGCTTCCCTCGAAACTGCTGCGCTCGATCGCCCACGCGGGCGCCATGCTGTCGCAACTGCTGTTCGCCGGCATCTTCCTCTACGTCGCGTGGGAGTTCTTCGCCTACGCGTACGAGTCCAACGAGAACCTGATCGACCTGGGCACGCCCGTGGCGGTGCCGGCCGGGTTCATGGTCCTGGGCAGCGCCCTGATGATCCTCCACGCGCTGGCCGACCTCTACCGCCTGGTCACCGGCCAGCCCCATCCAGGACTGCCCAATTCCGGAGGATTGTCATGACGCCGATCATCTTCGGCTTGGCGATGCTGCTGCTGATCGGCACGCCGATCGGCGTCGCCTTCGCGCTGGTCGTGCTGCTGAACGTCGAGACCTTCGACCTGTGGCTGGACAGCCTGGGCTCGGTTCCCTACGACAGCGTCATGAGCTTCCCGCTGCTGGCGATCCCGCTGTTCCTGCTGGTCGGCGAGGTCATGAACCGGGGCGGCCTGGCGGAGAGCCTGACGGCCTTCTGCGACCTGCTGCTTCGGCGCCTGCCGGCCCGGCTGGGCCATATCGCGATCGGCGCCAGCGCGCTGATGGGCGCCATCACCGGATCCTCGGTCGCGACGGTCGCCGCCATCGGCGGCACGGTCGGGCCGGAGATGGAGCGGCGCGGCTACCGGCGCGGCTACATCGCCTCCCTCGTCGCGGCGGCCGGCCTGCTCGGCGTGCTGATTCCGCCGTCGATCCCGCTGATCCTCTACGGCTCGATCGTCGGCGTGTCGATCACGGAGCTGTTCCTGGCGACGCTTCTGCCGGGCCTGGTGATGGCCTGCGTCTTCTTCGCGACCCACGCGATGCTGGCACGCCGCGCTCTGGCCAACGGCAGGGAAAGTGCGGCTCCGGATACCAGCCGCACGCTGTCCCGCGGCCGCCACAACCTGCGTACCGCCTCGGCGCTGTTTCTGCCGGTCCTGGTGCTGGGCGGCATCTACAGCGGGCTGTTCACCCCGACGGAAGCGGCGGCCGTCGCGGCGCTCTACACCCTCGCCGTGACGCTGCTCCAGCGGACGCTGCGGACGGACGAGCTGCCGGGCGTGTTCGGCACCACGGCGCGGACCGCCGCCGCGATCCTGACGATCATCGCCTTCACCGCCATCTTCAACCGGGCGCTGGTCCTCGCCCAGATACCGCAGGATATCGCCAGCTTCGCCGTGAGCGTGACCGACAGCCCGCTGGTCTTCCTGGCGATGGTCAACCTGGTCCTGCTGCTGGTCGGCATGTTCATGGAGACCAACGCCGCCGTGCTCCTGATGGGGCCGCTGCTGGCGCCCGCCGCCGACCGGTTCGGCATCGATCCGGTCCATTTCGGCATCATCCTGGTGACCAACATCGAGATCGGCCTGCTGACGCCGCCGCTCGCCGCCAACCTCTACGTCGCGGCGCGGACGACGGGGGCCAGCCTGCTCGAGATGGCGCCGTATTTCGGCTGGTTCCTGCTGGCGACGCTGCTGACGCTGGCCGCCATCACCTACATTCCCGCGCTGCCGCTCTGGTACCGCGTGTTCTGATCCGGAGACACCCCATGACAGCCCTTCCCACCAGCTCCCGCGCCGCCGTCCTGCGCCGATTCGGCGAGCCGCTCCGGATTGAGGACGTGCCGGTCCCGCGCGAGATCGAGCCCGGCGCGATCCTGGCCCGGATCGAGACCTGCTCCGTCTGCGGCACCGACGTCCACCTGTCGCGCGGCTCGCTGTCGCTCAAGGTCGACCTGCCCATCATCATCGGCCACGAGATGGTCGGCCGGATCGTGGCGCTGGGCTCCGGCTCCGACCGCGACAGCATCGGCAACCCGCTCCGGGTCGGCGACCGCATCGTCTACACCCACACCGCCTGCGGCTCGTGCTTCTACTGCACCGTCGCCCGCCAGCCGACGCTGTGCGACAACCGCAAGGCCTACATGTACGAGTCGATGGAGAAGCCGCCGTTCCTGATGGGCGGCTTCTCGGAATACGGCTACGTCCTGCCGGAATCGGGCCGCATCCGCGTGCCGGACGACGTTCCCAACGACCTCGCCAGCCTGTGCAGCTGCGCCTTCCGCTCCGTCATGAACGCCACCTCGCAGATCGGTCCGATCGCCCCCACCGACACCGTGGCGATCCAGGGCGCCGGCCCGCTGGGCCTGCTGGCGGCGGCGGTCGCCAAGGTCGGCGGCGCCAAGCGCGTCATCGTGATCGGCGGGCCCTCGGCCCGGCTCGACATGGCGCTGGCCTTCGGCGCGGACGAGGTCGTCCCGGTCGAGACGACCTCCCCGGCGGAACGCGCCGACAGGGTGCGCGAGCTGTCCGATGGGCGCGGCGCCGACATCGTCATGGAGTTCACCGGCCACCCCGCTGCCTTCTCCGAAGGACTGGAGATCGCCCGCAAGGGCGGCCGCTACCTGGTCGTCGGCCAGCTTGGCGATGCCGGCACCGAGATCAAGCCGTCGATGATCGTCAAGAAGAACCTCCAGGTCATCGGCTCGTTCTCGGGAGATGCCGCCAGCTATTGGAAGGCGTTGCAGTTCGTCCAGCGCCACCGGAAGACGATCCCGTTCGACCGCATGATCACCGGCCGCTTCCGCCTGGACGAGGTCAACACCGCCTTGGAGCGGATGCGGAAGTTCGAGGAAATCAAGCCCGTCATCGAGATCTGACCACCCATCCGACTGGAACGCGACAGATGCCGCAATACGACGAGAACAGCCGCGGCCCCTTGGATGGGGTGAGGATACTCGACCTGTCCAGGCTGGTCGCCGGCAACATGGTGACCCACGTGCTGGCCGACCAGGGGGCCGACGTGATCAAGGTGGAACACCCGCAGAAGGGCGACGACCTGCGTAACTGGCGGGTCGAGGGCGTCGAGATCTACTGGAAGATCTATTCCCGCAACAAGCGCAGCATGGCGCTCGACATCAAGACGGACGCCGGCAAGGACATCCTGCTGCGCCTGGTCGAGACCGCCGACGTCGTCGTGGAGAACTTCGTTCCCGGCACGCTGGAGCGCTGGGGCCTCGGGCCGGACGCGCTGCATCGGCGCAATCCCGGCCTGGTCATCCTCCGCATCTCCGGCTGGGGCCAGACCGGCCCCTACGCCAAGCGGCCGGGCTTCGGGACGCTGGTCGAGGCGATGTCGGGCTACGCCCACCTCAACGGCTATCCCGACCGTCCGCCGGTCCTGCCGCCGCTGGCGATGGCCGACATGGTCGCCGGGCTCTACGGCTCGTCCGCCGTGCTTGCGGCACTTCGCCACGCGGTCCGGGGCGAGACGGGCGGGCAGGTGATCGACCTGTCCCTGTTCGAGCCGATCTTCTCCATGATCGGGGCGGAGGCCGCGCAGTACCGGCTGACCGGCGTGCCGTCCAACCGGGCCGGCAACCAGTCGACCCACACGGCGCCGCGCAACGTCTATGTCTGCTCCGACGGCAAGTACGTGGCGATGTCCGGCTCCATGCAGTCCATGGCCGAGCGGATCTTCACCACCATCGGCCACCCCGAGCTGATCGCCGATCCCCGGTTCCGGACCAACGACGACCGCGTCCGAAACCGGGACGAGCTGGACCTGATCATCGGCGCCGTCATCGCCACCCGCACCCAGGAACAGAATCTGGACCTGTTCGAGGCGGCGGGCGTGACCGTCGGTCCCGTCTGCTCGATCGCCGACCTGGTCGACCACCCCTTCGTCCGCGGCCGCGGAGTCATCGTCGAGCTGCCGGACGAGGACATGGGAACGCTTCCCATGCACAACGTCATTCCCCGGATGTCCGGCACGCCCGGCGGCATGCGCCGGCCGGCGCCGCGCCTCGGCCAGCACAACGCCGAGATCCTGGCGGAACTCGGGATCGCGACGGCGGCAATCGAACGGGAGATGCCGGCATGACCCGGACCTTGTCCAACAAGACGCTGCCCATCTGGCGTTCGATGCTGTTCGTCCCCGTCAACAACGAACGCTTCCTCGCCGGCGCTCCCAGGCGGGGCGCCGACGTCATCCAGCTCGACCTGGAGGACAGCATCCCGCCCGACCAGAAGGCCGAGGCCCGCGGCATGGTCCGCGCCGCCGCCGCCCGCCTGGCCCGCGAGGGCGTCCAGGTCGTGGTCCGGATCAACCGGCCGTGGCGTCAGGCCGTCGCCGACATCGAGTCCAGCGTCTGCGCCGAGGTCATGGCGCTGACGCTGCCCAAGGTGCCGGACGCCAGCCACATCCGTGCCGTCGGCGAGATCCTGGAGGAGCTGGAGTTCGAGCGCGGACTGCCCCGGGGCCACACCGGCCTCGTCGCGATGATCGAGACCGCCGACGGCCTCGGCGAGATGCGCGCCATCGCAGCATCCCCGCGCGTCCTCGGCATCACGGTCGGCGCCGAGGATCTGGCGGTGTCCATGGGCATGGTGCCCGACGACCGAAGCCTCTACGTCCCCAACGTCATGGCGGTGGCGGCGGCGCGGGCGGCCGGCTGCCTGCCGATCGGCTACGTGGGATCGGTGGCGGACTACACCGACCTGGACCGGTTCCGCCGCGTCATCGAGGAGGCGCGCCGGCTGGGCTTCGAGGGCGGCTTCTGCATCCACCCCGATCAGGTGGCGATCCTCAACGAGGCCTTCGCCCCCTCCGCCAAGGAGGTCCAGGACGCGGAGGAGGTCATCGCGGCCTTCGAGGCCGGCCTGCGCGAGGGCAGGGGAGCCGTCCGCCACAAGGGCCGGATGCTCGACCTTCCCGTGGTCGACCAGGCGCGGGCGGTGCTGATCCGGCACGAAGCGATATCCGCATGCGCCGTGGACAGGGGTTCCGCCCGCCCGCCAGATTAGGCCGGATTCGACCGGCTACCCGAAGGACGCCGCCGCCGCAGATGGATCTACGCCAACTCAGGTACTTTCTCGCGATCGCGGAACATGGCTCCATCCTCAAGGCCTCCCAGGCGCTGCGCGTGGCCCAGCCGTCGATCAGCACCCACCTGCGGAACCTGGAGGAGGAGTTCGGCGTCGTCCTGTTCGAGCGCTCAGCCCGCGGCGTCGTGGCGACCAGCGAGGGGCAGGAGCTGATCCGCCATGCCCGGCTGATCCTCAAGTCCGCCGACGACGCGCGGGAAAGCCTCCGGTCCCGCTCCGACAGCCCGGTCGGCCGCGTGACCTTCGCGATCCCGACCTCGCTGGTGACCATCCTGGCCGTTCCCCTGATCGAACGGACCCAGGCGGCGCTGCCCAACGTGACATTGCGCGTCGTCGAGAGCATGAGCGGCTACATCGCGCACTGGCTGCTGGAGGGGCAGGTCGATGTCGGCCTGCTCTACGGCGCGCAGCCCAATTCCGGCATCGAAAGCACCAAGCTGCTGACCGAGGAGCTCTACCTCGCCGGCCGCGACGAAGCCTCCCTCGCCGGCATCGCGGAGGGAGGCGACGCGCCGTTCCACCGGCTGGAACCGCTCAAGTTCGTCCTGCCGGGGCGGGAGCACGGCCTCCGCTCGCTGGTCGAACAGTCGGCGCGGCGGGCTGGCATCAGCCTGAACGTGACGATCGAGATCGACGCCTTCAGCCAGATCAAGCGCCTCGTCCGCCGCGGCGCCGGCCACACCATCCTGTCGCTCGCGGCGCTCGAAGGCGACGAGTCCGGCGCCGCCCTCTCGGTGGCGCGCATCGTGGAACCCGTCGTCGAACGCTCGGTCCACATCGCTCACGCCAACAGCCGACCCCTGACCCGCGCCGCGCGGGAAGTCGAACGCATCGCGGTCGGCATCCTGCGGGCGGAGGCAAGCTCCGGCTGGTGGCGCGCCAAGCTCTGGTGAGGGTCCGGCGGAACCGCTTCAGCGAAATGATGAGCCGCTCGGCGCGGTCGCGCCGATACCCCGACCCGGGGCGGGTGGACCCACGAACGCAGAGGACCCATAGGGCGGGCCGCGGCTCGCCCCCACCTGTGTCCAGGGGAAGCGGATTCCAGAGGAAGCGGAGAGGCAGCATGCGGTTCTTGTCGTCGGCCCAGTTCATCGAGCGGTCCCGGGTGGCCGACGAGTTCGTCGCGCCCTCGGCGGCGCTGGCCAACCGCTTGCTGGCTGCCAGGGGCCTGGGTCGCCTGCCGCCGTGCACCGTCTCCTACTTCATCGAGGAGCTTCACCGGCCGGGCGCGGCGATCGGCCTGCACACCAAGGGCACGGCCGAGATCCGGCTGAACCTGGCTTGGCTCGCCCAACTGGCGCAGCGCGGCACCGACCCCGAGTGGGAGGTCGCCTTCGTCGTCCTGCACGAATATGCCCACTTCGTCCTTGATCTTCTGGAGGTCCGGGAGACCGGCGCCGGCGCCGTGCGCCAGCGTATCGAGGCCGAGCACACCGGCTTCCTGAACCGCATGCGGCGCCTCGGCTGGCTCGCCGATCCGGTGTCGCGGAAGCTCCTGTCCGACCACAACTCCGTGGCCGAGGAGTGGTATTGCGATGCATTCGCCTACTGGGCGGCGGGTACCCTGCCGGAGCCGCACGCCGCGTTCCTCGACGAACTCCTGGCGGAGGTGCGCGGCTTCCCGGCCGGCTGATGCCGACGAAGCGGCGCCGGACGCCGGTCGTCATGGGCGCATTCCGCGCCTCCGATCCCTCCGAAGCCTTTGCCGGGCTCCTTCGGGCTGGCTGGTGTTCGTCCCCCAGGACAGACAGGGAAGGACGGGACATGCAGGCTTCCGCTCAAGACAAGGCGATCGACGCCGTGATGAAGTGGGCGCAGCGCGAGGAATGGCGCGACCGGCTCGGTACCGTCATCGCCGACCACCCCGGGCCGCCACTTCATGGCCCGGGACCTGATCCGGGGCTGCGATCCCGTCCAGGTCCGGGACAAGCTGGCATCCCAAAGCCTCGCCCGGTGGGACCGCCTCGCCGCGCGGATGCTGCCGATCGGCACCGAGGTGCACATGGCCGGCGGTGTCCTGCCGCTGTCGTTCGAGTCCAGCGGCGCCCTGCTCGACGAGTTCGCCGAGGCCCGGAAGAGCTTCACCCGCAGCATGAAGCGACAGGCAAAAAGGGCGGGTGTACCGGTCGGGGACATCGACCAGCATCCGGTGGAGGACGCTGTCCTGGGCGAGATGGCGCCGATGTTCACATATGCCTGGCTGATCACGACCCTGCGCGGCGCCCTGATGGGATCGCTGCCCGACTTGGTCAACTTCGACGGCGACGCGCTGATCTTCTCCGAGACGCGGTTCCCGATCCCGGACCCCGCCCGGTTTGGGGAGATCGAGCGCCGCCTCGACGGCCTGCCGGACCTTGTCCGGGACGAGGCCGGGCAGCCGACCTGGACGTGGCTGGCCGACGCGGCCGCGACCGGTCCCGCGCCGGCCATGTCGTCCGGTGCGATGATGATCAAGAGCTATGACGAGAGCGGCGGCCGGATTCTCGGCCCGGTCCAAGGCCTGGCGACGCAAGGTGGCGGAGTGGCTGAAGCTCCTGGAGAACGGTGTCGCGCGCCGCAGCCGGGCCCAGGGTCATCCGGCCTACGACTTCGGCTGGATGTGGGAAGCGCTCAAGGTCACCGACCTGCGCCAATGAAGGTCGTACCTCGGGCGCAAAGGGTGCGGGGCCCCGGATCGCGGGCGATCGAGCCGGTCGATGGCCCGGCACCTCGTCACCAGCCGACGCCGCGACCGGATCGGGCACAGTCCAAGGGGCCTGCGGTGCGCGCCGCCGCTTGAGCATCTTCAGTTGCTCAGCCCCCGTCGAGCGCGTTCCTGTGCCGTGCCACCAGCCCGAGCGAAATCGTCAGCCGGTAGAGAGCGATGACCTCGGCGTCACTCAGCGCACCCGGTTCGCGCTGCGCCCACAGACTGTCACGCAGCCCCGCCAGCACCGTGTCAGTCAGCGGAGCCGCGGCACCGGTCGAGAGAACGGCCGCAGAACTCAAACAGCCGGATGGCCAGGGTTACGGCAGCCAAGGCTACCGCTTGACAAGCGGAAGCGGATTGCGGTTTAGTGGTCTGACCAGTGTAAGGCCAGTTCGGGGAGGGCGGCCGGTGTCGACCATTTTTGCCAGAGGCGACGACCTTTCGGGCGCGGAGCAGGTGTTCGCCTTCTTCCGCGACGCGCTGCTCGACGGTTCGCTGAGGCCCGGCGAACGCCTGCTGGGCGAGCGCGAGCTTGCGCTCAAGCTGGGCGTCTCCCGGCCGCTGCTGCGCGAGGCGCTGCGCTCGCTGGCCATGCTCGGCTTCCTCGATATCCGCCACGGCAAGGGCGCCTATGTCCGGCAGGCCGACATCAACGTGCTGTCCGACTTCTTCACCTTCAGCCTCGCCCAGCAGCCCGACATCCTCGACGACGTCATGCAGGCGCGCATAGCCATCGAGTGCCAGGCGATCCGGCTCGCCTGCGAGCGCGCGACGGAAACCGACCTGAAGCGCATCGGGTCCAGCCTGACCCGCCTGATGGACACGCTGCACGATCCCGTCGAGGGGGGAGCTGCGGACTTCGCTTTCCATCGGGCCATCGTCGAGGCCGGGCATAGCGACGCGCTTGCCACGCTCTACGGCGCGATCGGCGAACTGCTGCGCCGAAGCCACGTCCAGCGGCGCGCGGTGACGGTTTCGGAGCCCGGGATCGTCGAGTACCTCGTCGAGGCACACCGCGAGGTGTTCCTGTCGATCATGGACCGCGACGCGGATGCTGCCGATCGTAAGCTGCGCGACCATTTCGCGATCGGCGACGAGTTCCGCCGGCGCAGCCTGATCTCGGTCTTCGCGCGGAGGCCGCAGAGCTGACCACCTGGCCTGACCAACGAACATAAACGATCGGGGAGGATCTTTACGTGCTGCACAGAACGATCATCGGTGCCATGACCGGCGCAGTCGTCGCGCTCGCCATGACCGGAGCGGCAGTCTCGGCCGAGCTGCGCTACGCGCATGTCGGCGCCGAGGGCGACATCCAGACGATCTACGCGGCCGAAGCCGCGAAGGGCATCGCCGCGGCCACCGGAGACGATGTCACGGTTACCGTCTATCCGGCGAGCCAGCTCGGCGGCGTCGCCGAGATGGTCGACGGGGTCAGGATGGGGTCCATCCAGATGGGCCATCACGACTTCGCCTCGCTCGCGCGCCTCGTGCCGGAAGTGGCGGTGTTCAACGCCCCCTTCATCTACCGGGACGGCGAACACGCGCTGAGGGCGACCGACCCGGCAACCTCGCCGGCGCTCCAGGCGATCAACGAGAAGCTGGTCGCCCAGGGCGTGCGCATCATCGGCCGCATCTACCGGGGCGACCGCCAGATCTCGTCCAACTTCCCGGTCAAGAGCCCGGCCGACCTTGCCGGCAAGCCGTTCCGCGCCGTTCCGCTCGAACTCTGGGTCTCGATGGTGAAGGGCTTCGGCGCGATCCCCACGCCGGTCGAGGTGGCCGAGCTGCCGACCGCCCTGATGACAGGAGTGGTCGTCGGCCAGGAGAACCCGCTGACGATGATCGCGTCGAACAACCTCAACGAGGTTCAGTCGCACATCGCGATGACCGGCCACATGCGCGCCGTCCTCGCCGTCTTCGTCAACGAGGAGGTCTGGCAGGACCTGACCGAGGAGCAGCGCACGGCGATCACCAAGGTGCTCGACGACGAGGCGAAGAAATCGCTCCAGATGGCCCAGGAGGGCGAAACCAAGCTCGTCAAGGAACTGGAGGGCCGCGGCATGACCGTCATCACCGAGGCGGACGGGCTGGACATCGCCGCCTTCCGCGAGAAGGTCGGCGCCCAGATCGCGCGGGACTTCCCGAACTTCACGCCCCTGATCGAGCAGATCCAGGCCGTCAAGTAGCCGTCACGGCCGGGGACCCCTTCCCCCGGCCATCCCGCGCGGCCTCGTCTCCCTCACCGGGAGACGAGGCTCCAGCTGACAGGAGACAGACATGCGCATTGCCGAACGCGTTCTCACGGCGCTCGTCGTCGTGGTGATGGCCGGGCTCGTGCTGGTCCCCACGGCGCAGGTGATCATGCGCGGCGTCTTCGTGCTGCCGTTCATCGGGGCCGAGGAGTTCACGCGCTTTCTTTTGATCTGCCTGATCTTCGGCGCGTACCCGCTGGTGGTCGAGAACGGCGAGAACATCGTCATGGGCGAGTTCAAGGCGATGATGCCCGCGCTTCCCCGCCGTATCGTGAACCTCGCCATCTCGATCCTGGCGATCGCCGCCACCGGTTTCATCGCCTACGTCACCGCCACGAACATCTCGCGAAACCTCAGCAACGCGACGCCGACGCTCGGCATTCCGTTCTGGATCTTCCTCGGGGCGACGCTGTTCGGCTTTGCCGGCGCGGCGCTCGTCCATCTCCTCCACCTGCGCAAGCCGCCGCAGGCCGACACCACCGTCGCGGTCTGAAAAACCATGGGTTTCGCCGTCGTCATCGCCTTCCTGGCGCTCTTCATGCTGGGCTTCCCGGTCGTCTACGCCATCCTGCTGCCCTCGATCGCCTATGTGCTGATCGAGGGCCTGCCGCTCGGCCTGCTGGCCCAGCGCATCACCTACGCGCTCGACTCCTTCCCGCTGGTCGCGGTGCCGCTGTTCATCTTCGTCGGCAACCTGATGAACCTGTCGGGAATCACAGACCGCATCTTCCGCTTCGCCTATACCCTGGTCGGCCGAATCCCCGGCGGGCTGGCGCAGGTCAACGTCTTCGGCAGCCTGATCTTCTCCGGCATGTCGGGCGCCGCGCTCGCCGACATCGGCGGACTCGGACGCATCGAGATCGACGCCATGAAGAAGCGCGGCTTCGATGCTTCCTTCGCCGGCGCGGTCACCGCGGCGTCGGCGACGCTCGGGCCGATCTTTCCGCCATCGATTCCCCTGATCGTGTACGGGTCGGTCACGAGCGTCTCGATCGTGCAGCTGCTGGTGGCCGGCATCATGCCGGCGCTGGTTTGCACCGTCATGCTGATGCTGACCGTGCTCATCGTCGCGGTCCGCCACAAGCACCCGCGTGCCGACCGCTGGCCGACGCCGAGGGAGGTGGTGCGCGACTTCCTGCCCGCGCTGCCGGCTATCGTCGCTCCTGCGCTCATGATCGCCGGCATGACCTTCGGCGCCTTCACGCCGACGGAAGCCGCGGCGATGACGGCGGTCTATGTCATCGTCATCAGCGCCGTCTTCTATCGCGAACTCAGCATTGAACACCTGTGGAACTCGGCCGTGCTGACGGCCCGCAGCTCGTCGGCGATCCTGATCATCGTCGCCGCCGCGGCGCTGTTCGGCTGGATCCTGGCGGTGGAGCAGGTACCCCAGACCTTTGCCGCGGCGTTGTTGACGCTCTCCAAGGACCCGCTGGCCCTTCTCATCATCGCCAACTTCATCTTCTTCATCGCCGGCATGTTCCTCGACTCGACGACGGCAACCCTGCTGCTGGTTCCGATCATCGCGCCGCCGCTCGTGCTCGCCGGGGTCGACCCGGTGCAGCTCGGCATCGTCACCATCTTCAACCTGATGATCGGCCTGGTGACACCGCCGATGGGGCTGTCGCTGTTCCTCGTGTCCGACATCGCCAAGGTTTCGATACGACAGCTCCTCAGGGCGTTGCTGCCTTTCTACATCCCGCTCTGGTCCACACTTGCGATCCTCACCTTCGCGAAGGATTTCACGCTGTGGCTGCCCCGCCTGATCGCCCAATAGACCCCGGAGAATTTCCAGCATGCGCATCGTCATCGGTTCCGACCACGCCGGCTTTCCCCTGAAGGCGACCATCGTCGAGCACATCCGGTCGCTCGGCCACGACGTCCATGACGCCGGTTCCTACGATCCCGACCCGGTCGACTTCCCCGACATCGCCAGGACGGTGACCTCGTCCATCATCGAAGGCAAGGCGGATCGGGGGCTGATGGTGTGCGGCACGGGCGTGGGCGCGTCGATCGCCGCCAACAAGGTGAAAGGGATCCGTGCCGCGGTCTGCCACGACGTTCACTCGGCGCACCAATCGGTCGAGCACGACGACGTCAACGTGATGTGCATCGGGGCGCAGATCGTCGGTGCGTGGCTCGCCAAGGATCTGGTCACTTCCTTTCTCCAGGCCGAGTTCTCGACCGACGAGGATTTCCGCCGCCGCGTGCGCAAGCTGGCCGAGATGGACGGCGAGCGGTAACGCGGCCGAGCTGCCGGCACGGCTGGTTCGCCGCTGTCCGTGCCGCGTTCCTCGGGGCCGCTTGCCAGGCAAGCTGACGGATGGGTCCTGGCAAGGCAGGATGACGGACCTTGCCAGGTCCCGTCCATCCAGTGTCCTCGATTTGGGCATGGTAGCGTGCTTCGGCCCCGACCTGCCGGTGCCGAACTTCTCCACCGAATGAGCCTTACTTGCCTCTTCCTCCTCCGTGCAACGCGCTGAGTCAGATCATGAGCCATGGGCTTTCGCCGGGTTGTACATGCCTGGGAGGGGGAAATAAGAATGTATCAACTCAAAGTCACCCTGATTGAAGCTGACGATCGTTGCATGATGGGTTATCGCCGTGGCCGCAATGATGAGGTCTGCTCCACTTTTGGGCCTTTTGCTGTTCGGGTCCGGATATAGGAAATTTTTGAGGCCCGGGGTCGTGAACATGTCTGCGTAAAGCCGGGCCACTTGGGTGTCCATCGGCAGGATGGACATGCCGCCTGCCAGCATGAAGCCGCGGCGCGGCCGTCCAGGAGGCCGGTGGCAGCGAGGAGGATGGCGCCTGAGCAGGCGGAGTAGATAGCGCATCCCGCTGCCTGCGTCACCACCACGTTCGTGCTGCACGCGATGGCACGCGGGATCGAGATCCGCAGCCTCTCGACGAAGCTCGAGGGCGAGATCGATCTTCACGGCCTGCTCGGCCTCGATGACTGGGTTTCGCCGGGCTACGAGCAGATCCGCATCCTGATGGACGTGGACGCGGCCTGCTCCGAGGAGGAGCTGGGCGATCTGATGGCCTATGCCCAGCGACATTCGCCGGTCTGCAGCACGGTCTGCCGGCCTGTCCCGGTGATCGTCGAACGGCATGAGCCGTATAGAGGGCGACCCCGCGACTTGGCAGGCGCGGGGTCGTGACCCCCGACGGGCCGCAGCGAATCGGTCGCCCGGGTGCGCGAAACGACGGTTGCCAAGCTGCTCAAGCGGCACCGCATCCGCCGGATCGACGCCGCGCCCGGCACGGTCGAGGCGGCGTGCGCCCACATCGGCGTCCTGCGTTAGCGGCTGCGCCTGGTCGACCGCCAGATCGGCGCGGCCGAGAAACGGATCGACGCCATCCTGGCCCGCGACCCGCTGAAGATTGTCCGAGACCGCCTCCAGCCGCGCCTTCAGCTTCAGTCCGGCAGCTTCCAGCGGCGCCGGGCCGTCATCGCCCAGGGCGCTGCGCACCGCGGCGCAGCAGCCGCGGCCCCGCATCACATCAGGAGCTTCTGCAGCACAGCATCCAGCTTTTGCGGCGTGACGGGCTTGTGAATGATCTCGAGACCGTGGCCGACCGCATCGCGTACCTGGTCCGGCCGTGTCTCCCCGGTCAGAATGGCGCCCCGGACGTCTGCATCGAACATCTCGCGGACCGCCAACACGACGTCGGTACCGAATTGTCCCCCACCCAGTTGGTAGTCGGTCAGCACGACATCCGGACGACGCCGTGTGACACGCAAGCGCTCCATTACGCTGTCCATCGAATTCGCGGCCAGCACCGCGAACCCCCAACTCGTGAGGGTTTCCTCGAGCGCCTCGAGCACCAGTTCGTCGTCGTCCACCAGCACGACCAGCCGGCCCCGATCGTTTCCGGCAGGCGAGGGCACAGGCTGGGGAACCGGCGCCCCGGCGGGGCCAAGCGGGACGTCGATGCTGAAAACCGATCCCGCACCGGGGTCCGAGCGGACGCCGACGGGGTGGCCGAGCAGCTGCGACAGGCGCTGCACGATGGCGAGTCCCATCCCGAGCCCCTGCGTCCGGTTGCGCTCCAGGTTGCCGACCTGCTGGAATTCCTCCCAGATCCGGTCCAGATCGCCCGGCGGGATGCCGATACCCGTGTCCTCGATCGCGATCCTCAGCCGACCGTCGCCCTGGCGGCATGCAACGGAGATGTGACCGGACCCTGTGTAGCGCACCGCGTTCTCGACGAGGTTGCGCACCATCCGGCCCAGCAGCGTGCGGTCGCTCCGCACGACGGCTCCGCAGGCCGCCACCTTCAGCTCCACGCCCTTGGCCGCGGCGATCGGGGTGAAGGCGGCGCCGATCTCGTCAAGCAACGGCTGGACGGGGAAATCCTCGACATGCGCCTCGATGATCCCGGCATCGAGCCGGGAAATGTCCATCAGGCTGTCGAGCAGGTCCCTCATGGCGTCGAGCCCGCGCTGCAGGTGAGCCAGCGTGGCGGCGCCCCGATCACCGGAGACGTGGTTTCGCAGGACGCTCACGAAGAGCAGAAGCGATTGCAGCGGCTGGCGCAGGTCATGGCTGGCCGCGGCCAGGAAGCGGGACTTCGCCTGGTTGGCCCGGTCGGCCTGCTCCTTGGCGGACCGCAGGGCCTCCTCCAGGGCCTTGCGCTCCGCAATGTCGTGGAAAGTCGTGATGCCGAGGGTGATGCGGCCGTCCGGTCCGCGCACGGGCGCCGTGCTGACCGACAAGGTGGTGACGCGGCCATCGGCTCGACGGTAGATCATCTCCTCCTGGTCGACCACCTCGCCCCGGATCAGGGTGCGGACCAGCGGGTACTCCTCGGCCCGGTAGGGCGTTCCATCGGGGTGCAGGGCGCCGTACTGCGCATATTCGGGATAGTCGCCGATGTCCGCCAACTCATGGCCGAGCAGACGGGCCGCCTGGTCGTTATAGATCAGGTGGCGACCGGACGGAGCCTCGGAGACGACCAGACCGGATGGTAACCGTTCCACCACCGCCTTGAAGATCGCCTGCTCGGCCTCAAGCCTCAGGCGCAAACTCTCCCGTTCGTCTCCGGCCCGGCGCTCCTCGGTGCGGTCCCTCAGGATCTTCAGGAAACCCTCGACACCGCCGTTGCGCAACGGCATCAAGGTGCCGGTCGCCCAGAACCGGCTGCCGTCCCGGCGCACATGCCAGCGTTCGTCGCTGGCCCGTCCTTGGTTGAGAGCCTGCACCCTTTCGCTCTCCGGGACATCATCCGCGCGGTCCTCGGGGGTGAAGATCACGCCGGCGTCACGGCCGAGGATCTCCTGCTTCTCCCAGCCCAGGATGTTGCGCGCGCCGGTGTTCCAGCTGGTGATCCGGCCCTTCAGGTCGAGCGTGAAGATGGCGTACTCGGTGGCGCTCTCGAGCATCAGGTCGAGCCGCTGCTCACTCCGGCGCAGCGCGTTCGCTTCCTCTTCCGCCACGCGCAGGGCGGCGGTCGCCTGATCCCGTTCATGCCGGAGTGAGGCCATGCTCTCCTCCAGGGCAGTGATCCGCTTCAGGAGCGCGGCACGCCCAGCTTTCCCACCATCTGCCCTGGATGAACGGTCATCGGCCATGGCATGCGGTTTCTTCGGGCTGTGAACGTCGCCGCCTCAGGGAGTCAACCCGGTAAACTCTCGCGGCGTTCCGGAGTAGTGGCGGCGGCACTGCCATCTTGCAGTGGATCACGGTCTGGATGCCCTCTCTGGCCTCCCTGCGGTTCAAGTCTTCCACGCAATGAAAATAAAATACACTACATGCCGAATCGAGGCAACAGAATGTAGCTGTCGGGGGCAGTCGCATCTTTATTGCGAATGTGGGCCTATCAAAATGCACGCAATACAGTCAGCCCGAAAAGTCTGCACCAAAGGCACGAAAGCTTCGGGAATCCAGGGAGGTGCGCTATGAACGCCGTCTTGGCAGCAGCAAGCGTTTTCATACTGATCATGACGGCTTATGCCGCAGCCGATCAGACAGAGAGGCATCCCGAAGTTCAAACGGTTTCGGGCTGAGTGGTCTGAAATCGGTGATGGCCGGGAGGTTCAGGTGTGCCTTGGCCACCGATGGAACAGGGTATTGGCCCTGATCCGATCGGGATCATCGGCGAGGATGCGGCAGGGTTCCGCCAGGGCTTCGTCGGCTTCAGCCCGACGCGGTGTTGGTCCAGGCTCCAGGCCTCGAGCGGAAGCGCCGTCTCGGTGCGGGTGAGGCCGGCGACTTTGGCCTGGATCTTTTTTGAACCGGTGCTGCTCGATCCGGTCGACCCCGACATGACAGGGCTGCGGCACCTGAGGGGTGAAGCCGATCCGGCGCATGTCGGCGATGGCATTTCCATAACCTTCGAGCCAAATACGCATTACGCGCTTTCGCATGATCGTTCAGTGCCGAGGGTGCAAATTCGGGTAAATGAAGCAGCAATAGCTTC
The DNA here is from genome assembly GCF_016806835.2 of Skermanella rosea. NCBI lineage: Bacteria > Pseudomonadati > Pseudomonadota > Alphaproteobacteria > Rhodospirillales > Azospirillaceae > Skermanella > Skermanella rosea. Next base: position 31,381 of record NZ_CP086113.1, on the reverse strand, counting down.
TGAAAGCAATACTTACCTTATGTATATTCCTACATGTCTCTAAGGTTACTGGCCGAACGCCCGGAAACTTGCTGCGATTAGGTGGCCTCATCAGAGACGGTTCTTATCACCCTGAGGTGTTGATCGTATTGATCGTCCGGACAATCATTCAGGACTTCTGAAGGCCCGTTGAAATGTTTCGCTCGCCGGGTTTCGATCGGCTGCCAGTACGAATATGCTGATGAGATATTGGACATGGAACATCCTGGGGCATCCAGCGGACGGCTGTCCGTATCCGTCGTGGCTCCGTGCTACAACGAGGAGGAGGGGCTTCGCGAATTCTGGAGGCGCGTCACCGCGGCATGCCAGGACACGGTCAAGCAGGACTACGAAATCATCCTGGTTGACGATGGATCCAAGGACGGAACCTGGTCGATCATCGAGGCGCTGTCCGAATGCGACTCCCGGGTCATCGGGGTTCGCCTCTTCAGGAACCATGGTCATCAGATGGCCGCCACGGCAGGTCTTTCGGTTGCCCGCGGTGACCGGGTGATGCTGATCGATGCTGATCTTCAGGATCCTCCCGAATTGCTGAAGCCGATGATGGGCACCATGGACCTGGGAGCGGACGTCGTGTATGGAAAGCGGACATCCCGGGAAGGAGAAACTTGGTTCAAGCTCCTCACGGCCGCGACGTTCTACCGCTTCCTGACCCACCTGACGACCGTCCCCATTCCTCACGACGCAGGCGATTTCCGACTGATGGACCGGCGGGTCGTGGAGGCACTCCTGGCCATGCCGGAGCGCCAGCGGTTTATCCGCGGCATGGTAAGCTGGATCGGTGGTCGGCAGGTGGCATTGCCGTACGAGCGGAATGCACGGTTTGCAGGCACCACGAAGTACCCTCTGCAGAAGATGGTCCGCTTTGCGGTTGACGCCATAACCAGCTTCTCGACGGTGCCGCTTCGCGTGGCATCCTGGCTCGGCGCGGGAACCGCCATCATCGCATTCTTCCTGGTAATCTATACAGTCTGGCAATGGTCGCAAGGTGCGACGGTCACAGGCTGGGCCAGCGTCGTCACTGCGCTTGCAATATTCTCCGGAGCTCAGCTTCTGGTTTTGGGAATTCTTGGGGAGTATTTGGGCCGTTTATTCCAGGAAATAAAAGGTCGCCCCCTTTTCCTTGTGGATACGGTGCTCATTCGCGGCGTTCCTCACGGTTTGCCGGCCGACTTCTCTTCCCTCAGACCCTCGGAACAAAGAAATATCCTGGCTCTGTACAGGCAGGTCTCGGAAATCCAGGACTGCCGTGAGCACGACCAGGAGACTGACGGAATCAATGAAATACGCCGGCATGCATAGAGTTTATTCCCGTTTTCGTGACACCGCTGCCTTGAAACCTGTTGCATCGGGACAGTTCTTGAAGGTTGTGTTGTTTGCAGTCATCGGCGCTATGAATACGACGATCGATGTGCTGGTTTATACGGTACTGACAGTCGCGCTGCAAATCCATCCGCTGACGGCCAATATAGTCAGTTTCTCGCTTGGCTCAATGAACAGTTTCTGGATGAATGGGCTTTTCACTTTTCGGCAAAGTGGGAGTGAATTCGTCCGCCTGGATCGCTTCGTGAGGTTTGCAGGCGTGACGGCTCTATGCCTTGGTTTATCGACTCTGGCCCTGCATGCGGCTTTGTTTGTGATGTCAAGCCTGGCCGCAAAGCTATGTTCAGTTTTGGTGACGTTTTCGGCCGGCTTCTTGCTCAACAAGCATTTTGTATTCCTTGAAAGAGCGCGATCAGGAGAAAGCTCCGGGATGCATTAGGAAGGGAAAAGGAAACATGCCCTCTGAGCTCGTTTTTGACGACAAGTCGGAAGCACGGCCGGGAGTTGCTGCCCAGTCACTCCGTCCGGCATGGCCAGCATATTGGATCTCCCGAGCCATGGCTTGGTCCGATCAGCAGGACCGGCTGCCGATCCTGGTGGCGGGCATGTTCATGGTTTTCGCAGTGCTGCTCCTGCCTGTCTCCTGGCACAGCAACGAAGAAAACTATCTCATGCTCGCATACCAGTGGGTAGCTCCGACGGCTTTTTCCGAATACAGCGCCGTCTTCGACCAGTCGAACGCCCGGTTCCTCAATATGTTCCTGACCGGACATGCGGTTGCCTGGCTCGGCTACGACGCTGCCCACGGTGTCCTGCGGGTCCTTTGCGCGGCGCTCTATGCACTTGGCTTCGCCGCCCTGCTGCGGAGCCTGGACTTGTCACTGCTCGATGGCCTCCTGGTCCTGGCTCTGTTCAACCTGCTCGGCCCGGATCTGATGGGCAGCGAATGGCTGTTCGAGGGCGTGGAGGCCAAGACGTTCGCCTATGCCTTCGTGTTCCTGGCGTTCGCTGCGGCAGTGTCCGGTCGATGGAAGTCCGTCGTCGCCGCCGGCGTGCTCGCGACTTACCTTCACTTCCTGATCGGCGGCTTCTGGATGGTGATTGCCGGCGCCTTGTATGCCGCTCTACATGGACGGTGGCGGATGTCGGCGTCGGCAATGGCTCTCTATGGGGTCCTGATCTCGCCTCTGCTGGTGATCCTCGTGCGGGACCAGATCGGCCCCGCGGCGCCGCCGACCGGGACGGATGGACCGACGGCGGACTACATTTATTCCATCATACGCAATCCCCATCATGTTGCCCCGTTCGCCGATCCCAACGGTCTGTACCGGTGGGCGAGGGGAGTCGTATCCACGGCAGCCATGTGCGCTGTCGGTTACTACATGGCGCAAATGGCGCCGCGGCGCCTTCGAGTGTTCGCGCTGATGCTGACCGGGCTGGGCATCTATCTTCTGCTGGCGATGGTGATCAGCTGGGGCGACCGCCATACCGGTTCGTTCGGCAAGTTCTATCTGTTCCGTCCCGCCTCGCTGACCCTGTTGCTGGCCTGCCTGACCTTGGTGTTGCTGGTACGGACGGCTCGGCAGCCGGGCGTGGTTCAGATAAAGCGGATCCTGACCTTCGGCATCATCAGCCTGTTTCTTGGCAATGTCGCATTGCAGTTCGTTTTGAAAGTGAGGAGCGGACTGTCCCCGAGCGGCCTGGAAACCGTAGCGGCTGTTCAGGCGCTCACGGAGCCCCGGGACGTCGTGGTGGTCGAGCCGATCGGCGATATAGACATCAAGTTCGTGGGCCTTCACCGCCTGCTCGACCGGCCGACCTTGGTGAGTTGGAAGTTTGTCCCCACGAACGCGGACGAAATCCACCGGTGGTGGGGCCTCGTGCAGTGGCGCGAAGCCTTGTTTCGGAAGGGGTGCCATGGCGAAAGCATGCCGGCCCAGTACATTCTGGTCTTGCGGCCAGAGACGCTCCCCCTGATCAGTTCCTGCGGAACGCTTGCCTGGACCAACGGAATGCAGTCGCTTGTCCAGGTTTCGCAATGATCAGGGCCCGCCCGGAGCAAGCGTTTCCGGCGGGCACCTTGCGCGGCGACGGAAGCAGCCGCCGCGGCAATGCCGGATCACCGCGGCGCTCCGGAGGAGAGAACGCCATGGCCATGATCATCAGGATCCCCGCTCCGCGCACCGGACCGTCGCCGGTCAGCACGACGGTTCCGGAAGGCAGGGGAACGTCACGACGATCCGGGTGCCATGGGTCTCGTCCATGGTCAGGTCACCATCCAGTTGATCCACCAGCTCGGTGATGATCCGCTGGCCGATCGCCGACGGGGAGATCGTGCCCGGCAGAACGGATCCGTTATCGGAGACGATCAGGCGGGCCTTCCCTCCGCCCGTGAAAGTCAGCGAAACATCGATGACGCCGTGCCGGTCGGGCGGGAAGGCACGCTTGTACGCACCGGACACCAGTTCGGTGACCAGCAATCCCAAGGGGATCGCGACGTCGGTCCTGATGGCGGAGTTCCCGGGCTCGACCGTGACATCCAGCGTCAGGTCGCTCCCCGGCGCTGCGTGATGGGTGGCCAGGGTCCGGGCCAGGTCGTGGAGGAACTCCCTCGGTTTGATCCTCTCCAGATCCCCGGACTGCGTCAGCTCCTGGTGGACCAGGCCGAGGGAGTACACCCGAAAACGCAATTCCCGCAGGTTTCCGGCGATCGCCGGAGTATGGCGGATCTGGAGAGCGAGCAGCGAGTCGACCACCTGGAGATTGTTCTTGACCCGGTGGTGGACCTCGCGCAGCAAGGTTTCCTTCTCGGCCAGGGACCGCTGTCGCTGCCGCTCGGTCTCCTGGTGCTCGTGAACCTTCCGACGCAAGGCCAGTGCGGCCGAGCGGGCCTCGATCTCCGTCATCACGAGGTCGGCGAAGTCCCGCAGGAGCCGCCGCTGCTCGCCGCTGAACTCCGGATGGGGCGAACGGTCGATCACGCACAGGGTGCCCAGCGCATGCCCCTCCGGCGTGACCAGCGGAGCTCCGGCGTAGAACCGGATGTTCGGGTCCCCGGTCACCAGGGGATTGTCGGCGAAGCGGTCATCCGCCGCGGCGTCCGGAACAACCAGGGTCTCGGTATCGAGGATCGTGTAGGAGCAGAAAGCCACCTCCCTCCGGGTCCAGGGAGCGTCGAGGCCGTATCGGGACTTGAACCACTGCCGGGTTTCATCGATCAGCGTGACCAGCGAAATCGGCATGCCAAGCACGCGCGCCGCCAGTCGCGTGATGTGGTCGAAGGCCCGCTCCGGTGGCGTGTCGAGCAGATCATACCGGTGCAACGCGATGAGCCGCTGCGGCTCGTCGAGCGGCACCGGAGGCCCGGCGAGTCCGTCCGGCAGACTGCCGAGGAATTCGGACGGTTGATCTCCCATGTCCCTGCCGCCTTCAGTGTCGCCTGTCTGCATCGCGTGAGGTTTCCGGACAAGGCCTGGCGGTACGCGCCGGGCCGGTATCGGTGTCGCGGGCGGGCCCTTCGAGGACCCGTGGCACGGATTGCCGGAACGCCGCTTTCCGCAGCCCTTCCGACCTTTCCAAAAGTTCAAGTGTAGCCAATGATTCCATCCTTAGCACAAGATCAGGGACAGGTTACAGTCGTCTCGGCCGCTATATCTCAATAGCACAGGCGGCCTGAGTATAGACTTCCGCAACGTCCTACTCCCTCTGCCGAAAGACTCGCGGGTCAGGGAGTTTTATGCCTGGAAAGCGGAAGGACGAGCATTTAAAAACTTCCCATCAACAAGAAACTTGAATGAGAATCCGCGAAGTATCCTGAAGGGAGGAACGATGCTGCTGCCATGCCGGGTCACTGTCCCGACCGCTGCTCCGCCTTGCCCGGTATCAGGCCGCCGCGAGCGGCCGACGCGGGATGTTCTGGAAGTCGTCTTCTCCACCACGGGCGATCTGATCAGGATCCACAGCTACGGCACCGACTGCTCCGCTGCTTGGGATGCGGCTTTGACTTCCGGCCGGTTGCACTCCCGGCGGGACGACGGGACCTTCGTCGCGATCCGACCGGACGAGTGGACATGGCTGCAGGGCATCCGCCCTCTCGCTTCCGAGTGGCTGGCTGCGGTCGAGGCCGCCGAACGCGAGTGGACGGCACGGGCGGCCATTCGCATCCAACGGTACGACGACCGGAGCAACGGGCTGATCGACCTCGTCGTCCGGTCCCCGGGCCGGCGATGATGGGCCTGGATCATCCGGAAAGCCGGTATGGCTCCCGCCAGTATCTCGTGGATGATGTCTATCCATGTACTATGCCGTAGTCGGAGTACCCTTAAGTCAATCCTTCAGCTATCACCTTCAGCCATACTGCGCTGCCGCGGAGAGTATACAATCTGAGGTCGAGAGGTTTATTGACACGCCGGGTCGTGATGAATACCGTCTTTGTTGATCCAATCATGATGAATTCCATTCTATTGTGGGGAAAGTTGGATTTTGGCGGGATTTGGCGAACTTATACGCTGAAACATCCTTCTTAATCTTCCCCGCAGCCGACATCCGCTGACGGCTCTTCCGCGGACAGGAATTCCCGGGACCGCCCGATGCGCGGCAGGTCAACGGACCGTCCCGCCTGGATAACCGTGGTGCCGGTATCGTGAGCCGGAACGGGATCGATCGGTAATTCATCGATAAAGGGGTTCTCGCACGATGATCGAACTTGATCAGTTCACCCGGCCTTCAGGACCCAAACGTTTTGACAAGCCGCAATACCGGTTGCTGATGCGCCTCGGGCTGTTCCATCCCGCACGGGCGGTCCACAGATGGTTTTATCGCATGAGAAGCCAGCGGTGCGCGCTGGCTGGCAAGGGGCTGGTGCCTGAGGAGAGCCTCACCGCCTGCTATGTCGATGCACTCCGACGCCTGCATGATCTCAACGCCGGCGGGTTCCCAGGAGATTACCTGGAGTTCGGTGTCTGTTACGGATCCTCCATGGCCTGCATGCATGATGCCCTGGTGCGAACGGGAACCGGGACAGTCCGTCTCTTCGGCTTCGACAGCTTCGAGGGAATGCCGCCCGAAGCCGATTACCAGGACAACCAACTCTGGAGCAGCGGCCAGCTCAAATCATCGATGAGGTTCGCCCGAAAACTGCTCGACCGGCGCGGCGTGGACTGGGAACGGACGTTCCTGATCAAAGGCTGGTTCAGGGACACCCTGGTCCCCGACCTGATCCGCAGGCACCGGATCAGCCACGTCGGTATCATCATGATCGACTGCGACATCTATACCTCGGCCAGGGACGCGCTGGCATTCTGTGAACCGATGATTGCCGACCATGCGGTGGTCCTGTTCGACGATTGGCACGCAGGCGACCTGGCTACGCAGAACCTTGGGGAAAAACGCGCCTTCGACGAATTCCTCCGGCGGAATCCGCGGATGGAAGCGACGCCGCTGCCTGCCTACAGCGAAACCTCCGCCGTGTTCCTGCTCAGCAGGATACCCCCCGATGGCCGATGAACGGCCGGTCAGGCGGCAGGCGGCAGGCAGCCTGACCCGGTTCCGTCACCAGCCGCGGAAGCGGGGCCAATGGGCTATGGATTGGGAGGCGCCGTCCGGCAGGACCGCGTAGCCGTCGAACTGGGCAGCCGTGGCGCAGGCATGGTTGGGCAGGATTCGGAGCAGCGTGCCGACCGGCAGCTCCGGCAGCGTGGCGGCGCTGCCCGGCCGGACGGCGACGATCCCATGTTCCTGATTGGCCTCGGTGACGATCAGGCCGCCGAGCACGCGGCCCCCGACGTCGCAGACGACGCCATAGCCCTGGTCGACCGCCTGCTTCGCCGTCCCGCGGTCACGTGACAACGCCATCCAGCCGGCATCGACGATGATCCAGCCGCGGTCGCGCCGGTGCCCGATCACCGTGGTCAGTACCGACAGGGCGATGTCGTCGATCGAGCAGACGCCGATCCCCGCCATCACCAGGTCGAACAGGGCGAACACGCCGGCGCGCACCTCGGTGACGCCGGTCAGGTCGCGGGCGAAATGAGCGGTGGGGGTAGATCCCACGCTGACCACCGGGCACGGCAGACCGGCGGCCCGCAACGCAGCCGCCGCGGTGACGGCGGCCAGCCGCTCCCGTTCGGCGAAGGCCGCCAGGGCCTCGGAACCGACGGCGCCGTAGCTTTCGCCGGCATGGGTGACCACGCCGCGCAGGGTTGCCCCTCCCTGTTCCAGGATGCGGCCGATGTCGATCACGGCCGGATCGTCGGGCCGCAGGCCGGACCGGTGGCCGTCGCAGTCGATCTCGATCAGGGCCGGAACCGCATCGCCGGCGCGCCGGGATGCTTCGGCGACGGCGGCCGCCTGCTCGGGCGAGTCGAGCACGACGCCGAGATCGCAGCCGGTGGAGCGCAGGGCCAGCACCCGGCCCAGCTTCCGGGGCGCGATGCCGACCGCGTAGAGGATGTCCCGGACCCCGGCGGCCGAGAAGGCTTCCGCCTCCTTCAAGGTGGACACGGTGGCGGGGCCGTTGCCGTCCGTCAGCAGCCGCCGGGCGGCTTCCACCGATTTGACCGTCTTCAGGTGGGGGCGCAGCGCCACGCCGAGCGAACCGAGATGGCCTCGCAGGCGGGCGACGTTCCGCAGCATGAGGGCTTCGTCGAGGATGAGGGCCGGGGTGGGCAGGGCGTCGAGGGCATCGGCGGTCGTCATGGCTGGGTCCGTGCTGTGTAGGGCGTGCGCAAGAGTAGGGGCAGGGCCGTCCGAGCGCCATTCCAGGGATCTGCATTCCGGATCGGGCCGAAGATCACGGGGAGCGATCCGCCGGGTGCCCGGGGAACCGGAGGGATCATCCGCCTGCCCTCGGCAGATCCGGGTATTCCGGAAGTGGCCAAACCTGCGATTGGGCGGTAGTAATAGTCCGCAACTGTTCGATGCTGACAACAAGGGGGGATCATGCACATCACGCGCCGCCGGTTCATATCGGCCATCCAAAGCGGCCTGATCGGGACGATGACGGCTTTGATGCTGCTCGGCGGGAACGCCGCGCAGGCGGCCGAAGGGGCAGCCAAGCGCATCATGGTCTACGGCGATTCCAATACCTGGGGCTATGTCCCCGTCGAAAGCGGCCCGACCACCCGCTACCCCGAGGACGTCCGGTGGCCGGGTGTCCTCCAGGCGGCGCTCGGGCCGGATTACGAGATCATCGACGAAGGGCTGAGCGCCCGGACGACCGACGTGCCCGACCCGACGCTGCCGCACATTTCCGGGGCCGGTCTCGACGGGTCGGCCTATCTGCCGGCCGCGATCGCGACGCACCTGCCGCTCGATCTCGTCGTGATCATGCTCGGCACGAACGACGTGAAGAAGATGTTCAACCGGTCGCCCCTGCGGATCGCGCTCGGGGTGGGCAAGCTGGCCGACATCGTGACCCAGACCAAGGGCGGGGTCGGCACCTCCTATCCCGCTCCCAAGGTCCTGATCCTCTGCCCGCCCCCGCTCGGCACGGTGGCGCCGCCGGAGCGGGCCGAGAGGTTCGCGGGCGGGGTCGAGAAATCGAAGGCATTGCCGGCCCACTACGAGGCGATCGCGAAAGCGGCCGGGGCCGATTTCCTCGACGTCGGCAAGTTGACCGCGACCGACGGGGTGGACGGCATCCATCTGAGCGCGACCGCCCACAAGGCGATCGGCAATGGTGTTGCCGAGAAAGTCAGGACGATCCTGAAGTGACCCTGCCCTGAAGTGAGCCGGCCCGATGCCCGGGGCCGCCTGCCGCCGGTCAAGCCCTGCCGCCGCCACGATCTGGCCGGCCTGCGGGACGGGACCCAAGGAGGCTTCCGGGCATCCCTGGACGGAATCGATGACACCTTTGGGGTGAGGTCGCATGACGGACGGGGCCGGCCCGATCGCGGAACTGACCCTATGGAAAACAGTCCGCTCTAGATTTGATTACGAAGGACCTGAAACACGGTCCTCATGCGCTTCGTCTGCGCCTGTATCCGCTGTGCGGAAGCTGTAGCCGACTGCAGCCGCGCCACCGCTTTCCTTACATTCAACTGGATCCCGGCGACCACTTGGCGAGCTTTCACGATGGACCTGATGGTACGCTCGATACGCAGGCGATCTTCCGGAGAAGCATTTCGCGCGAGTTCCATCAAGGTTTTCAGCTTGTCTTCCGGCGCGCCTGGAATGATGAGTTTGGGATGATGAGACATTCGCTCTCTTCCTCCAGGGAAGGGTAGCGCGCAAATCTCGCCACCGCTTTTATGTTACTATGAATAAAATGGAATTATACTCCGTGAAATCCACGATACGGCAGCTTTTACCCGAGCAATTGTTTGGAATATCGCTGAACGATGCCGTAGCACTCGCAGGAGGCGCTCTCCAGAGCCGGTCGGTCGAGGATGGTCATGCGGCCACCTGAATAGCCGATCATGCCGGCCTGCTTCAGGGTGCCGGCGGTGACGGTCACGCCGGCCCGGCGGACGCCCAGCATCATCGCCATGAACTCGTGGGTCATCGGGAAATCGTCGCCCTCGGCACGGTCATGCGCCATCAGCAGCCAGCGGGCCAGGCGCTCTTCGAGCGGGTGGTTGCCGTTGCACACTGCCGTTTGCGAGACCTGGGTGTAGAACGCCTGCACGTAGCGCAGCAGCCGGGCGTGCAGCGCCCTGCTCTCGTTGAACGCCTGCTTCAGGGCCGCCGCGCTGATGCGCAGCGCCGTGCCTTCCATCTGGACCACAGCCCCGGCAGGGGCGGTGTCAGCGCCAAGGATGAGCGGCGTCCCGACCATGCCGTCGGAGCCGGTGACTCCGACCTCGATGGCGTCGCCGTTCACCAGATAGGCCAGGTTCGACACCATGCCCGTCTCGACGAAGTAGGCGGCCCCGATCGGCTCGTCCGCTTCGAAGAGGGTTTGCCTGAGAGGCAGGGCGACAAGCGTCAGGGAGTTGGCCAGAAGCCCGAAGTCGGCGGGCGGCAGGGCGGCCAGGAGCTGGTTACGCACGGCGGATTGCTTGATCTGAGACATTTGTGTCCCCTACGGTTCAGCGGGAGCACACACATCTCTCAGTCGCCCACAGCCAGGATCGTGGAGGGCAATAATATCGAGGTGGAACGCTTTCGTGGTTCCCGCAAGGTGCTGCCAGGAAATAACTGTACCGCTGCGCATAACCGGCAGATTGCCCAGTTTCGGGCACCTCCTCATCAGAGATATGTATTGTGACGCCCTTCGGTATCTCTGTGCGTTTCGCCTATACACCGGCTCCAAGGCTTACTGACTCTATGGCTAATGAGCAGGATCGAGCGAACGCGACTTGATCACGCTCCACCACCGGTCATCTCCTTGCCAAGAGCAGGCATATGGCCATCGTCATGTGAGGAAAGCGGTACGGTAACGAACATCTTGGTTCAGAAACCGGGCCCGATCCTCCGGGGCATGCCGCGCCAGCTCTGCCAATCTCTTCAACCGGACACGCAGGATACCGGCGTCGTCCTCATAGCAGCCAGTGACTCGGCACAGTGTTCTTGATTGAGTCTTCGTAGGTCGGCCTCGGCCGAAGGCCGACGCCGACAGCGTGGCCGAAGCCCTGACGGGCGAAGGCCGACCTACCGCACTCCGCTTTGCCGAACGTCATCAAGAATACTGTGCCGAGCCACCAGGATCGCGTATCCCGCTTGATGGGACACGGTCGCATGTCCGGAACCGTTTCAGCGGTTGCGGTATCAGCCCCGCGCAGCCGCCTCCAGCGGGCCGATCTCCAGCTTGACCATCTTGAGCATCGCCTCGGTCACCCTCCTGACGAGGGCCGGGTCAGGGTCGCCCATCAGCTCGCGCAGCCGCTTCGGCGCGATCTGCCACGATAAGCCCCAGCGGTCCTTAAGCCAGCCGCACTGCTCCACGGACCCGCCCTCCTTCAGGGCATCCCAGAGGCGGTCGATTTCCTGCTGGGTGTCGCATTCCACCATGATCGAGAAGCTGTGGTTGAAGGGATCCAGCGGCCCGGCTTCGATCGCCATGTAGTTCTGGTCACCGAGCGTGAAAGCGACGATCCTGACGCTCCCGGCCGGACCGGACGGCGTGTCGGCCATGATCGCCGAGGTTTCCTCGATCCGGGAACCCGGGATCAACGACGTGTAGAAGCGGACCGCCGCCTCCATGTCCCTGTCGAACCAGAGATGCTGTGTAACCTTCATCGCGTCCTCCCTTCCTGTCGACACGGCCCCGGCCGAAGCGGCGGTTCCGTCCCAAGGACGAGCGGGACGCTCGCGCGCCGACACTGATTCCGATCCGGCGCCGGGACATGCCTTCCTCCATGATTCAGCAGCGGAAACAAGTAGACGGCGCATTCTAAAATGTGCATTCTAATTGCCATGGTCAGGACCGCACGCTTTTCCGAGAAAGACTTCGTCGACGCCACGACGGCCCTGGTGGCCGAGGGCGGCCCCGCTGCCGCCACCATGCAGGCGATCGCCCGGCGGGTGGGGGCGCCGACGGGGTCGATCTATCATCGCTTCGAGTCCCGCGCGGCCGTCATCGGCATGGCGTGGAACACGGCCTACGCTTCCTTCGTCGGGACCCTGGCTCCTCTGCTCCGCGAAGGCCGTCCGCGTGACGCGGCCCTGGCCATCCTGCCCTGGTCCAGGGAGAACGGGCACCGCGCCCGCTTCCTGCTCCTGAACGAGCCGGTCACCCTGTTCGAGGACAGCCCACCCCCGGCACCGCTGCGGGCGGCGCTCGAGACGCTGGAGGACGAGTTCGACGGCGCCTTCCGGGCCTGCGTCGCGGCGTGCGGGGATGGGACGGTCCGTGACGAGGAACTGGCGAGGGCCAAGTTCCTGATCTTCGACGCGCCCATCGCCATCCTCCGCCCCCACCTCTCCAGGGGCGCTGCGCCGCCGTCCTTCGCGGAGCGGATGATCGCCGAACTCCATGCCGGGATGCCCGTCGCCGTCACGCAGGACGCGGGCATGCGGCCGTCGCGTGACGCCGCCGCCCTCTCTCCCATGATCCAGGACCGCTGATGACCCGTCTTGCTGTTCACCGAGGCATAAAGCTGCACCCTGCGGAGGATTTCGCCGGGATGCGGGCGGCCGGCCGGCTCGCCGCGTCCACCTTGGACATGATCACCGATCATGTCGGGGCGGGCATCACCACGGCGGAGCTTGACCGGCTCTGCCACGAATACATCGTCGACCATGGAGCCACGCCGGCCTCGCTGGGCTACCGCGGCTACGCCCATGCGACCTGCATCTCGCTCAACCACGTCGTCTGCCACGGCATTCCCGGCGAACGGAGGCTGGCGGAAGGCGACATCCTCAACATCGACCTGGCGGTGATCCTCGACGGGTGGCACGGGGACAGCAGCCGCATGTACGGGGTCGGCAAGATCGGCTTGCGCGCCCAGCGCCTTATCGACGTGACCTACGAGGCGATGATGCGCGGCATCGGGGCGATCCGGCCCGGCGCGACGGTCGGTGACATCGGCTTCGCCATCCAGCGGTGCGTGGAGGCGGAGCGCTTCACCGTCGTCCGTGACTTCTGTGGCCACGGCCTGGGGCGTGTTTACCACGACGCGCCGAACGTCCTGAACTACGGACGGATCGGGGAAGGCCCGGAACTGCGGCCGGGGATGTTCCTGACGGTCGAGCCGATGGTGAACGCGGGCCGGCCGGACGTGAAGATTCTCAGCGACGGGTGGACGGCCGTGAGCCGGGACCGGTGCCTCTCCGCCCAGTTCGAGCACAGCGTCGGCGTCACGGAGACCGGCTGCGAAATCTTCACCCTCTCGCCCGCGCAGTTCACCAAACCGCCCTACCCATCCGCCAACCGGATCGCGAAATCCGCCGGCGGCGGTGCGTAGAAGTCGGCAACAGGCCGCGCGCCGCCCTATTGCAGCGACGCGATCACGGTTTCATGGTCCATGGCCATTCCGGCGAAGCGTGGCTCGTCGAGCGCCACCACCACGTAGAACGGCTTTCTCATCTCCGCGCAATAAGCGGCGTCTCCGAGATCGATCAGGCGCCTGGACTCGCCGTTCGAGATGCGGGTGTGCATCCTGTCGAAGGCTTCCACGCCACCCAGCCGCGCGGCGACCTCCGACTGGGAGCGGCGGAGCAGGGACGAGTTGCGGACGGTGAAATCGGCGTATTTCTGGAACGCCGACGGGTCCGCCCAGACCCCGCCGCAGGCCAGGCCCGCGAGCATAGTCTGGGTTTGCAGGGCCACGACCCGGTCGGCCATCGTGAAGCTCGGCATCGACGGCGACCGGATCAGGTCGGCCTGCGCGACGGACGGGGTCTCGGAAACCCTGGCGGGGAGCGCGACCCCGCCGTGGTCCAGGGGCGGGTGCGGCGGCGGCGCCGCGGTTCCGGCCTGTCCGACCAGCGCCTGCACCGTCCGCATCTCGAAGGAAGGTTGGACGAGCTTCATGCCCGCGTGGGCCGACGGCCGGGAGACGACCAGCGGTTCCCCGACTCCCGGTTCGACGCATCCGGTCAGCAGGATGCCGGCCAGCGGCACCAGGGCGAGGGCGGCCGGCGCGGCGGGGAAAGCCCGCCGGCCCTGTCGAACTGGAAATCCCATGTCAGCCTCTTTTCTTGGATTTGTTTTGGCGGGTTGCCGCTGAAGGAAACCCTACCACCTTGGCTGGCACGGCTGATGTTCTCGCAGGGAGTAACTTGGCAATAAAATGAACATGTGACTATACACCGGCACCTGTCCAAAAGACGGCGCCAGAGACCAAATAACAATTGCGCTTGCCGTAATACCGTCATTCATAGTCTGAAGTAACGTAGTGGCATCTTCTCGGGATTAATCCGGAAGTTACATGGATTCGCATGACGTGGCCGCCCTCGACGGCGCTGCTATCGGACGGGCTTGATCGATGACCTGGCGCCACCGGGATCCTGACCGAAGCGACATCGTTCCGGGCGAAAGCGGTTGAGACCAAGGAGGTCGCGATGCCCTCTCGGGTGTCGAAGGTGGCCGGTCGGACGCAGGCACCTGCGCACCGAACGACCGCCCCGGATCCGAGGCGGCCGCCGGCGAACGTCCCGGGGACCCGTCACGCCGCTTCCAGGACCCGCTCTCGGGGAAGCGTCGCCAGGGTGGCGATATCGGGGCCTCCGCCGATGGAGGCCCCGCCCATGGAGCCTCCGTGGGCAGGCGGCACCCAGGCCGCGAGCGGGAGAGGGTTGTCGCACCAGTCGGCGACCGCATGATTGTGGACGAGGCGGTAGACGTCCTCGAGCAGGCGGTCGCGCCGGCATCCGATCATCTCGAGCTGCCGGCCCGACAGGCGGTTGAGAGCCGTGTGGATCTGATCGATGTCCCGGTCGAACCGCCACTCGCGATAGCGCTCGACCGTGGCTTCCTTCACCCTGCGCCACCAGGTGTCGGTGTTCACCGTGGTCCGCCCCCTGGCACCCTGGACGGCGGCGGGTTCCGGGTGCATATCGATCGTGAGAGGCATGGGGTTCTCCTTCATGCTCGGTCAGGAATGATCGGAGAACGCGCCAGTCCGGATTTTCATGCATGGCCATGAAAAAGGTGCGCGGCGGTCGCGAGGCCGGTGCGGCCTCGTCCCCGGCGGACCCTGCCGCCTCGGATCAGGGTACCCATTTTGCCCTCCCGCCGAAGCCCCGGCGGCAGGGATGAAGGTTAATTTTCAGGCGTTCTCCCCGCGAATTCGATCAAGGAGGCCGCACATGGCGCGTCAGTCGACCATAGAGACGCTTCACGAGCATGTCGTCAGCCTGCGCCGTTTCGCCCTGGTGTTGACGCGGAACCGCGACGATGCGGAAGACCTCGTGCAGGAGACGCTGACGCGGGCCATCGCCGCCATCGACAGCTATCAATCAGGGACCGACCTTCGGGCATGGCTGTTCCGGATCATGAACAACGTGCATATCAGCGCGGCCCGCAAGAGGCAGGTGCGGGATGCCGCTGGCGCCACCCTGCCGGACCCGGTCGCGGAGGCGACCCAGTCGCTGCGGGTCGAGGTCCGGCAGGTCCTCGCCGCGCTGGACGAACTGCCGGACTCGCAACGGGAAGCGATCCTGCTGATGGCGCTCGAAGACATGAAATACAAGGATGCCGCCGAGATCCTCAACGTGCCGCTGGGAACCTTCATGTCCCGCATCGCGCGCGGACGGGAAGCGCTGCGCCGTGCCATGGAGGGTGCAAAAAGCGTGAGGCTCCGGATAGTTGGAGGCTGCCAATGAAGCCCGCGATCAATGAATTCGACCTGAACGCCTATGTGGACGGCCAGCTCTCGCCGGAGCGGGAGGCCCATGTCGAGGCGATCCTCGCGGGCGAGCCCGAGGACAGGACGCACCTGGAGTCCCTGGTCGAGCAGAAGCGACTGCTGCGCGCCGGGCTCGCCGCGATCCCGGCCGAGGAGGGTTCGTTCCGGACGCTCCGCCTCGAACGTCAGCTCGCCGCGAAGCTCGCGCGGCGCGAACGCCCCGCCGCGGGCGATTGGCTGCGCCGGGCGGCGGCTGCGGTCCTGTTCGTCGCCTCCGGCTGGGGAGGGCACATGCTCTATGCCGAGGTCTCCCCGCCGATGCCGGAATATGTCGCGGAGGCGGCCGGAGCGCACCTCGTCTTCGCCGACAAGCCGCTCCGACCGGCCGACATCGATCCGACGCATCCGGTCCAGATGGCCTCCTGGCTGTCGAACGAGCTCGGCCAGACGGTCACGATCCCGTCCCTGAAGGCGCTCAGCATCGACTTCGTCGGCGGACGTCTGCTCGGCACCAAGGAGGGGCCGCTTGCCCATCTCGTCTACGAGGACGAGGTCGGGCACCGCGTGACCCTGACCATCGCTCCCCACCGGTACCAGGGCAACACCGGGCTGAAGCTGGGACAGCGCGACGCCATGACCCTGGGCTACTGGAGCGACGCGACGCTGAGCTACGCGGTCGTGGCGAAGACGAGCGACGCGCAGATCGCGGCGATCGCCTCCGAGATAACCGAGGCCAGCCGGAGCGGGCGGACGGCGGTCGGTCCGCCCGCACCGGTGGACTGACGGCGGCCGGCACCGGGGAGGAACGGGGCGGCTTGCCGGGCCGCCCTCCTTCGTGTGGGATCGAGGCAGAACATGGGACGCATGTCGAAGATCGGGTCCATGACCCTGTCCCTCCGCGGGCTCGCCGCCGGGACCCTGGCGATCGCCGCCGCTTTCGCGACCGGTTACTGGATCGGGGAGGCGCGATCCGTCGAGCGCACGCGCGTGGTCGCGACATCCTGCGGCGTCGCGCCGGCCGAGGCGCCGTTCTACCTGCCATTGCGCGCGCTTCAGGAGCAGGCGTCCCATGTCCCGCTGCTGATCGGCCCGATCACGATACCCGGAGCTGGTACCGGCGTGCTTCTCCGCTTCGATCCTTCCCTGGGCGGTTCGATCGATACCGTGACCAAGCTCGGCGACGTGCTCCATCTGCCGAAATACCTGGACACGGGGTCCGCGGGGCCGTTCTTCCGACGGAACGTGCCCGTGCCGCCGCAGGAGATCCGGCTGTCCTGTCGCGACGGAGCCCTGACGGCCGTCCACTATCGCCTGGACGATGTTTCGGCCACCTTCCCGGTGGTCAGACAGGACGACGGGACTTCCGGACGGAGGTCCTGATCGGCGGGAACGCCGAAGGCTTCCCTGCGCGTATCAAGTAATAAATCTTTGGCGGATATGAAAAACTCCCTGCCTGCATACGGATGAAGGCGCCGATCCCCGCGTTCTTTCAAGTGAAAACCAAGTGAACGTGGGAGGTGGTCATGTCGATCACTGCGAGTTCGGCTCTTCTTTCAAGTGGTATCCGTGACGTCGGAAGGTTTCGATCCGATGTCCGCAACACCGCCAACCCCGTGCCCGTATCGGCGATCGCGGCGAAGCTGCCGGCTGGGATGCGCCGCCGGGGCCTCGACCTGCTCCGGCGCAGCGGCTTCGCGCCCATGGCGGAGGCGCTGACCCGCCATCCCCTGCTGGCCCATTGTCTCGCCGTCCCGTCGGCCGGCTGCCTGGCGCTCGGCTTCTGGGCGGGCGGCCTGCCGGGCGTGGTCGTCGGAAGTTATTTCATCGGCGTCGGCCTGATCCTCGGGCGGGACGGTTTCGCCGGCCTGGCCGGGGATGGCGGACACGACCGGCCGTCGGACGGCCCCATTGATTTGTCCCTTTGCCGGACGGGGGAGACGCTGCTCCCCGCTCAACCTATCGGGAGGTCACAATGACACGGAAGCAAATCGGCGGCTCGCTCTTCGCCGCCCGTTCCCCGCATGATGTCCTGGCGCTGATCGCGGGCATCGTCCTGTTCTTCGCCCCCCTGGTGGCCGAATTCGGCGAGGCCGGCACGGCGGTCTGGACCGCCCATATCGTCGGCGCGGTCCTCATCGCGGTATCGGCGAAGATGCTGCTGGCCACGGCGGACTGGAACAAGTGGGCCTACATCGTTCTCGGGCTCGCCACCTTCCTGGCTCCCTGGGTGCTCGGCTTCTCCACGGTGGCCGTGGCTTCCTGGACCCACGTCATCGTCGGCCTGGCGGTCGGGGCGGTCGGCATCTGGCGGCTCTTCGGACCGCGGGAAGCCGAAACCCCGGACCAGATCGGGCCGGACGCGCGCTCGACCTGATGCCGTCGCGGGACGGGCCGCCGGCCCGTCCCGCTCGTCCGGCATCCCGGTCCCTGGCCGGTCCTTTGGCCGGTCCCTTGGCGGAGATACCGAATGGTCCTGTTCAGTGAAACCTTGCGCCTGCCCCGGCGCGGCCGGATCGGCAGTCCTGCGACCTCCTGGCAGCAGAGAACGGTGCGGATCCTGGTCGTCCTGGCGGTTCTGGTCACCGCCTATCTGGTGATCGGCAATTTCGCCTCGCATCGCATCGAAGACGACACCGGCTTCGTCCCGCCCAATCCCGTCGCCGGCGGGAGCTACACCGTCAACATGGCGGCGGCCCTGATCGAGCGAGAAGTCGTGACGCACCAATGGCAGCCGAACGATCCCTGGTTCACGCCGGACGGGCTGCTCGACAATACGCCCAATTTCCAGCAGGGCATCATCAGCGCGGTCGGGCGCCTGTCTTTCGAGCTGCTCGACCAGCTCGGCCGTGCGCGCGGGTCGTCCCAGGCGGACCCCGACCTGGAGCGGGCCGCCGGGCTCCTGCAGTTCCCCGGCAATGTCTGGATCATCGACTTCAGCAAGTCGCTGATGCCGACCATCCCCAGCGAGGACCAGTACCGCGCGGCCCTGCGCGCCCTGGTGTCCTACAACACGCGCCTGGCCGAGGGGCAGGCGGTGTTCGACCGGCGGGCCGACAGTCTCGCGGCCACGGTCCAGCGCGTCGCCGCCGACCTGGGATCGCAGTCGGCGCTGATCGACGCGCACCTGGAACGGTCGAGCGGCTTCATCCTCAACCGGGGCGCCGACGACCTGTTCTACCAGAACAAGGGCAAACTCTACGCCTATTACCTGCTGCTGCGGGAGGTCGGCCGCGATTTCGAGCGGGTCATCCAGGAGCGGAACCTACAGACCGTCTGGGCGCAGACCATGGAAAGCCTGCGCGAAGCCGCCGTCCTGCAGCCGACCGTGGTGCTCGACGCCTCCACCGACAGCGCGATGTTCGCCAGCCATCTCGCCAGCCAGGGCTTCTATCTCCTGCGCGCCCTGGTCCAGCTCAACGAAGTCACCAAGGTCCTGGGAGTATGATGACGATTCCGCCCCTGACCCCGACTCTCGAGCCACCCCGCCAGAAGGGCGCGGTGCCCGAGCCCTTGCCGGTGCCGGCGGACTATCCCCACGCCGCCCCGGCGCCCCGCGGGCGGGGCACCGCGGCCAACGGTTTCGACCGGATCGTCGGACGGCTGATCCTGGTCAGCCGCTACCTCCTGGTCATCTTCTACCTGGGCCTGGTGGTAGCACTGGGCGTCTACGCCATCGTCTATGCCCGGCTGATCTACGCCATGGCCCAGGATTACGACGAGATGTCCGGCGTGGAGGCGCTCGCCATCATCCTGTCGCTGATCGACTTCGCCCTGGTGGCCAGCCTGGTCGTCATGGTGATCATCAGCAACTACGAGAACTTCGTCGGTCCGATCGTGTCCCATCGCAGCATGACGGTGTCCTGGCTGGCGCGCCTCGACCCCGGGTCCCTCAAGATCAAGATCGGTTCGACCATCATCACGATCTCGTCGATCTACCTTCTCAAGATCATGATCGATGTCGAGCAGTACCGGAGCGAGGTGCTGGTGTGGAAGCTGGCTATCTTCTTCTCCTTCATCCTGGCCGCCCTCGCCCTGGTGTGGATCGACCGGATCGGCGCGGTCTACCGCGACGCCTCCGGCCGGAACCGCATCCTTCCGGAACAGCGGCCGCCGGACGGCCCCGCGTGAGCGGCGGTGCCGGATGCCGGGGATGAAGACACCCCGTCCCGCGTTCTTCCAGGAGCCTTCCGGGCTCCGTGCAAACCATCAGCCACCTTGCGAGGAGTTTTGGCATGTATCCGTCGACCGAGAGACAGAACGGCATCGAGGCGCAGTTCTCGCTGGGTCAGCAGCTCCTGTTCCGGGCGCAGGTCCGCCGGGCGAGGCGGCTGGCCGCCTGGGCGGCCGGAAAGAGGCGGCTGACGCCCTCCCAGGCCGCCGAATACGCCGACGTGCTGGTGGGCCTGCAGATGGAGCCTCGGGGGAACCGGCTGATCGTGGACCGGGTGTTCCTGGACCTGGTCCGCGACGGCTGCGACATCCCGCGGACCCTGGTCGAGCGCGAGGCGGAACATCTCCTGACCCTCGCCGAGGCGGAGATCCGGGACACCGGCGCGCCGGCACCCCGCCACGCCCCCGCCTGAACCCGCTCCGGCTCCCGGGTCCTCGGCCCCGGGAGCCTTTTCGGACCGGTCCGCTCACCGGCGCTCCAGCCCGCACCAGCCCGCCATGAACAGGGCGAGGACGCGCGTCACGTCGCGCAGGCTGTCGAGCGACACGGACTCGTCGATGCCGTGGATGCTGTCGGCCTCGGGACCGTAGCAGGTGGCCGGCGTGTCTCCGTACAGATTGAAGAAACGGGCGTCGGTGGTGCAGGTCGCCGCCAGGTCGGCCGGCTCGCCGCCGCGCACCGTCCGGTGGCTGTCGGCCAGCAGGCGCATCATCGGGTGTCCCCGGTCGATGACGCAGCCCTCGGCCTGGAAGCCCCGCCACTCGACCTCGACCCGCAGCCCCCCGAGCTCGCGTCGCGCCTCCCCCACGGTTTCCAGGATGGCTTCCCGCACCTCGGCCGTGGTCATGCCGGGATAGAAGCCGACCCTGACGTCGATCGTGCAGCGCGACGGAACCGACGACGTCCATTCCCCGCCCTCGATCCGTCCCAGGTTGAAATTGACCGGGTGCCGGTGGCCGGCATAGGCCGGATGCCGGTGTGCGGGCTCGTTCCAGCGCTCCTCCAGCCGGCGCAGCCGGTCCATCAGGGCGAAGGCGCTCTCGATGGCGTTGCTCCCGGCCGAGGTGTCCAGCACATGCGCCGGCTTGCCCGTCACCGTCAGGCGCACCCACATCACGCCGAGCTGCGCCGTCATGAGGGTATGGTCGAAGGGCTCGGGGATGACCGCCGCGTCGGCCCGGTAGCCGCGGTGGAGGCAGGCCAGCGCGCCGTTGCCGGTGCACTCCTCCTCCACCACGGACTGGAGATAGACCGGCGCCGCCGGGGCGAAGCCCAACTCGCGGAGCGCCCGGAAGGCGGTGGTATAGGCGGCGATGCCGGCCTTCATGTCGCCGGACCCGCGTCCGTAGAGCCGCCCGCCGCGCACCACCGGTTCATAGGGCGGGTTGCTCCAGACCTCCGCCGGCCCTTCCGGGACCACGTCGATATGGCCGTTCAGGATGAGCGAGCGCCCGGTCGCCTCGCGCGGCCGGTGGATCCCCACCACGTTCTCGCGCCCGTCGTAGGACACGACCGACGGGGAGTAGCCGGGCAGGGCGCGGATCGCGTCCTCGTCGATGGCGAAGCGGTCCACCTCCAGCCCCAGGTCGGCGAACGCCGACGCCATGACCACCTGGGCGCCCTGCTCGTTGCCGAGCGTGGACGGTTCCCGAACCAGGGCGGACAGCAGCGCCACGTTGGCGTCCTGAAGCCCGTCCACCGCGTCGATGACGGCCTGCCGCAGCCCGCCGTCCGGCAGGCCGGTTTCGGATACCGAGCCTTTGTCCATTGGATTCCTCCTTTTTCTTCAGTCGCTCCGGCGCCGCCGCACCATGACGCAGGCCACGGCGGAGACCACCAGGGCGAGGGCGATCAGCACGCGCGCCGTCAGCGGATCGCCGAGCACCAGGATGGAGCCGGCGACCCCCACCACCGGGATCACCAGGGTGGCGATGGTCGATTGGGCCACCGTGAGCCGCTTGACGATGACGAACCACAGGATCTGCGCGATGCAGATGGAGAAGACGAGGTGATAGCCCAGGGCCAGCCAGGTCGGCAGGTGCCAGGAGGCAGGCCCCGGCGCTGATTCCAGCACGGCCGCCAGGACGATCACCGGCAGGGCCGACAGGGCGTACTGCCAGCCGGTCACCACGGCGACGTGGCTCCGCCAGGAACCGCGCCGCTTCATCAGCACGGTCCCCAGGGCCCAGGACACCGCCGCCGTGACGACCAGGAACGGTCCCGCGAGATCGCCGGCGCCGCCCCGCAGGGCCTCCGGCCCGAGCAGCACCAGCAGCCCGCCCAGCCCGAGCGCCAGGCCGACCACCTGCCGCCCGCCCGGCCGCTCGCCCAGCAGGGGGATCGCCAGCAGGGCCGCCCAGACCGGCATGGTGAAGGCGATGATGGCGGCGCGCGAGGTCGGCATCATCAGCTGCGCGAAGGCCGTGCAGAGATTGAAGGCGAGGATGTTGAGCAGCCCCGTCGCCGCCAGCCACGGGATTTCCGCCGCAGGCACCTTCAGCGGCAGTCCCCTGGCGCGCGCCCAGGCCAGCAGCGCCAGCGCCCCGGTGGAGAAGCCGATGGCGCGGAGCGTGATGGGCGGCAGCTCGAACAGCACCGTCTTCACGGCCGGCCAGTTGCCGCCCCAGAACAGCCCGATCGCCAGGATCAGCGCGACCTTCGCGACGGTCCCCTGGGCGCCCGGGACGGTGCCGGCGGCAGGCGCGGCGGCGTGCAGGCCCATGGAGACTACGACCGGACCGAGGCGGGTTCCAGGAACTCGACCTCCACGAAGACGAGATCGCCGTCGCCGTCGTTGATCACGTTGTGCGACACGCCGGCGGAGCGGAAATAGCTTCGGCCGGGCTCCAGCTCGGCATGGTTCACCGTGCCGTCCGGCATCTCCAGCCGCATGCGGCTGCGGGTGACGGGGACGATCACGTAGTCGTACTCGTGGGTGTGGGCGCCCGTCTCGGCACCCGGCGCGAAGCGCCACTCGGTGACGCGGGTACGCCCGTTCTCCAGGTGCTGGTGCGGCGTCGCCTTGGGGCGGGAGGCAGTGTCGGTCATGGCGTCGGTTCCTTTGTCACGAGGCGGAAGGGAGGCGGTGGACGGCTTCGAACCCGTCCAGGAAGCTCGACAGGTTCGCGGCGAGGTGGTCGACCGCGTAGCCGCCCTCCTGGATCAGCACCGTCGGCAGGTTCGCCGCCGCGATGATGCCGCCCAGGCGGCCGAAGCCAGGGGTCGTCACCCCGAAGGCGGCGAGGGGATCGTCCTGGAAGGTGTCGAAGCCCAGCGACAGCACCAGCAGCGACGGGGCGAACCGCCCGATGGCGGCGAGGCCGTCCTGGACCGCCGCGAGGAACGCCTCCTCCGACGTGCCGAGCGGCAGGGGCAAGTTGAGGGTGAAGCCTTCCCCGCGGCCGGTCCCGCGCTCGTGCGCATGGCCGGCCATGAAGGGGTAGAACTCCATCGGGTCGGCGTGGACCGACACGAAGAACACGTCGTCGCGCTCCCGGAAGATCGCCTGGGTGCCGTTGCCGTGGTGGACGTCCACGTCGAACACCGCCACGCGCGGCGGCAGCCCGCGCGCCGCCAGCAGACCCAGCGCCTCCTGCGCCGCGATCGCGGCATGGTTCAGGTAGCAGAAGCCGCCCGCCATGTCGCGGCCGGCATGGTGCCCCGGCGGCCGGCAGAGCGCGTAGGCCGCCGCCTCTCCGCCCGAGGCGACGACCCGTGCCGCCGCCACGGCGCAGTCGGAGGCCGCCCGGGTGGCGGCCCAGGTCCCCTCCGCGATCGGGCAGGCCGTGTCGCTCATGTGGAAGCCCGCCTGACCGACCACGCCGGACGGGTACGAGAGCATGTCCGGCCCGCGATGGACGTTGGGGATCACCGCCGGCGAGGCGTCGGGCAGGGCCGTCCAGCGGGCGTGGGCGGTTTCCAGGAAGGCCAGGTATTCCGGGGAATGCACGGCGGCCCGGGGTGCGGCACCCGCGTCCGGAGCCCGTTCCAGGCGGTCGCCGCGCCGGACGAGGGCGTCGAGCACGGCCTGCACGCGCTCCGGCTTCTCGGGCACCGGCTTGGGCTGGCCGCGCACCAGGAACTGCGGCGGCCGGTGCAGCACGGTATCGGGATGGTGGAAGCTGCGCATCGGGGTCTCCGTCGGTTTGGTGGCGCTGTCGCGCGGATGGGGAAGGTTTCCGTCATGCCCGCTCAGGCCGCCATGCCGGCGGGGCCGCCCCGCTGGCGGGCCCTCATCTCCACCAGGGCCGCGACCGTCTCCACGGTCGGCGTCGGCACCCCGGCCAGTGCTCCCAGTTCGGCCACGGCGCGGACGATCGCCTCGACCTCCAGCCGCCGGCCGGCCTCCATGTCCTGAAGCATGCTGGTCCTGAAGTCGCCGACCGCGGCGGCCGCCGCGATGCGCGCCTCGATGTCGGCGGTGAAGCGCACACCCAGGCGCTCCGCCACGGCGCGGGCCTCCTCCATCAGCGTCCTGGCCACCGTGCGGGTGCCGGGATCGACGCACAGCGCCCCCATGGTGGCGCCGGTCAGGGCGCTCAGCGGGTTGAAGGCCAGGTTGCCCCACAGCTTGGTCCAGATGTCGGAGCGGATGTCGAGGCTGCCGCGGGCCTGGAAGCCGGCGAGGCTGAACAGCTCGACGATTCCCTCGACCGCCGCCGTCCTGCGGCCGAGCGGGTCGCCGAAGACGAAGCGCTGGTCGTCCACGTGCCGGATGCGCCCCGCGCCGTCGCCCTCGACCGAGACCCAGGTGACGGACCCGACCAGCCGGTCCGCCGGGATCGCCCGCCACAGCGTGCCGTCCGGGTCCACGGACTTCAACCGGTACGACCCCAGCGGCTCCGGCTGGCCGAGCGGGTACCACCAGGGGATGCCGTTGACCATGGGCACCACGGCGGTCTCCGGCCCGGCGAGGCTGGCCAGCGTGTCGAGCGCGCCGCCCAGCGCGTGGGCCTTCACGCACAGGAAGACCGCGTCCTGCGTTCCGGCCGACAGGGCATCGTCGGTCACCCGGACCGGCACGCGGGAGACGCGCCCCAGCGGCGTCGCCAGGGTGATCCCGTCCCGGCCGATCGCTTCGGCGGCCCTGGGGCGGGCGACCAGCGTCACCTCGGCCGGCGTCGTGGTCAGGCGGGCGGCCAGCAGGCAGCCGATGGATCCCGCCCCCACGACGGCGATCTTCCTCATGCCACCGCTCCGCGGCCGGCGGTGCCGGAAGCGCCGTGCCGGTGCCGGAGGTTTTCCGGGATCTCCCACGCCTTGCCCGGAATCGCGTCGAGCAGGGTCCGGGTATAGGCGTGCCGCGGGTTCTGGAAGACCTCGCGCGCGCTGTTCAGCTCGACCACGCGGCCCCGCTGCATGACCGCGATGGTGTCGCAGACCTGGGCCGCGATCCGCAGGTCGTGGGTGATGAACAGCATGGCGAGGCCCAGCCGGTGGCGGATATCGTCGAGCAGGTCGAGCACCTGCCGCTGCACCGACACGTCCAGGGCCGACACCGGCTCGTCCGCGATGATCAGCTTGGGCTCCAGCGCCAGCGCGCGGGCGATGGAGATGCGCTGGCGCTGCCCGCCGGAGAACTCGTGCGGATAGCGGTCCGCAGCGCTCTCCGGCAGTCCCACCAGCCGAAGCAGTTCGCGCGCCCGAGCCGCCGCCTTGGCCTTCGGTTCCCCGAACGCCACCGGCCCCTGGGCGATGATGTCCGCCACCTTGTGCCGCGGGTTCAGCGAGGCGTAGGGGTCCTGGAAGATCATCTGGATGTCCTTGCGGACCGGCCGGAACTGTTTCCGGCTCAGTCCCGCCAGGTCCCGGCCCTGGAACAGGATGCGCCCGCCGTCCGCCTTGTGCAGCCCGACGATGCAGCGGCCCAGCGTCGACTTGCCGGACCCGCTCTCTCCCACCACGCCCAGCGTCTCGCCGGGATGGATGGTGAGGCTGATGTCGTCGCCGGCCACCAGGTCGCGACCCTTGCGGAACAGGCCGCCGCCGATATGGAAGACCTTCCGCACCTTCTCCGCCGTCAGCAGGGCGTCGCCCCGCTTCGTGAAGTCTTCGCGGTGCTCGATATAGTGCGGGACGGCGGCGATCAGCTCGCAGGTGTAGGGATGCCGGGGGCGGTTCAGCACCTGCTCGGCCGGCCCGACCTCGACGCACTTGCCATGCTGCATGACCGCGACCGTGGTCGCGATCTCGGCCACGACGCCGAAATCGTGGGTGATGAACATGACGCCCATCCGGCGCTCGGCCTGCACCTTGCGGATCAGGTCCAGGATCTGCCGCTGCGTCGTCACGTCGAGCGCGGTCGTGGGCTCGTCCGCGATCAGCAGGTCGGGCTCCAGCGCCAGGGCCATGGCGATCATGACCCGCTGCCGCTGGCCGCCCGACAGGCGGAACGGGTAGCTGCGCCGCAGCCGGTCCGGGTCGGGCAGGCCGACATCCTCCAGCAGTTCCAGGACGCGGGCGCGCCGGGCCGCCCTGTCCATGGCGGAGTGCGCCTTCAGGCTCTCCTCGATCTGGTCGCCGACCGTCATCAGCGGGTTGAGCGCCGTCATGGGTTCCTGGAAGATCATCGCGATGCGGCCGCCGCGCAGCGACCGCTGCTCGGCGTCGCTCATGGCCAGGATGTCGCGGCCGAGATAGGCCGCCTGGCCGCCCGCCACCCTGACATGCGGCTTCGGGAGCAGGCCCATGATGGCGTGGGCGGTCATCGACTTGCCGGAGCCGGACTCGCCGACCACGCACAGGATCTCGTTCCTCCGGATCCGGAGGCTGACATCCTCGACCGCGTGGGGCCGTTCCGCCCCCCGGGGCAGGGCGACGGTCAGGTCGCGGACGTCCAGCAGGACGTCGTCGGTTTCACCGGGCGCCATAGTCATGCCCTTCCCTTGCGAGCCAGTTTCGGGTTGAGGGCGTCGTTCAGCCCCTCGCCGACGAGGTTCAGCGCCAGCACGGTCAGCAGGATCGCGACGCCGGGGAAGAAGCTCATCCACCACGCCTGCCGGATGACGGTGCGGGCGGCGCCGATCATGTAGCCCCAGCTCATCACGTTGGGGTCGCCCAGGCCCAGGAAGCTCAGCGAGCTTTCCAGCAGGATCGCCGTCGCCACGGTCAGGGAGGCCGCGACGATGATCGGCGACAGGCTGTTGGGCAGGATCTGGCGCAGGATTATGGTGCCGGTGCCCTGGCCGGTCGTGACGGCCGCCTGCACGAATTCCCGCGAGCGCAGCGCCATGAACTCGCCCCGCGCCAGCCGGGCCAGCGGCGGCCAGCTCACGATGGCGATCGCGATGGTGATGTTGGTGATGTTGGGCGTGAAGATGGCGACCAGGACCACCGCCAGCACGAAGTTGGGGATGGTCTGGAACAGCTCCGTGAAGCGCATGATCGCGTCGTCGATGGCCCCGCCATGGTAGCCGGCGGTGGCGCCCAGGGTGACGCCGATCAGCAGCGCCACCGCGGTGGAGGCCAGGCCGATCAGCAGCGACACCCGCGCGCCGTGGACGATGCCCGAGGCGATGTCGCGCCCCAGCGTGTCGGAGCCGAGCAGCGCGTCCTCCGACAGGGGCGGCTGGAACGGGATCGCGACCATGTCCCAGGGACTGTCCGGGTAGAGCAGGTTGGCGAAGATGGCGCACAGCACGACCAGCGCCAGGATCGCCAGGCCGACGACCGCCCCGCGGTTGCGGGCGAAGGCCTTCCAGAAGTCACGGCTCATGTCAGGCCACCTCGATGCGGGGATCGACGAGGGAGTAGACCAGGTCGGTGATGATGTTGAAGACGATCACCATCACCGAGGTCACGAAGAAGATGCCGAGCAGGACCTGGTAGTCCCGCTGCAGGACGGCGTCGAAGGCCAGCCGGCCGATGCCGGGCCAGGCGAACACCGTCTCGACCAGGATCGAGCCGCCGACCAGCTGGCCGGCCTGGATGCCGGCGAAGGTGATGACCGGCAGGATGGCGTTCCGCAGCACGTGCCTGAAGACGATGCGGGTCTCGGTGAGCCCCTTGGCGCGGGCGGTCTTGACGAAATCCATGTCGCGCACCTCCAGGATCGAGGCGCGGGTCAGCCGGGCATAGACCGCCATGTAGAACAGCCCCAGCGTCACGACCGGCAGGATCAGGTGCGTCCCGATGTCTGTGACCCGGTCCCATCCCTCGTAGCCGGCGCCGACGCTCTCGTAGCCGAAGGCGGGCAGCCAGCCGAGCTGGACCGAGAACAGCAGGATCAGCATCAGGCCGACCCAGAAGATCGGCGTCGCGTAGCTGAGCAGCGCCAGCACGGTTATGGCGGTGTCCGACCAGCGGCCGACATTCATCGCCGCCAGGGTGCCGAGCAGGATGCCGGCGGTCAGCGCCAGGATGAAGGCGCAGCCGGTCAGGATCAGCGTCGGCGGCAGGCGGTCGGCGATCAGGTCCCACACCGGCCGCTGCTGCCGGTAGGAGTACCCGAGATCGCCGGTCGCCACGTCGGCCAGGTAGATGCCGAGTTGCTCGTACAGCGGCCGGTCCAGGCCGAACTGTTCGCGAAGCTGCTCGACATATTGCTGGTCGGCGGCCCCGGCTTCTCCGGCCATGACCATGGCCGGGTCGCCGGGTGCCGCGCGCACCAGCAGGAAGTTGATCACCACGATGGCGAACAGGATGAAGACGGACTTGATCAGCCGCCTTCCCAGGAACGATGCGATGGCGGCCATTGCCGTTCAGCCCTTTCGCTGGGAGCCTTGGTGGTTCGGCACAGTGGTCTCGACAAGCCCGGCGGCGCGGATCGCCGTGCCGTGACACTGGTCGGCGCCCGTTACTTCTTCTCGACCCACGTGTCGGCGAAGTTCTCGGACGTGCCGATCGCCGTGGTCACCGCGTTGTGGACCCGCTTGTTGACGAAGGTCGGGAACTCCATCTCCAGCAGCCAGATCACCGGCATGTCGCCGACCAGGATCTTCTGGGCCTCGCTCAGCTGCGCGCCGCGCTGCTTGGGGTCGTTCTCCACCGCGGCCTTGGCGAACAGCTCGTCGACCTTGGGATTGGAATAGCCCATGGTGTTGGAGAACATCACGCCCTTGCGGATATTGTCGGAGATATAGGTCCGCGCCACGCCCAGGGACGGATCGCCGTACTGGTAGACGAAGTTGTTGGTCGTCTGGTAGTCCCAGTTGGAAACCTTCTGGACCCAGCCGGCGACGTCGGTGCTCTCCAGGTTCACCTTGACGCCGATCTTGCCCCAGGACTGCTTGATGTACTCGCCCAGGCGCGCCCAGGTCTCGCCATAGGGCATGGGGGTCAGGGTGATCTCGGCCCGCACGCCGCTGCCGTTGGGCTCCAGGCCCATCTCGTCCAGCAGTTCCTCGGCCTTGTCGGTATCGTACTCGTATTCGGGGACGTCCGGTTCATGGAAAGGGGTCACCGAATTGACCGGGCCGGTCGCGACGCGCCCCAGGCCGAACCAGATCCGGTCGCGGATGAACTCGCGGTTCAGCCCGTGGGCCAGGGCCTGCCGGAAGCGCTTGTCGTCCAGCGGCGCGGTGCGGGTGTTGATCTCGATCCAGGACAGCGGGGCGACGAACTCGTAGCCCTTGGTGGTCATGGTGAGGTGCGGCAGCTCCTTCAGGCGCGGCACGTCGAACGGCTCGACGTCGTTGTACTGGCTGATGTCGACCTGGCCGCTCTCCAGGGCCAGGGCGCGGCTGGCGGCGTCGGGGATGACCCGGAAATAGATCCCGTCCAGGTAGGGCCGGCCGTCGAGGTAATAGTCCGCGTTCCTGACCAGGTGGATGTGGCTGCCCTTGACCCATTGCTCGAACTTGAACGGCCCGGTGCCGATCGGGGTCGAGTTTTTCGGGTTCTGCTTGTAATCGGTGCCTTCGTAGATATGGGCCGGCATCATCGGGGCCGAGGACACCTCGAAGGCCTTCATGAAGGCCGGAAACGGCTGCTTCAGCTTGAAGGTGACGGTGTAGTCGTCGGGCGCCTCGACGCTCTCGACATGGCTGAAGTTGGCGCGGGCGCGGGGATGGACCTCGGGCAGGAACTTGGCGGTGGTGAACACCACGTCCTTGGCCGTGAACGGCGTTCCGTCGTGCCACTTCGCGTTCCGGCGCAGCTTGAAGGTGTAGGTCAGGCCATCGGGGGAAACCTCCCAGCTCTCCGCCAGCGACGGCATGGGGTTCAGGTCGTGGTCATAGCGCAGCAGGCCCTCGTAGATCTTGCCGGCGACCGTCTGGGTCGGTCCCTGCTGGTTCAGGCCGAGGACCAGGATCGGGGGCTCGGGCTGGACGATGACGTTCAGCGTCCCGCCCTTCTGCACCTGTTCCTGGGCCAGGGCCGGCCCCGCGGCGGTCGCGACCAGTGCCGCGGGAGCGAGGAGGGCCGCCGCGACGGCCCCCGAGGCGGTGAGGCGGCGCAGATACGCCAGTCGGTTGCTCATGTCTTTCTCCGGTTCCCTGTTCGTGATTCTTCCGCCGGGGCTTCATGCCCCGGTCTTTCCATTATTCTTCCGGCGCGTCAGGCCCGGTAGCCGTCGCCGCCCTGGCCGTCGACCCAGCGCAGCAGGGGACCCCATTCGAGGACCCCGGCGCGGGGATAGGACTTCTCGTACTGAAGCGCGGTATGCTCGCAGATCTCCGGCGAGGGCGTCACCAGGGGCCGGCCGCCGGACAGCGCCGCGATCTGGGTCCGGCAGCTCTGCTCCAGGTAGTACATCAGCACGGCCGCCTCGGGCACGTCCCGGCCGACCGTCAGCAGGCCGTGGTTGCGCAGGATCATGGAATGGTGGTCGCCCAGGTCGCGGGCCAGCCGCTCGCGCTCGGCATGGTCCAGGGCGATGCCCTCGTAGTCGTGATAGGCGATGCGGCCGTACCAGCGGAGCGAATGCTGGGTGATCGGCAGCAGCCCGTCCGCCTGCGCGCTGACCGCCATGCCGGCGTGGGTGTGCAGGTGGATCGCGCACCCGATGTCCGGCCTCGCCATGTGCAGCGCCGAGTGGATGGTGAATCCGGCCGGGTTGGCTTCGCCCTCGCTGTCCTCGGCCAGATTGCCCTCGCCGTCCACCTTGATCAGGTTGGACGCGGTGACCTCGTGGAACATCAGGCCGTAGGGGTTGATCAGGAAACGGCCTTCCTGGTCGGGCACGCGCGCCGACATGTGGGTGTAGATCAGGTCGGTCATGCCGAGCAGGTGAAACAGTCGATAGGCCGCCGCCAGATCGACGCGGGTCTTCCACTCCGCGGGCGACACCTTGTCCTGTTTCGAGGCCATGAAGAACTCCTGTTCGATTGTCGGAAGGGCAGGGCGCCGGCTTCGGCGACCCGTTCATTACGAAGAGGAAACTCGGCGGCCGGCAAATTGGCAATTCTCATCGCCCCCATAAACCAGGATTATGGGTCGGGGCCGTGGCAATGCCGCCGAACGGCGGGCGGCGAGCGGATCGGCCGCGTTTCCGCCGCCGTGGCCCTACGGCTTCCTTAGCCGGACTTATGGCACGCATACGGGACCGCATCGCATGGCGCAGCAGCGCGAACTGGACAAGCTCGGCAACCAGCTGGACTGGAACCTCCTGCGGACCTTCATGGTGATCGTGCAGGAGGGCAGCATCACGGCTGCCGCGAACCGGCTGTTCCTGACC